>VBEW01000078.1 GCA_005889225.1 Chloroflexota bacterium | reverse complement strand
GGGGGCGCGCCGGTGATCGGCGGTCAACGTCGGATTCTGACAAATCCAGGAGGGAATCAAGTAGTCCCGAGCCGCGGCCGCTGACCGCCAAGGAGCGGAGGGCTCAGCGCAATCAGCCGCCGACGGCGCCCGCCCATGGGCGCGCGAGGGCCGCCATCCACGTACTCGGGGACTTCAGCCCGATCCGAGCTTGGATGCCATACGAATCAGCTGCAATCTCGAGTGAATCCCCAGCTTGGAGTACGTGTTGGCCAGATGGGTCTCGACGGTCCTTTCCCCAATATGCAGCCTGACCCCAATCTCGGCCGCCGAGCACCCCTCGGCCCCGAGGCGAGCAACATCGAGCTCGCGGGCGGTCAATGACGCTGCCTCTGGCAAGGTCCGGGGCGCTCCCACGACCCTCAGCGAGGCTCCGGTTTGTGCCAGGGTGGTTGCATACAGCCGCGTCACGCTAGCGATAAGGACTACCACTCCACCAAGAATCACAATAGTCAGTCGATTCCGGCCTTCAATCAGGGCCGCGGTGATAAATAGCAGGACGCCGACGACAAGCACAACGCGGGCTGAGCGCCGCGACAGCATCCAGTTCGCAGCCAGCAGCGGCGGCCAAGCCAAGGCCCCAACGACAGTCCTCGGCGACGCGATTTCGGTGACGAAAACGGCAGCCAGGAGAACGCTGCAGAGCCCCGCTGCCGGAGCGTCCCATTTGCTATCCGCGAGAGCGCATGGCCCGGGCAGATATCGACCAAACCTGTCGCCGATCCTGGTACCCCCGCCCATTTCCTTCCCTGGGGCCTCTCGCTAGTCCAGGGCGAATACTACACCGAGCACCGGGCTATGCATAGCCGACCCCCGGCGTGACCCCTGCCATGTCCAGCGTCGGCCTCGCCCATCGAGCTCTTTCCAAAGAGCGGCTGAATTCACGCGCCCCCCTTTGCGACAGATACATATATATATAGGTGTAGCTGCGGCTTGACGGCAAGATCGCGCCGAAACTGCCGGATCCCAATGCAGAACGGCCCCCCACCACCCAATCCCTTCGGCACATCGGGCGCCTGCGGACCTCGCATTCCGTCTCCATTTGCTTGCTCTACATCGCCAGACGGCCCCGGTTGCCGTAGCCGCTACCCGAATAGCTGACGAGATCGAACAACACGCCAACGACGATCCAGAGCCACCCGCCGACTCGCACGAATCCGGTGGGCGCCACTAGAACGTAGGCGAGCGTTGTCCAAGGCAAAAACAGCGCTCCGGCTAGTGGCACCAGGAACGTGTGGAACCCGCTGAACGCGTTCTGCCAGCGCACAGGGTCGAATAGAAACCAAAAGAGGATGCCCGCTCGTGGCCCCAGGAACGCCAGGACCGTGACCAAACAACACAAGCTGTCACCTCACTTGTACGCCCAGAGCCTTATCGAGGCGCGCAGAGTACCACGAGGCCGCGAACTTGCAATCTGCCGACTGGCCCGATAGGTCGTAGGCATTGCGCCCAGATTGGTGCGGGACGTGCATTGGCCCGGATGAGCCGTTGGCCTCTCGCGCCACAATGGATCGCGCGTCACACTCATCTGGGAGTCGGCCTCGCGGAGCAGTCCAGCTAGCGGCCGCCTGACGCCCGATCTTCGTGCCAGCCAGCCGCTGACCCTCAGACATCAATTAGCTTCCTGAGGAAATTGCGCAGGCCGCTCGCCCGGAAATGGCCAGACGCGTCGCAGGCTTCAGCTGACGCGGGCCGATAAGAGTCACCAAACTCCGAGGCGTAGGCCGCCAAATAGCCTGCCTCAACCAAGGGCACACCGTACGTGTCGGCGACTCGTTTTGCTTCGGGCTCTACCCCGCAGTTCGGGTAACTAGGCACGGGGAGACAAAGCGCGATTGGACGAGCAAATTGGACGCGGATGCCCTCGGGATGAATCGTGACGCGGCCCCAACACAGGACGGCCCCGCCGACCGAGTGCTCATGGATGCTGCCCAGCATGGTCTCGACGTCGTGATAGGCGTAAATTCCACAACCGCACCCGGCGACTGGTGGCGCACAGTCGGGTTCCTGCTGGTGCGGCTGCAGAACGCGCCGTTTCATCACCTCCCCCGGCTCCCGGCGGCAGACCGCCTCAAGCCGCTCGGAGCGCGGCCAATACGCTGGACAGTATGGAGAGACGAGCCACACGCCCATCTCTCCATGGATCCTTTCGATGCGCCAAGTGCGGTAACCGATGGCGGGCATCAGGGGGCTGCCGGCGACCATTCGGGCGACGTCACCTCGTCCGGCGATGGGAACGCAGGTTCGTCAGGAGGGTCAGGAACGACGAACGGTTCTGAGCTAGGTTGCGGCACTTCGATGGTCCGCAGGGGTTTGCTCGTCCAGCCGAAACCCAAACCGCGAGTCATTGCTTGCGCTCGCGAGCCCGCCCAAAAAGCATCCGTCCGGGCTGAGTCAACGATTTGAACGCCGGCCGACCTGGTCGCAACTGGAGTAGCCATGGTAGCGAGCCTTTCACAGGGGCTTGGCGCGGTCGAGTGCCGAACGGCCCACCTTATCCAAGGCGGTGACCGGGTCATTCAACGTCGTTTGGCCTTAGCCACGCGTGCCAACCTGCCGCCATACTCGCACTGTTTGCGGCCCGTGCTGTCGCCTCAGCCGCAGCAATCTGGTGGCTCGGACGACGCATCGCAAGGGTCGAGCAGGCGTCGTCGCCAATTAGCACCACGATTGTGCTCGCCCAACGTCTTCTCGCTGATGCGCGTCGGACCCCTTGCCGAAGGTGCTCGCCGCGGTCCCCCTCGCCTAGTTTGTCTCGCCGATCCAGCTGATCCCGAGCTTTATCCCGGTGCTAGGACAGCTCGACGATATCGGGTCTTCGTCGCTTGCCTGCGGCTGGCGACGCGCTTCGCTTGCAACGGTGGGTGCCCGAAAGACCGGTTCGCGGACATTTCGGGCCGATCGCCGATAGGGCTTTCGGCACTCGACGGCCTTGACTCGGCATGAGAGCCTCATTGAATGGCAACGATGACCGGCCGCTACACCTGGCGTCGGGCGCTCCCGCGAATTGCGGGGAGGCTGCTGCTAACCGGACTTATCGGAGAATCGGCAGCCGGCACGGTGCTGGTGATGTTCCCATCGATGCGATTGAGAAGGGCCGTGGCGCTTGGGTGTTCCGTTGTTGTTCTCCGGGCTCTTCTCAGGCTGCCTGGCCGTCACGGCACCCGCGAGGTTGTGCAGAGCCTGGAGTAAGACGCGTGCGGCCATGGACGCCGCAACCGCAAGACTCAGGGTAGGCACGAAGAAGATGAGACCGAAGAGGAGACCCCTGCACCGCCTGGGCCGCACCCGTTGGCGTTCGGAATTTCCAGACAGTCAGCGTCGCCTCTTGAACCATTCTGCGAATGGTGCGAGGACTAGAAGGACTCAGTCGACGCAGGATTCCGAGCCGCCGATTCGGTCGAAGGGCCTATCACTTTATGATTCCCAGGGCACTAGTCAGGACGGCGGCGCGCTACCTACCGTATCGACATGCCGGCGTTAGTAAGCAGTGCCACTCAGGTCCTCGTCATCCGCTTGAGCCGGGCTCGCTCCGCCGAGGTCATCGTTTCGGTCCTCGATGATCTTGCCCGAGACGGCATCCTGCGAATCTGTGACCTCGAGGTCCTCTCGCGAAATGACGATCGTCGGTCGGCGGTTGCCGTCGTGGTCGTCGAGCACCTGTGGCCAGCGCGGCTCCAGGCGGCCCTGTCCGAAGCGAACGCACAGCTGGTCGCTGATACTGAGCTGCCCAGCCTTCGGCGAGGTGAAGCCACGACGGCCCGTCGGCTGGCACGCATCCAGGAACTCAACGAGCTCCGCCGAGTTGGAACACTAACCGAAGGTGAGTTCGCGACCGCCAAGCGGGAGCTACTGCAGGCGAACGGGTGGTCGGTTTGAGCAAAGTCGATACGGCTGGGCGACGAAGCCGGCAGTGGCGGCGCCGCCGGGGCGCACGGAGGCTCTCCCGCTCTGTCGTCGCGGCCGTCGGCTGGATGATCTATGCGACAACAATCGCATGGGTCGCGATCATCGGCTTGTCAGCCATCAGCCGACCGTAATCCACAGTGAGTGCGCTGGCCTGGGCGAAATCGCGGACGGCACCGCCACCCTCACCGTCGCCTGAGGCGTAACGACGCGCGGGCCGCGATCCCATGGGATCTAGGTCCTTCAGCACTTTTTGCCGGCTCGCCTTGCCGCTAGCTTGTGCTTGGACGGCATCGGACAAATTTATGTGAGGAGGTAGCGGAATGTCTACATCTACGCGACAGGGGATGTCAGGGGCTGGGCAGGGTTACTCGAGCGCCGACTATCCCGCCGGCACTCGGAGCACCGCGTGGTCCGGCTGGGTCATCTTCGCGGCAACCATGTTGGTCTTGGTAGGAGGTTTTACATTCATTGACGGGCTCGTTGCCCTCTTCAATGCCGGATACTACGGCGCGCACTACAACCTCCTAGTAGGCAACCTACAGGCCTGGGGGTGGTGGAATCTGGTCGTCGGCGTACTTCTGATCGCGACTGGGTTCGGCCTATTCAGCGGCAGCATCTGGGCGCGCATCGTGGGGATCATCCTTACAGTGGTGAACGCCCTCGCCCAACTGACGATTATCGCGATCTTCCCGATCTGGGCGCTGATCATCATTTCGGTCGACGTGATCGTTATTTATGCGCTCGCCGTAAACCGGGAGATCGAATAGGCGCCTGCGTTTGACTCGAACGGGAGCCAGTGCACCGGGGAAGCCGTCCTCTCTGCGCTGGCCCCGCCGGCGTCAGTCGACTTCCGTGCGCTGTGTGCCCCATTCCTCGATCCCTTGACTAAGGCTCGTTGGGCCAGCGGATCTGACGACGTATTCACCCACACCGAGGTCGGCACCGGCGTCGATGAGTTCTTGCTCAGGGTAGTCCGACAAGATGACAACGGGAATCGGCTTTGTGGCGTCGTGAGCTCGGAGCCGTCGCAGAACGCGGACCCGGTCGCGATGCGGAGCTCGGATGTCGAGATAGATCAGGTCGGGAAGCACCTGCTTGACGCTTTCCTCGGACTCGGCGATCGTCACCTGGTAACCGTCCGTCTCGAGCTTGAGTCGATACATCTCAGCAAGATGCGCGTCATCCTCGATGAAAAGTACCGAGATCAGATCCTCCTCTGATGGAAATGCTGCCGTCCGGCTGCGTCGTCGCAACGGAGTCGCGGCCCTCGTTTTCATTACTACCTCCCTTATCGTCAGATTCGACTGCTCAGACCTTGCCATGAAGGCCAGCGTGCTTCCTAGTGCCCAACGGCGGATTTAGGGCCTAACCTTCAAGGTCCCTTCGGCACTTCCGTGGGACAGGGGGGCACCTGCCAAGCTGTCGGAATCCCCCACAAGCACCTAGGAGAGAACGCCAATGTTGATTCGAAGGCGACCCCTATTGCGGACGGCCGTCGTCGCAGGCACAGTCGGAGCCGTTGCCGGTCATGCGGCCGCGAAGACGTCCGCGCATGAGGCACAACAGGACGCTCAAATGGCGCAGATGCAGAAGCAGACGCATACTGAGCAGATGGAAGCTGCCAAGATAGCTACGTTAGGAAAGCTTAAGAAGATGCTGGACCAAGGCGTCTTGACACAACAAGAATTCGACACGGAAAGAGGCAAGATCCTGCACGGAGCGTAATCCGCAAACCCTTGCAACCTGCGCGTCGCGCTGCTGCAACCGACGTTGACCCCCACGCGAACCTCATGCAATCGCTTACCGCGCGTGATATCGCCGAGCAGCTATACATCGGTAAGCGCACTGTGGGGAATTTGTGCGGTCTTTGATCAAGAAATCCGTACCAATACGGAGGACATCTTTCCGCAATCCGCGCTATGCTCCACGTCGGGTTGGTCGGCTCGCTGATGAGCCGATCCATTTGACCCGCAAGAGCTGCGTGGTGGGGGGCTTGCGAAACGGTTGGCTGACGTGAGAGTGCTCGTTGCCGAAGACCACGATGTGGTACGCGCAGGCATCCGTCTGGTCCTCGAGGCGGAACCCGACATCCGAGTCGTGGCCGAAGCGCGCGATGTGCCGAACGCAGTCGCCGCAACTGTGCGTGCACAACCCGATGTCGTCCTTATGGACGTTCGCCTCGCGAACGGGAGCGGAATCGAAGCTACGCGCGAAATCCAGTCCCGAGTCCCGAGGAGTAATGTGCTGATGCTGACCTCCTATCCGGACGACGAAGCGCTCTTCGCATCCATCATGGCGGGAGCGGCGGGTTATATGCTGAAGACCGCCACTCCGAGTGAGCTGATCCGGGCGGTGCGGCGCGTAGGTCAGGGCGAGAGTCTCCTCGATCCATCCGTAACTCGGCAGGTCCTCACTCGTGTCCGTCAAAGCCCGGTGTTTGCCAGGGACGAAAAGCTCTCGCGGCTTACTGCTCGCGAGGATCAGATCCTGGGCCTCCTGGCGACCGGCAAAACGAACGCGCAGATTGCGCGGGACATTCACATTTCGGAGAAGACGGTCAAGAATCATGTCTCGACAATCCTCGGCAAGCTGGAAGTCGCGCGGCGGACAGAAGCCGCAGCCTATGTGGCTCAGCATCGCAATCCATTTGGGTAATCAGCCGGTAGGCCCTTCGATACCCGGGTAGACCTGAGCGCCGTACCTCTCAGTCGTGTCCTTCGGCACTAGAGGCGGTCCGCCTACCAATTGCATGCTTGGATCGTCGATGAACGTACCTGCCCTCCCGCTTGCAGCGGTATTGGCGGCTCCGATCGGCAGCTCGAGAAGCTCTCTGGATCTTCATCTGACGACGGGCGACAACGGTCGGCAACCCCGCATCACTCTCGGTCCCGCCGTCATCACTGTGGATAAGCAACCCCAGCAGCCGCTCCTCATTGGCTTCGCCGGTCTGGGTTTGACACCCAGGCCGGCGCCCCCGGTAGACCACAACCTGTCGGCCCGGTTGTGGCCCTGGCGATAACGTACGGAGCCCCAACCAATAGGCACTGCGCAGGACGATGCTCGGCGGTCAGGAGGATAGCGAGACCGAATCCGGTGGGGACTCACGCGCCGCCGACGGAACCGTAAGGCGGACGAGTGACCCATGTTTCGAATCTGACTTCAACTCCAATTTCCCACCCAGCAGCCTGGCACGCGTTCGAAGGTTCCGCATTCCGAGGCCCTGTGCGGCCTCCTGGCTGAAACCGCGGCCATCATCGTTGATTTCGAGCTTTATCCGCCGACCAACCGTCCGTATGGTGACCCCGGCGCTCCGGGCGTGCGAGTGACGCCGGACATTCGATAGGGCCTCGCGTACGATTTGGAGCACGTGAGTCGCAACCGGTTCGAGCGAGGCGACCGCATCCGGCTCGCTGTGGAGGCTGACGATAATCCGCGAGCTCGCCTCGAACTCCACGGCCAGGCGCTGGAGTGAATTTGCGAGTCCACCGTCGCTGAGCACGCTAGGCTCCAGATCGAAGACGTATTGCTGAATGTCTTGAATCGCCTCACGAATGCCAGCTGCGGCTTGGGAGACACGGCCGCGCGCCGGGTCTGGAACGGAGGCGGCATTCATCTGCAAAACCATTTCCAGGGCGTACAGCGACTGAACGATCCCATCGTGGAGCTCTCGCGCAATACGCGACCGATCCTCCTGGATAGCCTGCCGGAGATATGACTGGTGCACCCGCATGGATTCGAGGGTCGTACCGATCTCGCGCGCGAAACGCTCGACCGCTCCAACAGCTTTTGCGAGGTGCACTTCGTCGCCGGCCACCCCCCCTGCGATGAGCACCCCAGGCTTGCCGCTCGACCACGGTATCGCCGTGGCGATACCTCGTCCGGTCACAATTGGCCGATCAGCCTTAAGCGCACGACCAACCAGTGGATCAGTTCGCGACACCGTGCCGCCAGTCCGGTGGCCGCGCAGATTCGTGCCATCGTGGCAGATGATCGTCAGCGAGGACTTGCCTCCGCCGGCCGCCGCAATCAGCACCTCGTCCGCATCCAGTACGTAACGGAGGTGATGGACGATGATGCGCAGCACGGTCTCGCCCCGGCGACCTTGCAGGATGGCCTCCATCGATTCGGACGCCGCGCGAAATTGCTCCCCCGCGACAACGGGGTCGAAAATCTCACAGGCGCTACCCTGCACTCCTATCAGCCTTGCCCTCCGGTCATAAATTGGCACGCTCGCCACCGACACCCAGCTGCGCCGCCCATCTTTGCCGATGAGGCGCAGCCGGATCCGACCCACGATCTGTTCAGGATGTTCGAGCTTAGCAAGGAGATCCGGCATGTCCTCGGCATGGATTAGCCGAGTGAGGAGCCGCGGGTTGGCGTAGAACTCGGAGGCCGTGTACCCAGTGAGGATCTTGATAGACGGGCTCACGTAACCGATCCGAGGCTCCGGGATGAGGGAAGCGCGAAAGATGACTTCGCCGGCGCCATCGACCAGGCGCCGGTAGCGGCGCGCGTGCTCCCGAAGTTGCTCAGCTTTGTCGAACCGCTTGAGGGCAAGTGAAAGCAAATCGGCGACGGCGCCGGCAACCCGGGCGTCAGCTGCGCCGAATGGCGTATCGCGTCGCGACCGAAGCGTCAGCAGGCCAAAGCGCCGAGAAATACCAGTAATTGGTACGAGCATGCCTCGGGCATAAGAAGGTTGCCGATGATGCCGCCTCGTTTTCGTTACGGGCGGCACGATCAAGTCGGGAATTATCATTGGTCGGCGCAGGCGCAGCCCTCTCGCAAGGAGGCGCGCCAGAGTCGACGGCGCCGTCGACCTCTTCGGTTTCCAGACCACCCCCTCGGCCGCGGCGATTGCGAATGCGTGGTCGCTGCCATGGGGTGTCAGAATTGCGACCGATTTCGGTCGGACCGACCATTTCAAGATGACGATCGCTTCCCGCAGAAGCGTGGTGCGGTCGCGCGCCGTCAGAAGCTGTCTGAGCGATCTTATGAACGCTCGGTGGTGTTCTGCTTCGAGTGCCTTGTGAAGACGCGTTGCAACGACTGCCTGGTTGCGAGCCGAGCTTTTTACCGCAGGCACCCAAACCCCCTCCTCTAGGGAGTATTGTGCCGCGTGCCCGTGGGCGCTGCCACTTTCGTAGGGCATCTACCTATGAGAGTCGCACCCAGCAGTTGGTTTCGACAGGGTCGATCGGATCAGGCCGGTCCTACCTGTCAGAAGGCAAGGGAACGATCTGGGGACGTGGAGTGATTGACTGTGTACCGTGCGCCGCAACCCGGATGAGTTCGCTGCCGAGCAGGCCGCCGCCGCACGGGATCGGAACGCATGACTGGGCCGCAGGTCTCACGATCGCGGCCCAAGTCCGGGGGAAGTTGGGTAGTGCCAACGCGACACCCAAAGGCACTCGCGTACTATGCACCGCCCACACCCACGATTACAAGAATTTGCGGCGCGTGGAAGTGCCGAAAGGATTACCTTAAGCTGGGTCTCGGTTCAGGCGTCTTGCGGCCTGGAGCCGGAACCCGGGCCTGACGAACCAGCCGCCGACTAGCGCAGCGCTGGTACGAGACGGGGCGACGGGACCTTGCCGAACGCCGCCTGACGGATCGCCCGCGGGATTTCGGCGACGTCTGCAGATTTGAGAAGGAAATCGCAGGCACCAGACTCGAAGCACCGGCGTCGTGCCTCCTCTGTGTTTTCAGCACTGAGCAGGAGGATCGCTGGCGGATCCACTTGTCGCCGGATCGCGGCGGTCGCCTCGGCACCGGTGCCATCCGGCAGCCGATAGTCCAGCAGGACAACATCGGGGGCCGCGCGCCGGGCCCCTTCGATTGCGCCAGCGACACTACCAAAGCGTCCTACGACCTTGATACCGGCGTCGGCCTCGAGCATCGCCGAGAGCGCTTGAGCGACGACGGCATGATCTTCTACGATCAAGACCCGGATCTGTGCCGCGTCGGGCTTGCGCCCGGCCTGCGATTCACCCTGGGAGGAGTCCACGCGTTCGTTGCAGCCTAGACCATTCGCCCACTCGCGTCAAGCACCATGTAGCGCTGCCAATTGACGGCGAGATGGTGCGACGTTTTAATGGCCTGCTAAGACTGGGCGGCGCATATGTTCGGTTCCGGCGCCGCGACAAAAGACTCGCGCTACGCCGTTGGACACCTCTCTTTCGAGGGCGACCATCGTAACTCTGTGAACGTTCTTGCGCCAATGCTTGCGCTGGATCTTGGCAACACGATCGCCAGGCTAGTCCAGGTGTCGGGTTTGTTGTTCGTACTCGCAAGCATGCTCGCAGTCGGGCTCGCACTGACGATGCCGATCATCGTTGGTTCCCATCGAGTCGGCCGCCCTCGGCCGTCATCCATATCGCTGTGATCCCTTGATAACTTTGAATCAGCGTGGTGAGATGGTGACGATCACGTTGCCCTTCTTGTGACCCAGATCGACGTAGCGGTGCGCCTCCACAATCTCAGCCAGCGTGTAGCGGCGGTCGATCACCGGCCGAAACGCGCCGCTCTCGGCGAGTTCCTTCAGCACCAACAGGTCTGACTTCTTGGTCCTCGGGAACGCGTCATCGACGGACATCGATAGTCCGCCCGATGCGAGTGCCGCGCCGGCGTTGAGCATTGACTTCGCACTTTTCCGTTTGCCAACGGCGTCGAAGATGACGTCGTAACGCCTGCCGCCCTGCGTGAAGTCGTCCTTCGTGTAGTCGATCACCGATGTCGCACCCAGCGACCGCACAAGCTCGAGGTTCGCGGTGCTGCAGACGCCGGTCACCTCGGCACCGAGATTCCTTGCCAGCTGGACCGCGGACGTGCCGATCGCCCCCGACGCTCCATAGACCAGCACCCGCTGGCCCTTCTGAAGCTTCAGCCGACGCACGAAGAACGAGGCGATCAGCCCGCCGTAGGGTAGGGCGGCGGATTCCTCGTACGTGAAGTTTGCAGGTCGAAGCGCGAGCGCCGAGCTCGCCGGCCAGCACACCTTCTCGGCGTATGTACCGGCGCGGAAACCGTCCATTCCGAACACCTGGTCACCTGGCTTGAAGGAGGTTACCTCGCGGCCGACCGACTCGATCTCGCCGGCCGCGATCATGCCGATGATCCCCTTCCGCGGTGCCCTGATGCCGAACGCCGCTCGCATCAAGAGCCGGTAGATGCCGCGCAGCTTGAGGCCTCTCACGATGCAGTCACTGGCTGTGACCGCGGTCGCGAAAAGCCGGATACACACTTCCTTGTCCCTGGGACGCGGGTCGGGCACAGTCCTGATATGGAGCACCTCGGGCGGCCCGTACGCCGTACAAACGGCGGCTCTCATGTCCTCTCCCCAGGCCGCAGCCCGATGGCGGTCATGAATTCCGTGACCTAGATGTCTGCGCCCTCACGTCGAGATCTCCATGTTTCCAGAACGCGTTCCTTCCGCCTTCTCCAGTAGGGCATTGAGAAAACCGCGTAGACAGGTCCTCATTCGCGAATCGAATCTTCAGCACCATCATGACCTGGCTGGCGGCGCCGCCCCCGGCCTCGGCTCCTCTGGACGGCCAGGGCCTCTTCCGTGGTGAAGGCGCCACGTCGGCTCCGGATCCAGGCGCGAGCCTGTCGGTGCCGGAAGACCTCGTAGACGATGAGGCCGACGCAGACCGCCGCGACCAGGCCGAGCGCGAGCAGGGCAGGGATCATGGTTGCGGCCGGGATCAGCGCCAGCAGCAGAACGGTCGCGACCGGCCGGCCTCGCCCGAAGCCTCCACCGATCCGCAAGCGGAAGGCGATGTGCGCCACGAAGTAGAGCGCGACCCCACCGCACAGGCCGAGTGCCGGAATAACCGCGAGCGCACCGCTCGCGTCGGCGAGCGTCGTCTTCAGCCCAAACGCGAAGAGAACGATGCCCCCCACCATCGGAAGGTGCAAGTAGGAATACGCGTCTCTCGCGAGCGCCGCGCGTGCGGGTCCCATGGCTTCGGCCAGCCGCGCCTGGGCGACATAGACGACCCAGTCGAAGTAGGCCCACCAGAGGCATGCCACGACGGTGATCCCGAGGAGGGCGGCGACGATCACGCCGGCATCGAGAGGGAGTCCGGCCGCGCCGACGCCGATCGCCACGATGGATTCGCCGAGAGCGATGATAATGATCAGCCCGAAACGCTCGACGAAGTGCTCCGGCGAGACGCGCCATCCGCGCATGTGCCCCAGCAGCGGAGCCAGGTAGAGGATGGGCAGCGCCGCGCACCAGAGCGCCAGCCGCTCCCAACCCTGGACCAATCCGGCGGCGACCAGCATGACGGTGGCAAGGGCGGCGGCCGGGACGAGCCGCGCGACGGCGCGCATGAGTTCTCGATCACCGCGAGCAGCGATGGCCAAGAGCACGAGCTGAAATGCGCGCACGACGGCATAAGCGATGGCGAACGTGACGGCGTCCGACCCGAAGGCTCCGGGCGCGGCAAGGGACATGACAAGCATCGCGCCGATCGCCGCAAGCATCGCCAGCCGGACAACGCCTTCCTCGGGATCGAGCATGTTCGTGAGCCAGGCGTAGCCAGACCAGGCCCACCAAATGGCGCCCAGCAGGAGCAGCCCTTCGAACAGGCCGCCCAGCGTCGGACGACGCGATAAGAAGCTCGACACCTGGGTAATGGCGAAGACCACGACGAGGTCGAAGAAGAGCTCCAGCGGAGTGACCGGATGGGCGCCATGGGCTCGCCCAGGATCGACGCGGGCGTCAGCCACGCGCTCGCTCGCCTCGGCCCCGTCCGGGAACTGGTCCCATTCGGTTATCTTCGCAGCGATCGCTGAGCCGAGTGTGACGGCCGGTTGACGTCGCAGGGTTCGTGTTGCCCGGAATCCTGTACCTACCGCCGACCCCCGTGCTAGCCGACGTAGACGCCGGCGTCGCCGGATGGCGCGATCGCCAGCGCGAGCCAGGCGATGGTGACGATGCTCATCCCGTCGCCCAATGATGAGACGGCCAGGCCGGCGAGCAGGCGGCGCGCTCTGGAGTCCCGCAGCAACGCAGTCGAACACAGGGCGACGGGCCGCGCCCTCCCAGACGTTGACACGTCCCGGCGCGACCCGCTGCTCCCTGTTGTATGCCTTCGACCGGCTTACCGGCGCCCCGCTCCGATTCGTACTCGGTCCAGCTGCGCGATCTGGATCAGGTTGCCAGACGTGTCATTCGTCTGAGCGATGGTCGAGCCTGTCACCTTGGTGGGCGGCATCGTGAATTCGGCGCCAGCCGCTTTCATCCGCTCGTAGTCGCGCTGGACGTCGTCTGTGAAGAACATGGCTGCGGGCTGGCCCTGCTGAAAGAGCGCCTCCTGGTAGGCCTTGGCCGCGGCGTTGTCGTTGCGCGCGAGTTGCAGCTCGGTGCCATCCGGCTCTTCGGGCGACGCCACGGTGAGCCACCGATACCCCCCCTGCGAAACGTCCGCCTTTTTCACGAAGCCGGCCACTTGGGTGTAGAAGCGCAAGGCCTTGTCCTGGTCGTCGACGTAAATGCTGGTCAGTTTGATCTGCATTGGTTTCCTCCTCTGCAATTCGCGGCGTTGGCACGTCATACCATCAGCCTAGGCCCCGCGCTCCGCGATGGCTTCTTGATTTCTGACGGGTCTCAAGAATACGCCCCACATCGGTCAGGAATAGAGAAGCATCGCCCGCGCGACCTACCTAACGTGAGAGACATGGAATTGAAAGTCTCGCACTGCTTTATTGCCGTCCACGACCACCCCGAAGCCCTGGCATTCTACCGCGACGTTCTTGGTCTCGAGGTTCGCAACGACACCAAGGACGAGGGCATGCCCTGGTTGACGGTGAGCCCGAAGACGCAGCCCGACGTCAACATCGTGCTCGAGCGGGCGACGGCCAATCCGAACGCCCCACCGCAGGACAAGCAGGTGATGTCGGAGCTCCTGGCCAAGGGCATGCTGCGCGCCGTCATCTTCGCTACCGACGACTGCGACGCCACCTTCGAGCACGTATGCCGAGCCGGGGCGGAGGTGCTCCAGGAGCCGATGGACCAGGGCTACGGCGTTCGCGACTGCGCATTTCGCGACCCATCGGGCAATATAGTGCGATTCAGCCAGAAGCGGTGACACCGAACTGGTCGGGGTACCGCCTGCACCTATTTCTTTTTATAGCATTGTAAATGTGCTTGTTGACTTCTTTTTCTCTGAGTTCTTTGCGTAGCGCCGCTGGCATCAAACCCCAAGCCGCCTCGACGCAGCACCTGCGCGACCTCGCGCGGCTGCGCCGCGTCCGCGACCGGATCGACCGGGAGTACGAGCAGCCGCTGGACGTCGAGGCGCTCGCCCGCGGCGTGCACATGTCGGCCGGGCACCTCAGCCGGGAGTTTCGCCTCGCCTTCGGCGAGTCGCCGTACAGCTACTTGATGACGCGGCGTATCGAGCGCGCGATGGCGCTGCTGCGTCGTGGCGACCTCAGCGTCACCGAGGTCTGCTTCGCGGTCGGCTGCTCGTCGCTGGGCACCTTCAGCAGTCGCTTCACCGAACTGGTCGGTAAGCCGCCCAGCACCTACCGGCGCCACGAGGCGAGCGCGACGGCGGGGATGCCGCCGTGCGTGGCGAAACAAGTGACCAGACCGATCAGGAATCGAGAAGCGCCGGTCACCGAGCCGCAACCAGCATGACTGCCATGGACCTCACGATTCACGCCACCTTTCTCCCGCACGACGATCCGGACGCATCCCTGGCCTTCTATCGCGACACCCTCGGCTTTGAAGTCCGCAACCAGGTCGGATACGGCGGCAAGCGCTGGATCACGGTCGGCCCCGCCGGCCAGCCCGGCACGTCCATCGTCCTGCACCCGGCGGCCGTCGGCCCCGGCCCCGTCACCGACGACGAGCGCCGCACCATCGTCGAGATGATGGCCAAGGGCAGCTACGCCGCCATCATCCTGGCCACAGCCGACCTCGACGGCACCTTCGCACGGGTGCAGGCCAGCGGCGCCGAAGTCGTCCAGGAGCCGACCGCGCAGCCGTATGGGGTTCGCGACTGCGCCTTCCGCGATCCCGCTGGCAACCTGATCCGCATCAACGAGATGCGCTGAGCCGACCCGCTCTCTTTAGCCGGCACCGTGACGCCTCACAGCGGCTCGAACCAGCGGGCGCGATCTGGGGCTGGTTTCTCGTAGCGCTCCTCGACCCAATATTCGCGGCCGCGCACAAGTTGGCCGCCTTCGACTTCGAGGAACGAGAGTGCATAGTGCGGACCCACGGTGGGATGAGGGACACGCACCTCTGAGACCGCAATATTTCCGGCAGCAACGATTCGGAGGACCTCGATCGACCAGCCTTCCGGGTAGCTGCGGTTGAACCCGACGAAGTTCGCTCGGCCGCGAATGCGAACTCGTGCGTTGGGCCATTCGAGGACGAAGTCATCGGCGAGCAGATCGCGAACGGCATCCCAGTCACGCGACTGAATTCGACGCCAGAGCTCGGCAACGATCTCCCTTGGTTCCACTGTTCGATTATGCCGAGAGCCAAGCCATCGCGGGCGATCGGTGTACCCTCGACGCTGTCAACAACGTCCTTGGCGATCACGCCCAAGAGCGTGCTGCGCTACTTGCGGAAGTAGTTGATCGGGAAGTCGATCTCCCACTCATCGCCGGCGTCCCCCGTGCCGCGCTCCCACCGGCCTTCGATCGTCTTGCCATCAGCCGAGATCTCGCCGATGAAGCGCTGGTTGAAGCCGGGGCCGTGGGGGCCCTTCCAATCCTCGCCGGGAGCCCGCCAGATCTTCCAGGTGGAGCCTTCGAGGGCCATCATGAACAGCCGCTTGACCCCTCGAGAGTCGAAGTAGTGCATCGGCTGCGGCTCACCTTCGGGAGCGCCGCCGATGATCGAGACGCTGTCGGGCACGTCCGCGGGCTCGCCCACCGAGCTAAAGACGATGAACTCGCCGAGGCGCTCGATCTTCGCCTGCATGGAGATCCTCATCGGAGGTTCCATTGGGACCTCTCCTTCGCCGTGCCATTCGCCGATTAGCGACTGGAATTCCTTCATCGTCGGTCTCCTTTTCAGTGATCGGGTTCAAACAATAAGACCCGGCCGCAGTTCCGAACTCATCGGCCCGGAACGGCTATTGCGCCTGCATTCACCGGGCCATCGTTGAAGCGGCCCCGGCCGCTAGACTCGGCGTGTGGCCGTACTGGACTGGCTGCTCGACTCCGACCCTGCCATCCGCTGGCAGGTGTTGCGCGATCTTGCCGATGCGCCGGCAGAAATCGTCGCGGCGGAGCGCGCCCGCGTGGCGACCGAAGGGTGGGGTGCCCGGCTGCTGGCCTTGCAAGGCGAAGACGGCCAGTGGGCGGGAGGCGCGTTATTCCCCGCGCAGAGGGCTAAATCAGGTAAAGGCGAGCAACCCAAGGGCCAACCCTGGAATGCCACTGCATACACTCTCGTCCTCCTGCGCGACTTCGGTGTCGACCCCCACTCTGGCATCGTGCGCCGGGCAGTGGCGCAGGTCCGAGAACACTGCCGTTGGGAGCACGCCGGCCAGCCGTTCTTTAGCGGCGAAGTTGAGCCGTGCATCAACGGTATGACCGTCGTGCTCGGTGCCTACTTCGATCAAGATGTCGATGGCGTGGTCGCCCGGCTCCTCGGTGAGCAGCTCGAGGATGGAGGGTGGAACTGCGAAGTGGAGAACGGTTCGGTTCGCTCTTCCTTCCATACCACAATCAGAGTCCTGGAAGGGCTGTTGGCCCACGAGCGCGCAACTGGCGGCTCGGCGGAATCCATCGCGACTCGCCGCCGGGGAGAGGAGTACTTCCTCGAACGGAGGTTGTTTCGGCGTAAGAGCACCGGTACCGTCGTCGACCCCGCCTGGCTGCAATTCTCGTTTCCCACCCGCTGGCACTACGACGTGCTGCGTGCTCTGGAGTACTTCCAGGCGGCTGGGGATCCCCCGGACCCGCGCGTGGCCGAAGCGATTGATTTGCTCCGATCCAAGCAGCAGTCTGACGGCACGTGGCTTCTGGAAAACACCTATCCCGGCGCGGTCCAATTCGCGCTCGAGGACGGCGATGGTCGTCCCAGCCGGTGGAACACGCTGCGCGCGCTGCGGGTCCTCCGTTGGTACGAGCTAAGCCACCAGGCCCTTCCGACCCACCCTGTCGGAATCACCCGAACGTAGCCGCGTCACCCGAACGTGAATACAAACGCCTCAACGCCGGAGTCGAGAAACTCGATCTCGAACCGCCGATCGGTGATCGCCTTCCGTTGCCGGATCAGCTGATACATCCGCGGTTCGCTCATGGCGCCCTGGCCCTGCTCGTCGACGTCAACGCCTTGCGCCGCGTCCGGCGGGCGTCCATCGATGAGGACGCGAAACGGGACAGACGTCCCGGCTCGCGCCGGTCCCATCACGAGGTGCAGATCGCGGGCATGAAAGCGGTAGGCGATCCGGCCGCCGTTGGTCTGGTTCAGGTGGACGGCCCCGGGCTGCAGCGTCCAGTCGCCCGCGAGCGCCCAGTGATTGAGCGGTAGGCGTTCGGGAACCGCGTAGACGCGAGGTTCCTCCGGCGCAGCGCCGCCGGGAGAGGCAAAGTTCTCCGTGCGCTCGTAGCCGAGATAGTTCTCCGCGGACTGCAGGCTGCTCCAATCGGCGGCGGCTTCGGCGCCCTGGCCCTCGACTAAAACCAGCGCCTGGTCGACCCCATCGACCCCCGCCTCGGCCAGCAATCGCTGGATGACACGCTCCGACTCCTCGTAGTCGCCCTCGCCAAATTGGTGATGTCGAATCATCCCATGGGCATCGACGAAATAGAGGGCCGGCCAGTAGTGGTTCTCAAACGCCTCCCAGATCCGATAGTCGCTGTCGAGCGCGATCGGATATTCCACCCGCATGTCCCTGGCGGCTCGGCGAACGTTGTCGACGTTTTTCTCGAAGGGGAATTCCGGGGTGTGGACGCCGATCATCACCAGGCCGCGGTCCTTGTACTTTTCGGCCCAGGCCCGGACATAGGGCAGCGTGCGGAGCCAGTTGATGCAGGTGTATGTCCAGAAATCGATCAGCACGACCTTTCCCTGCAGGTCATCCGGGGTCAATGGCGGCGAGTTGAGCCACCCGGTGGCCCCGGCGAGCGGCGGCATCCGACCGGAGCGCCCTTCACCAGCCCAGATGGAGCCGGGATGGAGCGCGGCCAGCGACAGTTCTTTCGCCTTCATTGTGAATCCTCCCTGGCTAACGCTTCGGCGTCCATAACCGCCTGGGCTAAGGCCTGCGGCGCTTCTTGGGGCACGTTGTGACCGATGTCCTTCAGGATGCGGTGGGAATACTTGCCCGAAAACTTCGCGCGGTAGGTTGTCCCGTCCGCCCGCGGTCCGTCGAAATCGCTGCCAATGGTGATGGTGGGCACCCGGATGACCGGTTCTTCAGACAGCTTCTGCTCGAGATCGTCATAGCGCGGCTCGCCTTGAGCCAGGCCAAGGCGCCAGCGGTAATTGTGGATGACGATGTCGACGTGATCCGGGTTGTCGAATGCGTCGGCGGTGCGGTCGAAGGTGGCATCGTCGAAGGCCCATTTCGGCGACCCCAGCTTCCAGATGAGCTTGTTGAACTCGCGCGTGTATTTGCTGTAGCCAAGCCGGCCGCGTTCAGTGGCGAAATAGTACTGGTACCACCATCCGTATTCGGCCTGGGGAGGCAACGGCTGGCGGTTGGCCTGAAGGCTTGTGATTATGTAGCCGCCCACGGCGACGAGCGCCCTGCAGCGTTGTGGCCAGAGTGCGGCGATGACGTTCGCCGTGCGAGCGCCCCAATCAAACCCGGCGACGATCGCCGTCTCGATCCGCAGCGCGTCCATGAGCGCGATGATGTCGAGAGCAACCGCCGATTGCTGGGCATTGCGGAAGGTCTCACCGGATAGAAAGCGGGTCGTCCCATACCCCCGCAGATACGGGACGATCACCCGGTAGCCCGCCGATGCCAGCACGGGCACGACCTCGACAAAGCTATGAATGTCGTAGGGCCAGCCGTGCAGCAGCACGACCAGGCGACCATTCGAGGGGCCCACTTCCGCGTATCCAATATTCAACACACCAGCATCGGCCTGCTTCAGCGGTCCGAATGCCTTGTTCATCCCCGGCACAGGCGCTGTCGCGGCCAGCTTTGCCTCTTTGATTGTGCTCATCCTCTTCCCGGTTGTCGTTAATCGTGAACCCTGATCCCGGAATGTCAAGTCTTGAACTGGAGCGATTCGACGCGTGACGGCTCGAAACGCCAGCGGGTCGCGCCGAATGGTTCGGCTGTGGCCACACCGAAGGCGGTCGACGGGGTCATGACGTAGAGGTTCCACGGCGCGGGCCCCGCGCTCGGTGCGCTGTAGTCGGCGGTTAGGGCGCCGTCACTGACGCTCGCCGGCCATCCCTGCGCGTTGTAGAGTTCCGCGAGGCGACGGAGCGTCGGCTCGTCGGTCACCAAGTGGGCAGTACCCTCCACCACGAGGTCGAGCCCGCTGAGAGCTACTGAGATGACGCAGTTCGGATTCACGGCCAGGTTCCGGCTTTTGCGCGTCCCGGCGCCACTCGTGAAATACAATCTGCCGTCGGCCCACAGTGCGCCCACCCCAGCGACGTGCGGCCGCTCGTCGGGGCGAACCGTGGCCAGCCACCACGTTTTGTGGGCGGCTGCCTCCCCGGACGGCTTCCTGCTGGCCGCCTCGAGTTCCTTGAGCGCACGCGACCAGGGGATGGGCTCGCTGCCGTATATGTCGAGGTTCTTCTGGTCCATCTCGATGCCTCCTATCGCAACCGCGGAGTTCCAAGACTTGGTCTGCTCCCAGTAACAACCTTAAGACCGTCGCCTGCGGTCAAATTCATCGGTCCATCGCTCAGGCTTCGGCTCGGCGCGCCAGGGTCAGCGCCTCCTCCAGCTCCATGCTGCGTCCCTGCTGCCAGCATCGCTCCGCCTCGTCCTCGCTGAGCTGCGCTCGCGCCTCAGCAGCCGGGTCTCCTTCCAGCATGCCGCCGAAGCCAGGTGGCGGACCGCCGCCGATCCGATCCCGCAAGGATTCCGCCGCACCCACCAACCTCAATGCTTCCTGGGGGCGTCCCTCCCACACCGCCAGGAAGGCCAGGTCCCGGAACGCCAACCCGATCCCGGTCGCGTTGCCGGCCTCACGGAACAAAGCCAGCGCCTCCAGCGCCGCCGACCGGGCCTCGCGCGGGCGGCCGGCGCGACCATAGGCGAAGGCAAGCCAGATCAGGTCGAACGCCAGCTGAAGACGGTCGCCCAGGCGGCGCCAGATCGCGACGACTTCTTCGAGTCTTGCGATCGCGCTCTGCCAGTCGCCGGCCTGAGCATCACGCATCACCAGCATCGCTAGAGCCCGAGCAACGCCATGCTCGACTTCCGCGGCCCGGAACAGATCGAGGCTCTCCTCGAGCAGGGCTGCTGAACGGTCAACATCTCCGGACGCCCCGGCGACGAAGGCCTGGTTATATAGCGCCTCAGCAATTCGTGCTGGCTCGCCCAGCTCGCGTTCAATCGCAAGTGCCTCGCCGTAGAACGCTCCGGCACGGTCGCGGTCGATCTGCCACCAGGCGATGCCGCCCGCGCCGGTCAGCGCCTTCGCCCTGGCCGCTGTCCTGCCCTGCCCTGATGGCATCGCCAGCAGCTCGTTGAGCCAGCCGCGGCCCTCGGCCAGGTGCCCGTGCTGTTGCCAGAACCGCCATAGCGCCCCGGCCGCCTCTTGGCCGAGGTCGGCTTCGCCGGCGTCGATCGCCCAGCGCAGCGCCGCCCGGAGGTTGTCGAGCTCTCGCTCGCATTGCCCGAGCCACCCAGCCTGCTCCTCTCCGGTCAGCTGTCCCTCGGCCTGCCGGACGAGGTTCAGGAAATATTCACCGTGACGACGACGCGTGGGATCAAGCTCGCCCTCAGTCAAGAGTGCTTCCTGACCGAACTGCCGAATCGTCTCGAGCATGACGAATCGTGGAAGACCGTCCGCGGGGTCGAGTGGCCGAACCAGCGACTTGTCGACGAGCGCCGACAGCCCTTCCAGAGGCTCCATTTCCAGCCGTTCCGGTTCAGCGACAGCCTCGCCGGCTTCAAGCGTCCAGCCACCACTGAAAACCGAAAGCCGCCTGAACAGGCTCTGCTCGGGCTTGTCGATGTCGTCCGGGCAACGTTCGACCGCTAGAAGCCAGCAGGGAGAGACTGCCCTGGAGACGAGGCAGCATCTGTTGCGGCGTCAGCACCTTGACCCGCGTGGCAGCAAGTTCGATGGCGAGTGGCAACCCATCCAGCCGAGCCGTTATCTCTGCCACCGCCTGAGCATTATCAGTAGTGATCCGGAAGCGTGGCTGGACTGCGAGGGCGCGCTCCGTGAACAGCCGCACTGCCTCGGAGCGGCTCAGGGTCTCGATATCACCAATTGACTTCGGGTCCGGCGGTTCCAGCGGAGGAACTACGTACTCGTGCTCCCCCCGGAGTGCCAGCACCACTCGAGATGTGATTAGCACTTTCAGCCTCGGTGCCGTTGAGACGAGCTCCTCGACCACCCCGCCTGCCGCGACGAGCTGCTCAAAGTTGTCGACGACAAGCAGGAGTTCTTTGTGCTGCAGGTGCGCCTTGAGAGTCTCGAGTATCGGAACGCCGGCCACTTCCGCAACGCCGAGTGCGCGTGCAATCACCGCGGGAACCAGGCCGGGGTCCGTGACCGGCGACAGGTCCACGAAGAACGCTCCATCCGTGTAGTCGCGCACTGTTTCCGCCGCAACCTGCAGGGCCAGGCGGGTCTTTCCCGTTCCTCCCGGACCCGTGAGCGTCAGGAGACGCACTCGAGAGAGCAATTCGCGGATCTCACCGATCTGGTCCTCACGTCCGACGAATGACGTCAGCTGCAGCGGCAAGTTGTTCGGCCTGGCCTCCAGCGTGCGTGGTGGCGGAAATTCAGCCGGGAGCCCATCAATAATCAGGTCGTAGAGGTGCTCGGGCTGGAGGATGTCTTTCAAGCGGTGTTTCCCGAGGTCGCGAAGACGCGCTCCAGCCGGAAGAGAGTGCTCGATGAGCGCCCGGGTGGCCTCGGAAACGATCAGCTGCCCGCCATGTGCCGCACTGGCGATCCGAGCCGCACGGTGCACGTCCATCCCCACATAATCCGATCCGCTGAGGACGCCGTCTCCCGTGTGTAGACCCATTCGAACGCGAACGGAGTGGCCCGGCGGCCAGACGTGGGCGGCGAGGCCTCGCTGCGCGGCGACCGCGGCTCGGACTGCTCCCGGAGCGCTGGAGAACGCAGCGAAAAAGGAATCGCCTTCAGTGCCTACTTCGGCCCCGCCGGCCGCGGCAAGTGCCTCCCGGATGATCAGCTGATGCTGCTTCCAGACGGAAGCGTAACCATCGCCCAGCTCCCTGAGCAACTGCGTCGAGCCCTCGATGTCGGTGAACAGGAAGGTGACGGTGCCTGTGGGCAGCTCAGCCATCCCCTTACCTGGTCGGAACTGCCCCATTCGTGATGTTCATGCCGGCCGCCGTCATCGCAGCAGCGTGATCGGACGCGATCAACGCCGCCATGTTCCCAACGTCGGCGAGCGTCGTGAGCCGCCGCAGCATGGTCTTGTCGCGCATCCAGGCGATCAACTCGCCGCTCGTCATCGGATGACTGGTTCCGTAGGCCGGCTGGATACCGCCGGGATCATGAAGCGCCTCGGGGATTCCGGTTGTTTGCAGCCAGACGACGCGGATCCCCAGGGGGCCGAGTTCGCACGCCCATTGACGGCAGAGGCTTTCCACGGCGTCGAAGGCGACGCCGGTGCCGCCTATCTCGGGGATGGCCTGACGCGCCGTCGTGGCAGTTATCGTCATGATGATGCCCGATCGGCGCGTGGCCATCTGCCGCGCGGCCGCTCGGAAGGTCAGGAATTTCGACCTCACGGCGGTGGATATCGGCCTCGCAAAGTCTTCGAAGGGCATTTCGAGCAGGGGGCTGCCGTGAACATCTCCATGACTGATCGCATTGAAGGAGATGTCCAGGCCGCCCGCCTTCCGGGTGATGGCTGCGGCGTGTTCCTCCACCTTGCCCTCGTCCAGCGCATCGACCTCGGCCACCTCTGCGATGCCGCCGAGGGCTGAGATTTCGCTGGCGACCTTGTCCAGTGTGACACGAGTTCTACCCGCCAAGAAGACGCGAGCCCCTTCGCGAGCGAAAGCGCTGGCGACCGCCGCCCCGATTGCACCGCCCGCCCCATAGACCACCGCGTTCTTGTTCTCGAGAAGCACTTCATCCCTCCGGGTTGATCATGAGTGAGTGAGAGCGTTGGACCCCAGGACAACTGATCCGATCCCTGTCTATCTTGGACACTAGCTCACCTGCCGGGACACCACTATCTATAGCAAGGATGCGGGAACATCTCACCCGGAGCGAAGAGATGGAGCTAACTACCGGCGCTCGGTGGTACAGTCCATTCAATCTTCGTCGATGGCAGGGAAGGGTCCATGGCAACGGTAAATGTGCGGTACATGGTCGACGACGTCAATACCGCTGTGGCCTTCTACACCACGCACTTTGGATTCACTCGGCTCTCCCAGGCAGGCCCGGCGTTCGCTGACGTCTCGCGCGGCGACCTGAGACTCCTGCTCAGCGGTCCAAGCAGTTCGGCGGGCCGACCCATGGCTGATGGCGAGCGTCCGCGAGCTGGGGGCTGGAACCGGATCCAGCTGATTGTGGATGATGTGGCCGGAGAAGTTGAGCGACTCGCGGCCGCCGGATTGAAGCCTCGAAACGATGTCGTCACTGGGCCAGGTGGATCTCAAGTGCTCTTTGTCGATCCTGCCGGCAACCTGATCGAGCTGTTTCAGCCCGCTGGCTAAGCCGATCTAGACTAGGGGCAAAACGTCCAGCCGTGCCTGCAGACTTGTTTGAATCGGCCTACCTCGGAACCCCGCCATGGGACATTGGCCGCTCACAGCCCGCGATCATGCGGCTGGCCGAGACCGGCCAGATCACCGGGCTGGTCCTGGACGTCGGGTGCGGGACCGGTGAAAACGTCCTATACCTTGCCGAGCATGGCTTCGCCGCGGCAGGAGTCGATGGCGCGCCGACCGCGATCAGGAAGGCGCGGGCCAAAGCAAGACGGCGTGGACTCAAAGCTCGCTTCGAGCTCGCCGACGCGCTAGACCTCGCCGTGCCCAAGCAGCCATTCGACACCGTCATTGATTCGGGGCTGTTTCATGTGTTCTCCGACGACGACCGTGCCCGCTTCAGAGATAGCCTCGGGCGAGTCATTCGGCTCGGCGGCACCTACTATCTGATGTGCTTCAGCGACGAGGAGCCTGGCGATTGGGGACCGCGACGGGTAACTCAGCTCGAGATCAGGTCGGTCTTTAGCGATGGCTGGCGCGTCAATTACATCCAGCCATCGGCCTTCGAGACGAATCTGGGACAAGCCTACGCATGGCTCGCCTCGATCTCGCGCACTGGCCGATGAATTCGAGGCATAGGCGGAGTCTTGATCCTGGGCACGAGCTTCCATTGACCACACAAGGAGCACAAGCATGAAGACCGATTTGACAACCGATGTGAAGGGCACCGGCCAGTACGCCGAGGTTAACGGCCTCAAGCTCTACTACGAGACTCATGGGGCGGGACGCCCGCTCATCCTGCTGCACGGTGGGCTTGGGTCGGGCGAGATGTTTGGGCCGGTTCTTCCGCAGCTGGCGGAGCGCCACCAGGTGATCACCCCCGACCTGCAAGGGCATGGACGTACCGCGGACATCGATCGACCGATCGACGTCCGGCTCATGGCCGGCGACATCGCGGCACTGATCGACCACCTCAGGTTGGACAAACCGGACCTCGTGGGCTACTCACTCGGTGGTGGTGTAGCGCTACACACAGCGGCGCAGTACCCCGCGAAGGTCCGCCGGCTCGTTGCGGCCTCAGCGAACATCCGGCCCGACGCGATCTATCCGGAGATGCGGGTGCAGCAGGGTCAGGTGAACGCGGCTGCTGCCGAGTTCATGAAGGACACGCCGATGTACCAGCTGTACCAAAGGGTCGCGCCACGCCCTGAGGACTTCCCTCGACTACTCGAGAAGATTGGGGCATCGATGTCGAAGGACTTCGACTACTCTGCAGAGGTCCGCGGACTCCAGATGCCGACGCTCATCGTCGCTGGGGATGCCGACATGGCGCCGCCGAGCCACTACGTCGAGGTGTTCAAGCTGCTCGATGGCGGGCTCAGGGACGGCGGATGGATGGGCGAGGGCCGGCCCAAGGGCGGGCACGCACTCGCGATCCTGCCGGGCGTAACCCACTACAACATGGGCATTTCGCCACTATTCGCTGCGGTTACTCTCGCCTTCCTCGAAACCTAACGACCCCGCAGACTACGCGGCGCTCTCCGTACTCGCCCAGACGAACCATAGCCGGAGAAGGGCGCGAAGGCCGTCGCCATCGAACGCGACGGCGTTTTCCAGGTCGGGCATGCGGTAGGAGAGGCGAAGGTGCGCTGGATCCGAGCCGAGGGCAACAAACACCGTGTCCCCTTGCCGGGTGAGCGCTTCCAGAATCCGTCGCTCCCCATGGGTGAAGTCGGCCAGATCAGTCGCCCGCTTGAGGTAGAGAAAGCGTCCGTTCAGCTGCAAGACGCCGACCGAGGTAACGACGAGATCTTCCGCCGTCTCCGGGACAAGGGATTTATCCTGCTCTAACCAATCGAACCAGCCCGATTGCTCGGCGTGAGTCTTGGCCATCTCCATAGCCATAACGACGCAGGCCGCTGGGCTCTTTCGCACCCAAATTTTGACCAGCCACCCGACCGGCCTGGCGGTCAAGACCCAATTGGCTGCGTAAGTTGGGCGCGGCCGATGAGTTTTCGACCATGCCGTAGTCTGAGAGGGCATCACCAACAAGGAGGCGCGGGCAACAGACATGAGAAAGCTCATCGTTTTGTCGTTCATCACGCTCGATGGGGTTATGCAGGCTCCTGGTGGACCGGGGGAAGACGACAGCGGCGGCTTCAAATACGGCGGATGGTCGGTCGGCTACTTCGACGACTTCCTGGGAAACGTCATGACTGAGCAGATGGGACACCCGCTCGATCTGCTCCTCGGCAGGAAGACCTACGACATCTTCGCCGCCTACTGGCCCCGTCTGGGGGATGACGACCCGGCTGCGCGCGTGATCAATGGGGCCAGGAAATACGTTGTCTCACATCGTCCGGTCAACCTTGATTGGAAAACAACCGTCCCAATCAGCGGGGACGTCGCCGGGAAGATCAGTCAACTGAAGAAGGATGACGGCCCGGAGATCCAGGTTCATGGTAGCGGCAACTTGATTCAGACTTTGCTGAAGAACGACCTGGTCGACGAGTTCTGGCTCAAGACCTTCCCGGTTGCCCTTGGCTCAGGAAAGCGCCTATTTGCGGAGGGGACGATGCCGGCTGGATTCACCCTTACACAAAGTCGGATCTCGCCAAGCGGGGTTGTCGCGAGTTCCTACGCACGCGCCGGGGAGGTAAAGTTGGGCTCGTTTGAGCTGACAAGTTCAAGCCAGGAAGCTACCCGGCAATAACGGCACGACGATGACCGAATGGACGAGCGACGAGTTCACCCGGATCGGAAGCGCGGAGGAGCTACAGATCGCGTCACGCCGACGCGACGGCACGCTGCGAAAACCAGTGACCATCTGGGTGGTCCGCGACGGCGATAGCCTCTACGTCCGATCCGTGAAGGGGTCTTCGGGCGCCTGGTTTCGTGGCACGAAGGAGAGGCACGAAGGTCGGATCCAGGCCGGCGGCGTCGAGAAAGAGGTCACCTTCGTGGACGCCGACCATGACATCGACGACCAAGTCGACGCTGCTTACCGGGCCAAATACCGGCGCTACGCCGGAAGCATCCTCAACAGCGTGCTGACCCCTCAGGCGCGATCCACGACGATCAAACTCACGCCGCGCTCGACAGGCTCTTAGGTCAGCTGGGGAGAGTCCCTAGGCCGGAACAGCGGGGGTATGCTCGACCCTAACATCCGCTCGCTGACCGTTCTCCGACACAGCGAACGTTACGTAGACGTGCAGAACCTTGTTCTTGCCCGGCTTGAGACCGTGGTCGAAGGGTAGCGGAGCGTTCCACGAATCGGATGCCTCGGCCTGGACTGGCCCGGGCTTTGCCGGGGTTGACCAGTCCCCTAGCTTGCGAAAACCGCGCCCCCAGAGGACGGCCCGGATGGACAGCTTCGAAAGATCGACCGCAAGCGGTTTGTCGCCCAGGTGGACCAGCCGCGCGCTTCGCCCATCCTCCCCCACCTCGAGACCCACGGCCGCCTGGGGCATGCTGACCAGCTCGCCGAGCAGCTTGCGCACGTGAGTTGCCAGCTCTCCCCACGGTCCCTCTATGTAGTCGTCGCTGCCCATCGTCGCGGTGGCGCCTTCGACCTGGAACCGCTCGGCGGACCCATCCATTGTCGGCGGCCGGCTGACGTCGCCCTGCGCAGCCGCCTTCTCCGCTTCTGTTTTGAGCCGGCTCAACTCATCCGCCGAAAGCTTTCCCGCGAAGCGGCCGACGGAGGGCGCGATCGAACGCCACATCGTGAAGCTGCCATCGTCCTCTACCTGCAGGCCCTCGTTGTCGGGCGGAGGTACGCGGCCTCCGATGCGCGCGTAGCTGACGATCATGTCTCCCCCGTCATCTTTCCCCTATCATCGCTGCCTCGGTTCCCACGCACCGCCCTTGGTGTGTGCCACGATCTGGGTGAATTCGCGGACGTGGCGCGGCTCCGCCCCATGCTCGTGCTGGTCGGCCTGCCGCGACGGATCGCCCATGATCGAACCGCTGTCGTAGCTGAGCACCTCGATCACCTGGTACTTGTCATTCGGGATGCTGCCGAGGTCAAAGTTGGTCAGACCCGTGTCGAGGTCCTTCACCAGGTCGCCAGTCGTGGCGAACGCCGGCGATGCCTGGACGCCGAGGTTCGGAGGGGCAGCGGCCACGTGCGCCACCGCCGCGACGGCCACAGAAGGTAGCGCCCTGTAGGCCGCAATCACTCGCTGGGCGAAGGCTCCCTGGCCCATCCCCGCGACCACCTGGGCAGCCGGACTCGGACTCACGCTGGGCGCGGACCTGTTAACGATCGCGGTTTGTAGCTGCTGAGCCACCTGCGCGGGAGTCTTGCCGCTGGTCGGTCCAGTTGTCTGGCCGACCGGTGCTTCGTATCCAGTGCTGGCGCGGTAATCCGCGGCAGTTTGCTGATACTCGTCCTTGAGTCCGATCATGTGTCCGAACTCGTGCGAAACCGTGTTGGCGATGTTCGGGTCTACCACGAAGAACCTGCCCGCGTCGGATCGCCCAGCCCCCGGCATCACCCTCACTGTGCGGGCAGACGGATCCGTGGACTGGATCGGATTGAAGGCGATGTTGATCGATTTCGTGGGGTCGGCCACATTGACCGCCTTGAACTGGTTCCAGGTCTGCTTGATGAAGCCCAACCATGTTCCGAGGGGAGCCGGTGGCATGGGCACAGCCGGTGCCGGCGGGACGAAGTTCAGCCCGACGGTGACAGTGATGGTTTTCGGCGTCAGCGCCCACGAATAGACCGAGGTCAGGCCATAGGTGTGACCGCCCACTACCTCCTGCCACCGGCGCGATTCGGTGCCAACAGTGGAGGTGAAGGCGTCCAGCCTGTTCCAGGTGGCGGCATCCGCCACACCCGTAGGAGGAAGCAGCCCGTTCTGGGTCTGGAAGAGTGTCAGCACCTTCTGCGTCTTCGGTCCGAACGTCCCGTCCTCGCCCAGCACGGCGACCCCGTTAGCCTTCATGAAGGCTTTACCCTTGCCGCGCAGGAAGCCGTTCAACTTCTGCTGCATCTCTTTGACCGCGATCCCCTTCAGCACATTGCCCGCTCCCACGACCACATGGGTGCTTCCCATGGCGGCTGCCAGCGGGGAGCCGCCTCCCGCGGGGCCAACATGCTCCTCGATGCCAGTGCCACCTCGGGCCGCGCGCGTTCCGCCGCCAGCTGCAGCGTTGTCGAGCGCCGTCCAGGTGGGCGCATCGACGACCCCGGACGGGATCGCGATGGCCATCGACGTGTGCTGGAAGTTCTTGACCGCGGTCAGCATCGGCGCCCCGAACATCGCATCGACACTCAGCACAGGCGCGGCTCCCACCGCATTCAGCTTCTCCTGCGCCTCTCCGACCGCCGCACTGCTGTCATTCAGATGGAGCACCGGGTGAGCGTGAGGCGTGTTCTCGGCGGCCACCACGGCGTTATCGATCGCGGGCCAGGTGTTCTTTCCCACCTTTCCATCCGGGACGGCCATTCCCATGACGTTCGTCTGGAATGCATTCACTGCAGTCTCGGTGAGGGCGTCAAAACTGCCGCTGACATTGAGGAAGGCATCCGGCGCACCGCTCGGGATCAGGTTGAGCTTGGTCTGCAACTCCTCGACCACTGGGCCGCTCGAACCGCGCTTGACCAGCGGGTGCGACCCGGTCGTAGTGGTCCGCGGCTTGACGGCGACGGCCTGCCGCTGGACGTCGAGGAGCGCACTGACCGCGGCATTGCCCGCGGTCGACTGCAGAAATAGGATGCCCGCTTGGGACTGGAAACCAGGATGAGGGTTCTTATCCCGCTTGGGGACGACTGCCGGGCTTTTTTGGGCCTTGCCTGGCAGGACCTGGACCCGTTGCGCCATCTAATTCAAGTTCGCCCTACGCCGTCCCCTTGGGCAAGAGGCCGAGGGCTAGACTTTCGGGCAACCGAAAGGGCAACCAGCGGTATTCGCAAGCCTCCTACCCGCCCACAGTGGACGCAAGCTCATCCTGGACGTGCACCGGACGATCCCAGGGCCGGCCCGGCAGAATCAGTACAGAACCGCTTGCAATGGCAACCACTTTTCCGGTCGCATTAACAATTTCGCAGGTCACCACCGCGATGGTGCGGCCCCGGTGGACCAGACGCGCTCTCGCGACCAGATCGCCATCACTAGGAAAGACCGGTCGCAGATAGTTGATCTTCAAATCGAGCGGTGAGAAGGCCGTGGCCGGTGGAATGATGGTCGCCGTTGCGCACGTGATCGCGGCATCCGCCAGGAGTGCCAGCGAGCCACCGTAGATCACGCCCAGGGCGTTCAGGTGCCATCCTGAGGGCGGCATCGCGACGGTCATCTCACCCTCCGCGAGGCCTATCCCGCGAATTCCCAGGAGGCGAAAAACCGGTGGCGAGAAGTGTCCGTCGATGAAGCGACGCATCAGCTCAATTCCGGGCGTAGTGTCCCAGACCTCCTGGCCATACACCTCGCCCTCGGGCTGGGTCAGATAGGGAGCCCGTTGCCCGGTCGGTCGCACCGGTGAGGGCTGCTGGCGGTCAAGCGCCTCCGCGGCCGCGGCTGGGATCGGACTGATGATGCAACGCGCTGTTGCATGGGCGAGCAGGCGTCCCCGGCCATCCTCGATAAGAGCCTCTGCGAGGCCAGTGGAGCGGGTTTCATGAATCAGGCGACCGCGCGCGATCAAGATCTGGCTCCGGATCCCGGCTGGACGCAGAAAGTTCACCGAGAGTTCAGAGGTGGAAACTCCGGTACCTGGTGGCGCGCTGGTCAGAATCGCGCAACCGAGCGGCGCATCCGCCACGAATGCGAGCGTCCCAGCGAGGAAGACCCCGGCCCCCGACTGCCACCAGGGGCTCGCGGGCATCGCGAAAGTGGTCTTGCCCAGGCCGACGTCCGTGGCTCGAAGACCAGTCAGCAGGCTGATCGGCGGTTCTGGGAGACGCTGATCGCGCACGGCTCGCATCAGGTCGAGCCCAGACATGCGTAGGGCGTCCGCCCCCCAACGCACCGGCGGCGGTGGCTCGCGCAAGGTGACCGGGACGAACGTCGCAGTCGGACCGTCGGGCATGCCGCTCACGGTATCGCTCGAAAAATGCGTCTGCGGTGAGCGACGGCCCTGATTGTCTCTCTTGAGCGCACCATGGGCTCAACGACCGGAGTGCAGCAGGCGCATGAGTTCACCGGAGACGGCCTCGAGCGGCTTGCTATTACCCTCGGCGCGACACAAAATGAGCGCGCCTTCCATGCTGGCGACCGCCGCGACGGCGATCGACCTGGCTCGACCAGGGGGGAGCTTGAGCTCCATCAGCCGCGTGGCGAGCTCGTCAACCCAGGATCGAAAGGTGCCGCGCACAATCCCGATCAGATCGTCGTCGAAGGCGCCGATGTCAATCGCGACGCCAGCCACGGCACAACCAGTCGAACCACGCGAGGCGAGCACGGACTGGCGCCAAAGGTCGATGAAGCAGGCCAGCAGATCAGCGGGCGTTCTTGCGCGACAGCTGCGAAGATGGCCGAGCACCTGGTCAGAGGTCCAGCCGATCGCATCCTCGGCGAGCTGCCTCTTACCATCCGGAAAGTGGTGATAGATCGAGCCCCGTGGCGCGCCGCTAAGGGTGAGCACCTCTGAAAGCGACGTCGCGCTCAAGCCACGCGTACCAATCAGCGCCGCCGCGCTACGGACCATCTTGACCTTGCTATCCCTGGCCAAACTACTTCTCCAACTTGACTATGACGCTCGACATAGTGCATGCTGTTGCCTTCTCGACTGCTATGACGACCATCATAATTGCTTGGAGGGGACAGCTATGCCCATGATCGACGTATACGCCACCGCCGGAACCTTCGCGAACAAACATGACCTGGCCCAGGCGCTCGCCGCAGCCATGATGCGATGGGAGCAGGTACCTGACATCTCGTTCTTCCGAGACAACACGGCGGCGTTCATCCACGACCTGGGGCCTGACGCGTTGGCAAACGCGACCGGCGACAGCAACTACGTCCGTGTCCAGATTCTGACTCCGATCGGAGTTCTCAATCGCGACAAGCAGCTCGGCGTGGTCAAAGAGATGACGGACATCGTCGCGTCGGCGGCCGCTGATCCGAGCCTAACTGGACGGACCTGGGTTCTGATCCACGAGTCGCCCGATGGTGGGTGGGGCGTCGACGGGCATGCTTACACTTCGGCCGACATCGTGGAGACCGCTCGACGCGAGCTCAGCCGAAAATAGACTCGGCGACGCTCGAAGGTCCGCTCATACGGTGATGACGACGTTTCCGCTCGACCCGATTCGGTAACCGCCGGGGTATACGCTTCCGAACGTGAGCGCCAGCAGGGATCGACGAGGCTTCCGGCCCGCCTGTGGTGGATGCGGAGCCGGCTGCGCGTCGGTTCTGGTTGTCCTCACGATCGGCCTCGTACTGAGCCTGTTCAGCATCGCCATCGGCATCGGCGCGTCGATCCGAGTTCCATTCACCGACAGCAATCTAACCGTGGCTGGGTCGGTGGGTCAGAAGCAGAAGGCGGTCGAGAGCCTGCCCAATTACGCGGAGGGAAGACTCGGCGGCAACCAGAATTTCATCAACCACACGACCACCCTGACGATCGGGCCGGCTGAAGGAACGGCGCTGATCGTGCTGGGCAAACAGCCCGGCGCGCCGATCGCCGACCTGTACCTGGTAGCGCGCTGAGGTTCGCTGACAGACGCTCAATGTTCCGGTTCTCATTACGACTTAGACCAGTCCCGACGAAGGGACGACGGGTCGTGCCGGTGACGGGTACGCAATGATTCCGCGCGAGGCAGGACGTTTAACCCCCTTGGCAACGTAGCGAGGGCATTGTTGAGCCCGATGGCGACTGTAATTGCGGAGCGGCTGGTTTCGCTGTTTGGTCGAGGCAGCGAGCGCGGCCAGGCGATGGTGGAGTATGCCCTTATCCTGGTCTTAGTCGTCATCGTCGTGCTCGTCATCCTCATCGTGATGGGCAACACGGTAAAAAATATGTACTGCAATATCGCTGGCTCACTCAATCACTAACGCGAGCCGTTCTCGCCCGTTGCCTGGTCCGCTGGGCTAGCCCGTAACCGGCGCGGGACTGGACGCGGGAACTTGCTGGGTCGGATCGGAGATGAGCCGGTAGGCAAGGCGACCCCGAGTCGCGATGACGACCGCCAAAGCGGCAGCCGCCAATCCGACATAGAGCAGCCGGCCGTCTGTGCCGGGGTAGAACGCCGTGAGGACGGCTCCCGAGGCAGTCGTGTCGATGGAGGCGTGCAGGAGAGCGACGATGGGAAGGCTGCCGCCGGTGGCATTGAATACCCAGGTGATCAGGATTCGCACGGGCACGGAAAACAAGACGACGAGATACAGCGCGTACTCAAGGATGTGAATGCCCTGCGGGCGGGCGTTATCGATGAGCCCGCCCGTGATGAAAAACAAGGGAAAGTGAATCAAGCCAAAGAGGGGTGCGACAGCAACGCTGGCCCAGACTGGTCCTAATCGCGGCTGCAGGCGCGTAGTCACAAAGGACATCCAGCCACCTTCCTCCCACACCGAGATCAGAATGGCGATGACGATCAGCGTCAACAGGTAGAGCGTCGGAATCTCGAGCGCATGGCGCCCGAAAGGGCCCAGCGCACCCGTGCCGTGCGTAAGAAAGCCCACGAGCGCCAGCAGAGTGGGTGCACCGGCCAGCGCAACTACATACCACTGCGGGCCCGCGCGGAAATGGAGGTAATGGCGCCGCAGCTCCCGCGTACCAGGCTTACCATCTGCAATCCGGGTCACGAGGAAGGCGACGCCGGTCAGACCGAAGATGCTGACCAGGAGGATGCTCAGCTGGACTGGAATGTCGACCGAGAGGACACCCAATCCGGATTTGCCGAGCAATGCCGGCATCCAGAGGATCCAGCTGACCGGATAGAGAATCACGAGGTACGCGCCAACGGGATGAGTGGCGATGGCGCGGGTCAGACCGTGGCCAGGGCGTACCGCTGACATCGAGGCCTGAGCCTGCGCCCAGGAGGACCCTTTGTCAATACGGCGCGGTATGTGCCGTTGAGAGACTTGACATATTCCTATATCGGTATATAATTCCTCCATGGCACGAGCGGCAACGACGGCCGATGCGTTCAACGCCGTGGCCGAGCCCCGACGCCGGCAGATCCTGGACGTCCTCTCCGGAGGGGAACGCCCCGTGAATGACCTGGTCAGGCTGGTCGGTCTGGCCCAGCCCTTGGTCTCGAAGCACCTTCGGGTGCTGCGGGAAGTGGGGCTGGTCGGCGTTCGCGACGAAGGGCGGCAGCGGATGTATTCGGTCAATGGCCAGCCGCTCAAGCCAATCCACGACTGGGTGAAGACCTACGAGCGGTCCTGGTCGCGGCGCTTCGATCGGTTGGATGTTGTGTTGGAAGAACTCAAAGAAGTGAAGGAGGACGATGATGGCGAAGACGAGTAGCGGTACGGCTGTGATGACGCTCCCCACCGACACACAGATCCTGATCACACGGGAGTTCGACGCACCCCGACACCTGGTTTACAAGGCCTACACCACGCCCGAGCTCATCAAGCGCTGGTGGAGCGGAGACCGAGGCGAGGTCACGAAAGCCGACGTCGATCTGCGCGTCGGTGGCAAATGGCGCTATGTAATGACGGCAAACGGCGGGTTCGAGGTCGGCTTCCACGGCGAGTACCGGGAGGTCGTACCGAACGATCGCCTCGTTACAACCGAGGTCTACGAGGGCATGCCGGAAGGGGAAGCGGTAGTCACGCACACGTTCAGCGAAAAAGATGGACACACCACGCTCACGATCCTCATGCAGCTCCAGAGCCAGGCGGACCGTGACGCGGTCATCAACTCGGGCATGGAAGGCGGCATGCAGGAAGCGATGGACCACCTCGAGCAAGTCGCGGTCTCACTGCGCTAAGGGGTGCGGGCGTCTACCAGATCGCGCCTCGAGTAGTTCAGGCGGGTTGTTTGCGCTCGCGCTGCTGACCGAACAGCTCGGCAATCTCCTTGACCGTCGTCGCATCCTCCGGCCTTTTGTCCGCCCCGCGGAAGGCAACCACCCGTGGAAATCGAAGCGCAAACCCCGGCTCATCGCCAACCTTGCCGGCTGTATGTCTGGGGCTGGGCGTAATTTCGTCGGCCATTACCTCGACCACCACCTCGGGTTCGAGCCACACATCGGGGACCAGGATCGAATCCACTCGCGCCGGTCGCTGATCGACCTGCAGCTTGTCCGCACGCTCGTGGATCTGCCGCCATTCGGCGTCGGACAAGCCGGTACCAAGCTTGGTAATGCTTGCGAACCGGTCGTTTTCCGCATCGTAAACGCCCGCCAGCAGCGCCCCCACGCCGAACTCCGCGCGCTTGCCTTTGCCAAAGTAGTAGCCGAGGAGGACCAGGTCGACCGTGTCGTTGAGTTCGCCGCTGGTGTGGCGCTTCAGCTTCACCCAATTGAAGTTGCGCGCGCCCGCCTGGTATTTGGATTCGGGTCGCTTGACCACGACTCCCTCCAGGCCCTGGCTGATGGAGTCCAGCAGCGTCTTGGTGAGCACCTCGACCGAGTCGGTCTTGATAATCGGCGCAGGGAGGAGAACGCTGGAGCCGGCGATCACCTCGTCGACCAGCGCGAGCCGCTGCTCGTACGGTAGCTCCGTGAGGTCCCGGCCGTTCTGGTACAGGATGTCGAAGATGAAGGCGACCAGCGGCAGGTCCTGGGCGGCCTTTTCGATGCCGTGCTGCCGCCGGCGGCTCGCGGTCAGCTGGAACGGAAGGTATTCCTCCAATTCCTTGCTGTAGGCGATCGCCTCGCCGTCGAGCATGAGCGTTTCGTCCTTCAGCCCTCGAGCCGCCGCAGTGAGCTCGGAGAACATCAGCGTGTAGTCCTCGAGGTTGCGCGAAAAAATGCGCACCTCCGAGCCGTTTTTGTGGATCTGCACCCGGATCCCGTCGTACTTCGGTTGGACCGCGACCATACCAAGCTTCTTGATTACCGCTTCAGGGTTTGGCAGGCGCTCTGCGAGCTGGCTCCGGATCGGCCTTCCAACCGTGACCTTGAGCGCGTTCACGTCCTCTTCGCCGCCGGACCAGAAGGTCTTCGCGATCAGTCCCAGGTCGGACACGCGATTGTACGCGCCTTCCAGCACCGGCCGAAGAGAGCGGTCGCCCTTCCTGGCAAACGAGAGCGCGTCCAGCACGGTGGGATCGCCGATGCCTAGCCGCAGGCGACCAAGCGCGATGCGCACCAGGTGCTTGGCCGAGGTGGGGTCGACCTGTTTTAGCAAGGCCGCGAACAGCGTGCGCTTCTTCTCCACTGAGCCGGCGCCGGCCGCGCCGGCGATTTCCATCAATCTCGCGTGCACCTCACTGAGTGGCAGCGCGGCGCTCGACCCATGCGCCGAGAGCTTTGCGGCCACCTGGCCCAGGTCGCCGATCTGGCCGAAGAGTTTCGAGACCTCATCGATCGGCGTGGCGAACGCCTGGGCGATGGCCGCGATGACCAGCTTCTCACCGAGGCCGATCTCGACCGGTTCGAAGAAAGGAACGAGGCGGCCCTGGATCAAATAGGTCAATGGCTGGATCTCATCCGGCGAGCTTTTCGAGTAGAGCTCAGCGAGCGTCTTCACGAGCTCGTTCCGGCTGCTGGTCGATTCCAGCCGGTCGAGGTAGGCACTCAACTCGGAGACGGTCACAGCTGGTCTTCGAGCCTATCCAGGAACAGGCGCTGCGCTGGCAGGAGCTTGCGGCGCGCCGCATCCAGATCGAACCAGGCGGCGCGATCGACCTCCGGAAACCGCTGCATCTTGCGCGAGCGGGGCGGCCATTCGATCTCGAACGTGTTGCTCGCCAGTCGCGTGACATCGACGTCCCCGGGTGCCGCCCACGCGTGGACAACCTTGCCCCCGGCCTGGCGCACATCGCCCAGCGTGGTGAGCTCGCCGTCGGGAGCCGGCACACCGAGCTCTTCCTCAAATTCGCGTCGGGCCACGTCGATGCCGGCCTCGCTCTCGGCAAGCTCGCCCTTCGGTATCGACCAGGCACCGTCGTCGCGTTTCTGCCAGAAAGGACCACCTGGATGGACCAGGAGCACTTCCAGCTTCCCGTCCCGCTTTCGGTAGAGAACCAACCCGGCACTCTGTGCGCTCAACGTAGCCGGAATTTTCGCACGTTAGGCTCGGGGCGGGTTTGATCTGTCTCTGCTTTGTCGTCACATTGGCTGGGTTTCAATCGTCATTGAGATGATGGGACGAGTCGGGGAAAGGTGACCATGGGCGAACAGGACTGGCTGGCGGAGCGGTTCGAAAATAACCGGACCCGCCTGCGGGCCGTGGCTTACCGGATGCTTGGCTCGCCCAGCGAGGCGGACGACGCCGTTCAGGAGGCCTGGCTTCGACTGAGCCGCTCCGGCGCCAACGGCGTCGAGAACTTGGGCGGCTGGCTGACGACGGTTGTCGCCCGAGTATGCCTGGACATGCTGCGCTCGCGAAAGTCCCGGCGCGAGGAACCACTGCCCGCACGCCTGTCCGAGCCAATCGTGGGCCACGAGGAGGGCACTGACCCGGAGCGCGAAGTGTTGCTGGCCGACTCGGTTGGTTCCGCCCTGCTCGTGGTCCTGCAGACTCTGGCACCAGCCGAACGAGTCGCGTTCGTCTTGCACGACATGTTCGCGGTACCCTTCGACGAGATTGCCCCGATCGTGGGACGCTCGCCGGCGGCGGCCCGGCAGCTGGCCAGCCGCGCGCGGCGCCGGGTGCAGGGATCGAGCACGGTCCCCGACGCCGATGGCAATCGCAAGCGAGAAATCGTCGACGCGTTCCTTGCCGCCTCGCGCGGCGGTGACTTCGGGGCGCTTCTCGCGGTACTCGACCCCGACGTCGTGTTGCGAGTCGACCGTGCCGCGGCGAAGGTTGGAGCACCGAGCGAGGTCCGTGGCGCCGCGGCCGTAGCCGAAACTTTCTCAGGGCGTGCACGAGCCGCGCAGCCGGCGCTCGTCAACGGATTACCCGGACTCGTGTGGGCTCCGGGTGGAAGGCCACGTATGATATTCGGCTTCACGATCGCCGGCGGCAGGATCGTCGCCATCGATCTCATCGCCGACCGGGAGCGGATTCGCCAGCTGGACTTATCGATCCTGAGCGGCTAGCGAGCTCAGGATTCCGGCTACGATGGGCCATGGCCAGCGCACGGGCGCCGTCACGTCGCAAGCAAGCGCTGGCCGCCTTGAAGGCTAGCGACCGCAAGCTGGCGCGCCTGATCGATGCGACCGAGCCCATCGATCCCGGGGCCTGGCGAAGCAGCCGTCCGGTAGGCGACGCCTTCAGCGTGCTGGTCTTTTCGATCATCGGCCAGCAGATTTCGGGATTCGCGGCTCGGGCGATTGCCGGGCGCCTCCAGGAACACTTTGGCGGCCGGATGCCCACGCCTGCCGAACTGCTCACCCTGGATACCGACGCCATGAAAACCGTCGGACTGTCCCGCATGAAGATCGAATACCTGCGGTCGCTGGCCGAACACATCATTTCGGGCGAGCTCGACATCGAGCACCTGCATGAGCTGTCAGATGACCAGGTTCGCGAGCAAATTACGGCCAGCAAAGGGCTCGGGCGGTGGACCGCGGACATGTTTTTGCTGATCAACCTCGAGCGGCCCGACATCCTGCCTATCGGCGACCTCGGCATCCGTTCCGCGGTTCAGCGGCTACACCGGCTCGACCACCTGCCCAGTCCATCGGAAGTCGAGGCAATCGGAGAAAAGTGGCGACCCAACCGAAGCCTGGCGAGTTTCTACCTGTGGGCATGGAACAGGCAGATGACTGCGGTCAGACCCAAGGGAGCAAGGGACTGAGATCGCGCCCGCGGTGCATCGATATGGTCATTTAGGATGATCTCGATGCAACGTTCGTCTCTAACCGCCGCACCGAGCGAACTCGACCTTCGGCTGGAGCAGTACCGGGCGGAGCTGATCGGCTACTGCTACCGGATGCTCGGCTCCCCGTTCGAGGCGGAGGACGCGGTCCAGGAGACGCTGCTAAAGGCATGGCGCGGCTTCGATCGCTTCGAGGGTCGCGCGGCGCTACGCTCGTGGCTCTACCGGATCGCGACGAACGTCTGCCTCGACATGCTCGACGGGCGCGCGCGGAGGGCGCGTCCGATGGATCTCGGCCCCGCTCGAGCTCCCGTTGCGGCGAACCTCAACACGCTTCCCGAGGCGACATGGATCCAACCGATCCCGGACAGCCTGCTTGCCCCGGAGGGTGATCCCGCCGAAGTGGCGGTGACCCGCGACACGATACGGCTTGCGTTCGTGGCGGCGCTCCAGCATCTACCTCCCCGCCAGCGGGCTGTGCTGATCCTGTGCGAGGTCCTGCGCTGGAAGGCCAAGGAGGTCGCCGAACTCCTCGACACGAGCGTGGCATCGGTGAACAGCGCCTTGCAGCGTGCTCGTGTGACGCTGCAGGCGAGCGGTGTCAGCTCCTCCGATCCGATGCCGCCCATGGATGATCGGCAGCGCGAGCTGCTCGCCCGTTACGTCGCGGCCTTCGAGCGCTACGACCTCGAGGCGCTCACCACGCTGATCCAGGAGGACGCACGGCAGTCGATGCCGCCGTATGACCTCTGGTTGCAAGGCCGCGAGGATATCCTGACGTGGTGGTTCGGGCCGGGCATAACCTGTCGCGGCTCCAAACTCGTCCCCGCCGTGACGGCGAACGGCTCAGTTGCGTTCGGGCACTACAGGCCGAGTTCATCAGGAAGTGGCCACGACCCGTGGGCCGTGATGGTCCTCGAACTCGGCAGCGACCGGATCGCTGAGTTCACATTCTTCCTCGACACTGAGCGGCTCTTCCCGCTGTTCGGTTTACCCCCCCGCCTCGAGTCCTAACGCCGTTCCGGCAGGACGTCGCGCAACCCCATAAAGCGGACGAGCTCCCGCAGCTCACGGGACGTGCCCGTCAGCCTGACCTGGCAGCCCTGGCGGCGGGCCGCGAGTTGCAGACGCGCGAGTGCGTCGACCGTCCCCGCGTTCGCGCGGACGCCAGCCACGTCAATCGCGAGGGTGATTGCGCCCCGCTCCGGCATCGGCATCGTCAGGTCCGTCTCTTTAGACGGCCTGGCTGCAGAAAATTCATCGGAGGGCCGTCTACATCGGAATCGAATCCAGGACCTGCTGCGTATGACTCATTCCGAGTCTTGTCGCGCCCGCTTCCAGCATCGCCACCGCGTCTTCGTAGTAGAGGATGCCACCACTGGCCTTGACGCCGAGGTCGGGCCCGACGGCAGCCCGGATCAAGGTGACGTCATGAACCGTCGCGCCGTGGCCGAGATAGCCGGTCGATGTCTTGACGAAAGCAGCACCGGCTTCGACAGCGAGCCTGCATCCAGTCCGTTTTTCATCATCCGTCAGGCGGGCGCATTCAAGGATGACCTTGACCGGCCGCCCTGCGGCAGAAGCGATGACGCTCGCGATATCTGCCCTGACGGGTTCCCGTTGGCCGTCCTTAAGCCGTCCGATGTCCAGCACCATGTCGATCTCGGTGGCGCCATCGGCAATGGCGAGCGTGGCTTCGTGCGCCTTTGCATCGACGTGAGACGCGCCGAACGGAAATCCGACCACAGCAGCGATCCCGACGCCGCTTCCCCGCAGCACCTCGCGAGCCGCCGCCACGCGGTTCGAGTTCAAGCAGACCGTGGCGCAATGGTTTCGCCGCGCAATCTCACAGGCCATCAGGATGTCGTGATTCGTCGCCGCGGGATCAAGCAACGTGTGATCGATCCGGGCCGCCAGCTCCGTCCGCGTCCATCGCCGGCTCACCGATCCAGCGTACGCTGAATCAAATCGGCATTTGAAGTTTCGAGCGGCAACTGTTATGAGTCGGTAATGGCCCTGGCAGCATCGACAGCCCGTCCTCAGACCGCCCGTCCGGCGAGGGACCTGTGCCTTGCGCCCGGCCGCACCATCGACGCCCCCGTCGTCGAGGGAGGCCGCTATGGCCGTATGTTCGCGGACCTCCCGGCCGCGAGCTTCGACGCCGATCGTCTGCTGGCCCTCGGCATGGCCGGAGGCATCTGCGACGGCGGTCGGTGCGATGCCGACAGCCACGTCGAGGCAGGCCAGCCCTTCTTCGGGCAGTACCTGGCCCACGACATCACCGCCGATCGCTCGCCATTGCGGGCCCACGCCGACATCAATGTCCTGCGCAACGTCCGCTCGCCCCGCGCCAACCTCGAAGCGCTCTACGGTGGTGGCCCAGTCGGCTCGCCCTACCTGTTCGATCAGGCCGATTCGTCAAAACTCTTGCTTGGCGTCGACGGTGACCTCCCGCGCAACCAGCAGGGAATCGCCTTGATCGGCGATCCCCGCAACGATGTACACGCCTTCATGACGGGACTGCAGCTGGCCTTCATCCGCGCCCACAACTACCTGGTCGACCGCCTGCGAGCCGACGGCGTCCCCGACTCGGACCTGTTCGAGTATGCCCGGCTGGCCTTGGTCTGGCATTACCAGTGGGTGATCCTCCACGATTTCCTGCCAACCCTGGTGGGCAACAAGCTCACCGCCACGGTGCTACAGGACGGGCCGCGGTTTTTCCGTCCGGAGGGCGAGCCGTACATTCCGGTGGAGTTTGCCGACGGCGCCTACCGCTACGGCCACTCGCAGATCAAGGCGGATTACCAGCTTCAGGAGGGTGGCCCGCGTTTCCCGGTGTTTCCGGACCTGGCCGGCTTTCGCCCACTCGCCTCCGAGCACGCGGTCGACTGGCGATTGCTCTTCGACCTGCCCGGTCACTCACCGGCGCAGCGGGCCAAACCGATCGACGGCCAGCTGCCAGCGTCGCTGATCCGGCTCCCCGAGTCCATCACGGGCGCCGTCGAGGTGAACGCCTATCGCTCGCTCGCCGCGCGCGACTTGCAGCGAGGCCAGGGCACCGGTCTCCCGTCCGGCGAGGCAGTCGCCCGCGCCGTCGGTGCGAAGCCTCTGACGCGCGCCGAACTGGCACTTGGTGAGTGGCAGGGTGAAACGCCGCTCTGGCTCTACATCCTGCGAGAGGCGGCCGTCAATGGTGGCGGCGACCGTTTGGGCGAAGTCGGCGGTCGGATCGTCGCCGAGGTTGTGGTCGAGATCGTACGTAAGGATCCCGAGTCCTACCTTGCGAACGATCCCTCCTGGCGTCCGACGCTCCCGTCACACCAGCCAGGCACATTTAAGATCCGCGACCTCCTGAATCTTCCCAGCTAGCACCCACCGTTCTAATCCTGGGATCGCACCGCCCGCTCGGTGGTACCCTCGACCAATGGACGAGGCGGAGCGAAAAGCCCCCGCAGACTCAGGTTCGTCGAAATCACAGGAACGAGCGCCGGGCCACCGTGAGCTCAAGCCCCCTGAATGGTTCCAGGAGCGGCAAGCCGCCTGGGTGCAGCGGATGGGTCTCGGCGCCTGGACCATCCGCGCTTCGTACAAGCCCAAGCTGCGGGGTGCCGAGGGCTACGCTGAAATCAGCCCCGAATTCCTGGAAGCGGAGCTCCAGTTCCGGCAAGACATCCTTCTCGAACGTGGCGATGTCGTCATCGTCCACGAGTTGACGCACATCCTGACCGATGAGTGGGCGAGAGCAATGGAACAGGTTATTCGGGAGATGGTGCCCAAGCGGCTCCAGCGGGAGGCTCGCACCTACCTCCGCCCCCATGAGGAATCGGTGGTGGAAGCGATCGCCCACGCCCTCGTGCGCACCGCCGAAAGGGATGGATCGAAGGTTTCGGCGAAGCCCTGATCCGCTACTCGGGCTCGGCGCCGGTTTCTAATCCGGAGACGAAACCGTCCCAGCCCCCAGTCGAGCCGGGCTCGGGCGCCGGTGCCGTCACGATGAGGAGCTGGGCCGGCTTGCCCCCGCGAATCCTGTAGCCGTGCTCGATACCGCTGGGAAGGAAGACGAAGCCGCCTTCATCGACGTCAAACTCGTCACGGCCGCAGCGGAAGGTCAGGGCCCCCTTCAAGACATAGAAGACCTCGTCTTCAGTCGGGTGAGTATGGCCCGGCCACTCATCCTGGTCCGTCGTGTACTCGAGAACAGCGAATCGCCGTCCGTGTCCCCGTTCTCCCAATTTGACAGTGAACGGAACACCCAGGTCGTAGACCCAACCCTCTCGTTTCTTGAGGGCATAAGGAGCGATTGCGCCTTTTCTCGCAGGTCCTCGGCCAGTCTCGGTTGCCATCGTTGCGGTATCAGAATACGATGATCAAGCCAGTAGCATGGGTCATATGAGCATGCGTGCAGGCTCGAGCCAATCTGGTCTGCCGCAGCTCGATCGGCCCGGTGCGTTTCTCAAGGCGCTCGGCATGAAATTCGACGTGATCGAGCCGGCCCGGGTGGTGGGCTCGATCGATGTCGGGCCCGACCATCACACGCCGTGGGGCGTTGTGCATGGGGGAACCTTCACCACCGCCATCGAGAGCGCGGCCAGCGCGGGGGCCTCCCTGGCCGTGGTCGATCGAGGCCAGTTCGCGGTCGGCGTCAACAACAACACCGACTTCCTCCGCCCGATCGTGAGCGGTCGCCTGACGCTAATCGCGGAAGCGATCCACCAGGGCGCGACCCAGCAGCTCTGGCAGGTGACCCTTACCCGCGAGGATGGGAAGCTTGTCGCACGCGGCCAGGTCCGTCTCCAAAACGTGAGCCTGCCGGATCATCGTTAGTCCAGGCTGAACGGCGGATACTGGTCGGTGACCAGGACCATCGCATAGCCGGTGACCCGGTTACTCCAGCGGATGACTCCCACCACGTAGTCGAACAGGCCGCGCGGGTACCGCCCGGTGAACAGGATGGCGAACCAGGCGATGATGACCGCCACCACGGCTCCAATCGCCAGGAAGAAAAGCACGATGTAGTGGGGAATCGCGAGCAGCCACTTCACCAAGGGGAGCCACCGGTTCAGCTGCCCGGCGTCCGGATAGGGGAAATCGAGATGAACGGCTTGTTCCTCATCCGTTGATGGATAGTGGTCGTCCAGCAATCCAACGTAGGCGGTCACCCGATTGGAGAAGCGGAGGAGTTGGAGGTTCCAGTCGAACCACCACCGGGGATACTTCTGCCGGAACAAGAGCATTAGCACCAGCGGGAGAAACAGCAGCCCGCCGCCGGTCGCAACACTGCTCACGGTCTCGTTCGTGCCGTTTGTGCTTGTGACGTATCGCACCGACGTGCTGGTCAGGAGACTGAGGATGATCCCAATTGGAATCACGGCGAGAATTCGGAACGCCGTACTGACCCGATCGAGGTCCCGATCAGGAAAGTCGACGGCGAACGTAACCGGGTAGGTGGTCTTCATGTTGATCCCCTTCTCGTGAATTCAGCTGGTTCGGCCGGCTGTGAGGCCAGAGTATAGGCACGGAGGTTTATCCGGATCCGTGGCGCCGGGCCGCACGCTGGGACTTCTGCGCCTGCGCCCGAGCGCGGACGGCCTCTGCCTCAGCCGCCGAGGCGCGTGCGGAGGCTCGATCGGCCGCCGCGGCCGCATCGGTTGCCTCCTGCCGTAAGCGGCGGGCGGTGGCGGTCGCGCGCTCAGCCAGCTCGTCGTCGGTTCGCGCCGCCCGTTGGGCCAGCTCCGCGGCGTGTCGAGCCTCCGCCTGCTCGCCTCGCTTTCCGCCGGCCGACGCCGCCCCGGCAGCGAACATTTCAAGCATGTCGTCACCGGGCCGCGGCTCGGAGACCAGCGCCCCCTTTTGCAGCCGGTCCCAGGTGTCGCCGCCCTCGAGGGCCGCAAGCCGAAGGATCTCACGGATGCGACGGAGCGTTTCTTCACCGGAGGCGTGGCGACCTTGGCGAAGAATGGTCGCCGCGGCGGTGCCGGCCGCCTCGAGGCTCCGCTGGAACCTCTCCGACGCGGCGCGCAAGTCTCGTCCGGCATTCGAACGCCCGGAGGTGGCCGCAGCCTGGGCTTTGACGAGCGCCTGGGCGCCGCTCTGCAGCTCGCCAAGCGTGCCCCGATCACGGAACTGGTTCACGGCCCATAACGGGAGTGAGGGCTTCTTGAGGGCGGAGAGCTGGCGGGCCAGGTCGCCCTGGCCGGACGCTTTCGCCTCCTTGACCCGGGTGTTGCGGCGCGACGTGAACTGGTCCAACGGTTGGGACAGCAGCTCCGCAGTCAGACTGTCGAAGTCCACCTCAGGTCGATACTACGCGGGCACCGTTGGATTCGATCTGCGTAGCATCTTCGTATGGGCCCGCGTCACCCTCGCCCTGCACGCCTGATCGCCATTTTCGGGTCCGGAGAGACCAGCCCGGTGATGACATCGATCCACCAGGAGCTGATCGGGCGGGTTAGCAACCCCCGCCTCGACGCCGTTCTCCTTGATACGCCCTTCGGCTTCCAGGAGAACGCGGACGAGGTCGCGGTCCGAACCATCAGCTATTTCCGCGAACACGTGGGATGCGAGATCAGGCTCGCCTCCTTCCGGCATAGCGGCCGGGCCACGGCGCTCGAGTTCGAGCAGTTCCTCACCCGTCTTGGCGATGCGAATTACGTCTTCGCCGGACCTGGCAGCCCAACCTACGCCCTGCGGCACTGGCGAGACATCGCCGTGCGGGAACGGCTCTCCGCGAAGATCAGGGAAGGCGGATGCGTCGCCTTCGCCAGCGCCGCGGCGATCGGCCTCGGCGCCTACGCCCTTCCCGTATACGAGATCTACAAGGTTGGCGCCGATCCAACGTGGACGGAAGGGCTGGACCTGCTCGGCGAGATTGGCCTTCGCTGCGCGGTTATCCCTCACTACGACAACCGCGAGGGCGGAACACACGACACGCGGTTCTGCTACATGGGCGAGTCGCGACTGCGCCTCCTCGAATCGATGCTCCCCGACGACGTCCCGATCCTGGGCGTGGATGAGTACACCGCATGCATCATCGATATCGACGCTCAATCCGTAAGCGTGCGAGGGCGCGGAGGGGTCACCGTCCGGAGTCGCGGAATCGACCGGCGCTGGGAACGGACAACCTTTGCCTTGAGCGAGTTGTCGCATCCTCTGGTGGCTCCTGCTCCGGCCCTGGCCGTCCGCCCGCCCGAGCCCGAGGGCACGGACGGCTCGCCAATGCTCGAGCAGGCGCGGGAATGGGCCCTGCAGGGCCGTCACGCCCTCGATCGACGCGACATCGACGGGGTCGTCGCCGCCATCCTCGAGACCGAAAGCCTGCTCGACCGGTGGGCGGCGGACATTGTCGGCACGGATGAGCGCGATCGGGCGCGGGCCGAGATGCGCAACCTTGTCGTCCGCCTCGGCGACCTCGCGCGCGGCGGCGGCCACGACGATGTTCGCGAGTACGTAGCGCCCCTTGTCGACGTCCTTCTCTCGCTGCGTGGCGAGGCGAGGCGTCAGCAGCGCTTCAAAGACGCGGATCGTCTGCGCGCCATCCTCGTACAATGCGGCGTCGAGGTCCAGGACACCCCTTCCGGGACGGCCTGGTCCCTCGCTCGCAGCTAACAGGCAGCCCTTTCAATTCGACGACGGCTGTGCTACAAGGGGCCAATGGAGCAGCTCGTTGGTAAGGTCACTCACTACTTCGGGAACATCGGCGTGGCCGCGGTGCAGTTGACAGGCCCGCTCGCGGTTGGTGACCAAATCCACGTTAAGGGTCACACCACCGACTTCGGCCAGGCGGTCGACTCGCTCGAGGTCGAGCACCAGAAGGTGTCGCAGGCAGGTCCCGGCGACGATGTGGCATTCAAGGTCACCGACAAAGCGCGCACCGGCGATCAGGTATTCCGCGTAGGCGAGTGAAGACGGTTGAGCTGCGCCGACACACGGCCAGCGACGGTGACCGGCTGACCCCGGAAGGCATTGCGGCGGCGGTAGAAATCGGAAGCCGGCTCGAGGCGCCCTATGATCTCCTGATTTCGTCTGGCGCCCAGCGCGCCACCCAGACACTCGCCTCTTTCCTGGCGGGCTCCGGCCAGCGCTTCCCTGGCGGCGTGACCGTCGACGAGTCATTCCGATCCACGATTGAGGAGCGCTGGTTCACGGCGTCCCGAGAGTCCGGCGCCCGCGACATCGCCGCCTTTCTGAGGGCCGACAAGGCCCTGGTCGAGGAAGAGGCGACGCGCTTGGGCGGTGCGCTTCGCCGGGTCTTCGATATGCTCCCCGAGGGGGGCAGGGCGTTGATCGTCGGCCACTCACCCATGCACGAGGCGGCGATCTATGGGCTCACCAGGCAGGTCGTCGCCCCCATCGCCAAGGGAGGCGGGGTGCGCGTCGTTCAGGACGGTAGCGATTTCCGCATCGAGCAAGTGACCTGATCACCGTCAATCGATAGCGGCTCTCTACGCCGATGCCTCTTCGATCTCGACCAAGTTTTCCGGCGCGGTTGCGAGTTGCGGCTTCAATACCGTTGCCGCAAACACGATCGTGACGACGACCAGCGCGGCCCCGACAGCCCAGGCGAAGTGGTAGCCGCCACTCAACGCCGCGACGGTCGTTTGGCCCTTTAGGATCAGCTCGGTGGTCCGGTTGGTCGACAGGGTGGCAAGGACCGCGAGCCCCAGTGCGCCGCCGATCTGGGCGGACGTGTTCAGCAGACCTGACGCGAGCCCCGAGTCGCTGGGCGTCGCGTCGGCCATGGCCAGGATCGCCAGCGCCGGGAATGCGAGGCCTCCGCCGACGCCGAGCAAGAGCAGCGGCAAAGACCAGTCCCGCAGATAGTCGCTGTTCATCGGTCCCAGCGCCAGGAGGACAAGCGCGGCGGCGATCATCACCTGCCCGGTCAGGAGCACGGTGCGCGCGCCGAACCGCATGATCAGCCGGGCCGAAACGCCGATCGAGAACGCGCCCATCGCCACGGCAACAGGCAGGAACGCGAGGCCGATCGCCAGCGGGCGGTAGTGAAGGACCCGCTCGAGATCAAGGGAACCGAGGAAGAACATGCCGAACATGCCTACCGTCATCAGCGCCTGGATGACGTTCGCTGCCGAGAGGTTGCGCGACCGGAAGAGGCGAAGCGGAAGGATCGGATTTCGGGCGACCATCTGGCGCACAAGGAAGCCGCCCATCAGGCCAAGCGCGATGGCGCCGAACCCGAGCGTATGGAGCGAGCCCAGTCCATAGGTGGCGGACTCGACGATGGTGTAGACACCCAGCATCAACGACGCTGTGATGAGGAAAGCGCCGATGAGGTCGGCTCCCTCGCGGAGACCGATGCCGGAGTCCGCATCGAGCAGGCGAGCGGCCACCATAGCGGTTGCGAGTCCGATCGGGAGATTGACGAAGAAGATCCAGTGCCAGCTGATCGCCTGGGTGATGAGGCCGCCGGCCAGCAGGCCGATCGATGCGCCGGCGGAGGCAACGAAACTGAAGATGCCAATTGCGCGTGCGCGCTCCCCGGCCTCGGGGAACATCGTCACAACCATTCCCAGGATCACCGCCGAGCTCACCGCTCCACCGATTCCCTGGATGAACCGGGCGGCGATCAACATCGGCTGGCTGAACGACAGGCCGCAAAGCACAGAAGCCGCGGTGAATATGGCGAGCCCGATCAAGAAGATCCGCTTGCGGCCGATCAAGTCGCCGAGCCGCCCGCCCAGGAGGAGGAGTCCGCCGTAGGCAATCAGGTAGGCATTCACGACCCAGGCCAAACCGGCCTGCGAGAAGCCCAGGTCGCGCCGGATCGACGGCAGCGCGACGTTCACGATGGTCATGTCCACGACGATCATCAGAAAGCCGGCACAGAGGACCATCAATGACAGCCAGCGCGAGCCGGTCGGTTGGGCGGGCTGTGCGATCCGAAGTGCCTGCTCGGTGTGCCTTCTACGAATACCCATCGGTTCCTCCTGAGGTTGTTATCGCCTGGTTAGACCGGCCTCAGCCGAAAAACTCATCGGTCGGCGCGGCCGCGGGACCACCGAAACGGGGTATCGAGGACGGCTAACACGATCAGGGCGACGAGCACCCCAACGGCGATGTACCACGGCCACGGGCCCATCAAACTGAGCAAGCTAACTTCGGCCGGCACCCGCCGCAGGTACATGTAATTGCCACCCGTAACCAGGTCGACGATCGCAATCGCGGCCGTGAAGACGAGGGTCAGGAGGAAGATGCGGCGGACTGAGCCCGGCCGCGGGTGGAGCCCGAGGCCAATGACGAGAAACAGCGCCGCGAGCACCACGAGGTCATGGGTGGCATAGAACTGCAAATACGGAAATGTCGGGAAGTGATCCCGGAGGTCGGGCGTCAGTAGAGCCTGAAGCGTCCCGCCGAAACCCCAGAAATAGGCGATCTCGACCAGCAAGAGCTGACGCCAGATGAGCGCAGCGGCCGCGACGAAGCCACCGACGTCGCACAACTGCACCGGCAGGCTGGACGCCGCGGACCAGCTGTGGTTGGCCAGGACATACGGCTGCCAGCTGAGCTCGGCGAGCACGATGGCGAGCGCGATGGCCGCCGCGACCCAATCGAGCCATCGCCCAGGCGCGCGTCTGGCAGCGACGCAGAGCAGGCCTGCCACCACGACAAGCATTCCCAGCGGCACCAGGTGCTCCGCCATCTATCCTATTAATAGGATGCCCAAGACTCCCGACGACGAGCCGGCAGCGAAGACGACCTATTGCCAGAGCTGCGGCCACGACGTTCGACCGCAGGCCACCCATACCGCGTCCATGGTGGGGGGCACCCTGGTAACCATCGAACGGTGCCCGGGGTGCGAGGCCGTTCTACAGCCCGAGCGGTAATCAGCCCTTCCTCTAACGGTTGGAAAACAGGGGGATGTTGGCGCCGCTAAGGCTATCCATCGGCTGATCCAGCAGGGTCACGATCAACTCCGCGACATCGCTGGGCTTGAGGCCCGGCTTTAGCGACGGATTGGCCTGGCGCAGAAGGTCGGTGTCCACCGCGCCTGGGCTGATGCACAGCGCGCTGATACCATGCTCGCGACCCTCGACGGCAATCGCCTCGGTGAGCCCGATCACGCCGTACTTGGACACGTTGTAGGCGGCGAGACCCGGAAACTTCTCCGTGCCATAGACCCCGGATAGAGAGGCCAGGTTGACCATGCGCCCGCCTCCCAAGCTCTGCATCGAGCGGAACGCCGCCCGGCAGCAGAGAAACATCCCGGTCAGATTGGTCGCCAGCGTTTGTTCCCAGGTCTTAAGGGAAGTCTCCACGAGCGGGACCTTCGTCAAGACGGCCGCCGCGCAGACCAGCGCGGTGGCGCCACCAAGCTCGTCGGCGACCGCGAAAACCCGGTCGACGTCATCGGCCCGGCTCACATCGCCCGGCGCCGGGGTGGCGCTCCCGCCAGCTCTCCGGACCGCTTCGGCGAGCTGGGTCAATGCCGGAGCGCTGCGCGCGGCGAGTACGACATGCGCCCCGGCCCGCGCCATCGCCTCAGCGGTTGCACGTCCGATACCATGACTGGCTCCCGTCACGACGGCGACCCGCCCGTGCAACCAGGGCCTTCGGTCAGGCATATGGTGCCGGCGCGCGACGGCGCACGTGCTCATAGAGCCGGATATGGGCGTCGAGGCTGCGGTCGAGCGTGAGATGCGCCTCAGCATGCCGTCGACAGGCCGGCCGGCCGATCGACCCGATCCGCGTCAGCGCCTGGGCGGCGCCCTTGACGTCACCGGCCGGCACCAGAAACCCGGTTTCTCCGTCGGCCACGACCTCCTCCAGGGCGCCACGGCGGAAGGCGATGACGGGCGTTCCGGTGGCCTGTGCCTCGGCGGCCACCAGACCGAATGGCTCATCCCAGTTTGCCGGGCACAGTACAGCGGCCGCGCGGGCCATGATTCGCCACAGCGCCTCGCGCGGCACGCCCGAATGGATGCTGACGCCCGATACCCGACGGCTTGAATTGACCAGGGCGGCAGCATACCCGAGATCGTAGGGATCGCCGTAGAGGTCGATGCGGACGCCGGCAATGGTTGCGATGTCGATCGCCTCGGCGGCGCCCTTCTCCGGACTCAAGCGTCCGGCGAAAACTACGCCGTCACCGGCTGCGTCGGACCACGGGATCCGGTCGATGGGGACCCCGTCGGGAAGCGTGGTTGCGATGCCCCAGGCCTTCGCCTGCCATGCTGAGACCGTCGCGATGGTCGGCGCCCGCATCGCACGCTCGGCCTCCCGAATGGCGGCGCGCAGCGCGTTGTCGGGCGGCAAATGAAGCGTGTGGATGACCGGGGAGCTGAGGGAGGTGGCCAGTCGCACGGCCGGCGCATCGAATGCGTGATTGTGCACTACGTCGTACGGCACCGTGCGGATCGCCGCGTACACGCTGGCGAACGCCTCCTCGATGGGCCCAGGATCCGCCGATCCACTGCCGTTGGCGCGGTACAGCGAGCCGATCAGCCGATCGGCAACGACGCCGGTGTCGATGACGCTGACGCCCGGAATTTCCGAGCCAGTCGCAGCGTAGACGTCTACGGCATGTCCCCGGCTAACGAGCCCAGCGGCGAGGTCGGCGAGGAATGCCTGCGAGCCGCCCGCCTGCGGTTCGCGAATCGTTGTGACGAGGGGCGCGACCAGCGCGATCTTCAATTTGCCACCGTCTTCCAGGCCAGGTCGCGCGGCGGATTGATGCCCACCACCTCATAGGGGACCAGGCGGTCGCCGCGGCGACGGATCTCCTGGACCGCATCGGGGTAGAAGATCTGCGCCAGTTCGATGGCCTCCTCGACGCTGTCGAACTCCAGGGTCATGCGGCCGGGAAACGACTGATAGACATAGCCGCGCTCCAGCAGCCAGTGTGGATCGTTCGGCCAGATGATGACGACCCGCCCCCCTCGCACGCAAACCCGTTCCATCTCGTGGAGCCCGACGTCACCGCCGTGGGCCGGGTCCGGCGTCAAGGCTGAGCAAGCCACGACGAGCTCGGCGGACTGGTCCGGAACGGGGAGATCGTCGAAAAAGCCATTACGCACCTGCAGGCGCTCGCCGGCCGCGGCCAGCCTGGCGGCAAGCCGCTCGCGCAGCGGCGCGGCCGGCTCGATGGCGATCAGCTCATCGCAGCGATCGATCAGCGCCTCCGTCACGCGCCCGCTCCCCGCTCCCACTTCGACAATCCGGTGAACTCGACGGGGTAGCCAGTCGATGACCGAGGGATGGATTCGCTCGGGCCGTATAAGGCGGTCATAGAGCTCGGGCTCGAGCCGGTAGAGCAGCTCCCAGGCGATCGCCGGATTTGTCTGCGGGTCGGGATCGCCGCCGGCGAGAAAGCGGCGACGCTCGGCGTCTGTCAGGGAACCGAGGTCGCTGGTCGAGTACCGCTGGCGGAGTTCGACCGGCCGCGTCGGAGGGGTTTCGAGCTCATTCCGCATCCGAGCACTCGGCCCAGTTCTTTTCGGTCTCGTAGACCCGCACCGACTGAAGCGACCCGTCTGGCAAATGCGGGCGAAGCCGCCCCCAAAACGCCACCGCGAGGTTCTCGGCGGTGGGAATCCGGTCGGTGAGCCAGGGAACGTCTGTGTTCAGATTGCGGTGGTCGACGTCGGCGATCACCTCGCGACCGATCAAGTCGGACAGGCGCTTGAGGTCGATCAGATATCCGGTGGCCGGGTCGACGTCGCCGCGGACCACGACCTCGACCGCATAGTTGTGGCCGTGGAGGTTGACGCACTTTCCGAAGAGGCGGCGATTCTCATCGTCGGACCGCGCCGGGTCCCACAGTTGGTGGGCGGCGTTAAACGCTTCGCGCCGGCTTATACGGATTCGGGTCGGCGTTGCCATCCGGCCTCTTCGGCTGAGTCTAAAGCAAGCCCGGGCGCTGCTCCCGCGTTACATCTGGCGCTAATGCGCCCGCGGCTCTCGGGATGGCGGTCGGCGGTTGTCTTCGCCACCTATGCGATCGGTATTTCCTGGATCTGCTGGCTTCCGCTGGTGGCCGCCAACCATCGACTGGGGTTCGTGGGGCCGACGGCCACACCGGTGCTGCTCGTGCTCGGGACATTCGGGCCCCTGCTGGCGGCCGTGGCGATGGTTTCGCGGACCTCGGGCCATGCCGGTCTGCGCGAGTTTCTCGGTCAGGCACTGCGCTGGCGCGTCGGCATTCAATGGTATGCAGCCGCGCTCGTCGCGCCCATCGTGATCCAGACAACCATCCTCGGGGTCCACGTCCTCAAAGGTGGTATCGTTCCGAACCTCTTCGATTCGTCCCGCTGGCTGGCCACGCCTGCGACCTTCATCCTCGTTCTCCTGATTGGCGGCCCATCCGGCGAGGAATTCGGATGGCGCGGATTTCTTCTGCCTCGGGTGCAGCCCATCCTCGGTATGCTGAAAGCGTCGGTCGCGATCGGCGTCGTTTCAGCCGTCTGGCATCTCCCCCTCTTTCTGATTCCGATTACGGCGCAGAGCCATCTACCGTTCGGACTGTTCGTGGTGCGCACCATCGCGCTCTCCATCATCTCGACCTGGCTCTACAACGGCAGCCGCAGGAGCCTGCTGCTCGTTCTTCTCTTCCATGCCTCGCTGAACACCTGGCCGAATTCGCTCTACGTCCTGCAAGCGGAGGGGGTGATCGGTCCCTATGTCAGCACGACGATCGTGTACACCGGGTGGGCGGTCCAGCTCGTCCTGATGGGTTTGCTCAGCGGCCGAGGTGATCGCCGCAAGCGTATCGACGCCGCGTCGTCGGTTGCCGCCTGATCACGGCCGCTGGATGGAATTTGCTGAGTCGGGGCTCTTAGGAAACTCATAACCAACTGTCAGCTGCCGCTTATGTTCGGGCCGCAAGGTGTAGGGGTCAGTCCGTGCCCGAGGAGGTTGGAAGATGGTCGTGGTGCCCGAGACGGATGTTGAGACCCTCGACGTCCTTTACATCGCCGAGGATGACGCACTTGCGGAGATGTACCGGCTAAAGCTTGAACTCGACGGTTACTGGGTCCGGGTGGTCGATCTCGACAATGCGGTGGCGGAAACCCGCGCCCGACGTCCCGACATCATTTTCCTGGAGTTACCGGCGGGAAGACCTGACCGGCTCGGCATCCTCGAGGATCTTCGTCGCGCAGCCCGCCGGCCCAACCTGCCGGCCGTCATCCTGGCCGCTTCGCGCAGTCAGGAGCTCAGAAACCAGGGCGCGAATTTGAGCGCGTCCGACTACGTCGTCAGGATTTCATCGCCGGATGGGGTGCCCGCTACCAGGTTGCAGCAAGCAGCCGACACGGAATTGCCTTGAACCTTTTTCGACGATCTGCTAGGTTCCGGGTGGACTTTTGGTACCCGAACTCAGCGGTGTGACCCGCTTCAGTACCCTTCGTCTGACAGGCAAGGAGTTCTTCCGGCTGGCGCTGGTGGCCGCGGCCTACTGGCTGGCGGCCAAACTCAGCCTGAACCTGGCGCTGGTGCACGGTCAGGTCACCCCGATCTGGCCCCCGACCGGCATTGCTGTGGTGGCAATTCTGCTCGTCGGGCGGCGGGCTACGGCCGCCATCGCGCTGGCGGCCTTTGCGGTCAACCTCCCGATTGGCCCTTCCGTACTCGGCGCGGCGGTGATCGCCGCCGGGAATACGCTCGCCCCTCTGCTGTCGGCGGAGCTCCTCCGCCGGCTCGACTTCCACCTTGCGATGGACCGACTGTTCGACGCCATCGCCATCACACTCGCGGCGCTCACGGGCATGGCGGTCAGCGCCACCGTAGGCAGCCTGGTCCTCCTGCTATCCGGCACCGTGCCGGGCAGCGGCTTCTGGGCGACCTGGGCCGTCTGGTGGGCGGGCGACGCGATGGGGGTGCTGCTGGTGGCGCCCTTCCTCTTGAGCTTGTTGCCAGGATCGGCCTGGCCCCAGCTCAACTGGTGGCGTGCGGGGGAACTCGGCGCCCTGCTGGCCGGAACTGCGATCGTGACCTATCTGCTTTTCCAGAATGGTCTGCGGGTCGAGTACCTGGTGCTGCCACTCATCATGGTCACGGCCTGGCGCTTCCGCCAGCGCGGAGCGGCGCCCGCCGCGCTGATTGCGTCGACGGTCGCGACCTGGTCCGCCGTGCACGGAACCGGCCCATTCGCCACAGAGGACCTCTTCGAAAAGATGGTCGCACTCCAGGCTTTCAACGTCAGTCTGGCGCTGGCATCCTTCGTGCTGGCCGCCCTTGTTGAGACCCGCGAACGAAAGGAGGAACTGTCCCGCCTTTACGCCGCCGAGCAGCTCGCGAATCAGGCCAAGAGTGCCTTCCTCAACCTCGCGGCTCACGAACTGCGCACGCCTATTTCGGTACTGAATGGGTACCTATCGATGCTCGCCGACGGCTCTTTCGGAGATGATCCCGCGGCCTGGCGCCGATCGGTCGAAATCCTGACAGCCAAGACCCGGGAGCTGAAGAACATGGTCGACCAGCTCCTCGAGGCTTCCCGCCTCGATGGCTCCGCATCGAGACCTCCCGAGACCCAGATCGACCTACGCGACGTAGTCCGGCAAGCGGTCGAACGCGCCCGCGCGCGTGCTGACCTCCTGGACGCGGAGATCGCGACCGGCCTGAGCGCCGAGCCCGTCCCCGTCAAAGCCGACGCTGTCCAGCTCGGTCGGGTCATGGACAACTTGATCAACAATGGGCTGACCTACACGGTGCGACCGCCACGACTGTCGATCGCCGTGTCGACCGAAGACACCCACGGCATCGTGCGCGTTGCCGACAACGGAGTGGGGATTCCCGAGACCGAGCGAGGGCTCGTGTTCGAGCGATTCCACCGAGTCCACGATCCGAGCTTCAGCAATGTGCCGGGCACGGGCCTGGGCCTGTACATCAGCCGTCAGCTCGCCGAACGGCACCTGGGCCGCATCGTGATCGAACGGAGCGAGCCGGGCGCCGGGACAGTCTTCGCTCTCTCCCTTCCGCTGGCTCAGCCCGAAACCCGGGTCGCCGCCGATCGGAGGTCCTCGGGGGTTCGTGAGCCAACCGAAGGACCGGTCCGGGCGACGGCCCCCGCTAGGGCGGAGTGACCGCCTGGCTGACGGCCGGATGTTGCCTCACGCGGCCGCCCCGGATGACCCTCTTCGGAGCTGTGTCAGTGGCGTCCTGGCGGCGCAGTTGAAGCTGTACCAGCACCTCACGTGACTGACTGATCGCCGCCTCGGTCCGCTCGAGCAACTGATTGAACTGCTCGTACGCCGGCCCCCGCAGGCGGTTGCTGGAATCGGCTTCGTTACATGCCTGGCTGATGACGAGGTTGAGACGATCCACCGCCTCCTGGCAGGCGGCCATCGCTCGCGCCCACTCCACGGGTGTGCGTTGTGGAGAAATGTCAGCATCCCGAACGAGTGAGTACCAGCCGGCCAGCACGGCCAGCGGCGTGCGGAGCTCGTGGGCCAGGACGTGCGGCTCGCGAAGTAGCCGGCGAGGCATCGGACTCTATTTCCCCTCTCGACTTCAGTCTAGCCGCTCGGGTCAGCTCAAGAAATAGGCAAGCTGGTAGCTATAGGTATCGAAGTGCAGCTTGAGCGCCTCGACGATCGTGAACCCGTCGAAGGTGCGCACGTCGTATGGACAGAGCATCACGACGGGCAACCGCCGGACGACCGGCGCCAGCTCTTCCTCGAGGGTCAATAACTCCTTGACGGACTGCAGGCTCGAGACGGCAGTCACGGTCTCCCCCAGAAAGCGGACCGGTCCGGGATGATCTCGCAGAGCTGCTTCCACGTGACGCTCGAAATCCGCGATCCAGCCCGCAACTGACTCCTGGCGGGTCGACATGAACGTGAGCAAGCCCGTGCTCATCGCGGCGTCGACACCAACTCGCTCGCCGCTGAGCGCCTTCAGGTAAAGCTCGCGCAGATGTGCCGTGACGAACATCAAGCATGCCTGGCCCGCCATCAGCCCGTCCCGCAGGAACGGAACCGCCACGCGGAGCCGGCCCGCGTCGCTCGAATAGAAGCTGACCAGGTGGCTGCCGAGGGCCACCGCCATCCCCTGAATGACGATGGCGCGTGCAGCTCCCGGACCGGGCGTGGGTCCGCTCCGACCGGATTGCATGAACTGCAGGAGGTCGGCTTCTCGAAAACGACGGGCGCGGCGGCGACCCACCCGGCTGGCCGGGAGAATCCCAGCGTCAGCCCACCGACGAACAGATGCCTCGCTTACGCGCAGAAACGTTGACGTCTCCCTGGTCGTAAATAATTTATCGCTCATTGCGCTCACTGCTGATTGGTATGATCAGCAATGATCATCGCTGAATGCCTAACTTGTCCCATACTCTAGCCGACCGGACGCTGTCCCCGGCAACTAGACGACCGCGAACGGTTCTCAGTGCCTAGGGCCGTCCGGATCGAAGGCCTAACCGCCCGTGAGGTCGAGGTCCTCTCACTGGTCGCCGCCGGGCTGATGAATCGACAAATCGCGGAACGCCTCGGCGTCAGTACCCGGACGGTGGACGCCCACTTGCGATCGATTTACGCGAAGCTCGGCCTGAAATCTCGAAGCGCGGCGACCCGATTCGCCGTGGAACACAAACTGGCCTAGGTCTCGGACCGGAGGCCGGGCTCCGGCGTGATGTCAGGCGGTTTTCTTCGGTTTGCGGTTGCGGGTGGCCTTGGGGGCGGCCGCCGGACGCTCGGCCCGCTTGGCCGGGCCGGTCGTGGTCTGGTGTTCCATCTTCTCCAGTCCGGCACTGAGCTTCTTGAGCCCCGTCTGGAGCCCCTTGATCGGCTGGCGAAGGGCGCCGGCGCCGCGGGTCCGAGCCTTGGCCAGCACGCGACCGAGCGTCGCGTCGACCCCGCGCAACACGGATTCCACCCGATCGGCGCGCCTGGAGGGGCTCACACTCGTGGAACGCGGGCGCCGTCCCTTGCTTGCGCCCAGGAAATACGAGGCTGGAGCTAGAGTCGGAGCGGACGGGGTTGGGCGAAGATGGCGGACGGATCCTCCTTCCAGATCGCCGGCTGGACGTCGATGTAGAGCTCGATCTCGTTGCCGTCGGGATCCTCGATGTAGAGGCTATGGGTAATGGTGTGATCGGCGGTGCCGACGAGACGGGCGCCGGCCGCCACCAGCTGGTCGCGGGCCTCGCGGAGTTCGGCGTCGGTCTCCCCGATCTTGAGTCCGAAGTGATACATGCCAACCCGGCGACCGCGCGGGATCGGGGTGGCATCATCGCCGACCGCGATCAGCAGGAGTTCGTGGTGCGTGCGTCCCGACGAAAAGGCCGCGGCCGGAAAGCCGATCTCCTCACCGGGGACCGTGATCTCCTTCCAACCCAGCACATCGCGATAGAACTGGCGCGAGCGCTCGAGATTACGCACGTAAAGCACCAGATGCCCTAGCTCTTTGACCTGCAAATCGATGCACCTCCTTCGGAACTCAGGCTCAGGCTACTCCGCGCGAAACTATGTGTGTGGCTCCCGATCCGCGACGCGCCGACCCGCTCGAGTTCACGATGCGGTGGCCGGTGCGCGGCTACGAGCTGGACAGCCGAGGGCACGTCAACAACGCCGTTTACCTGAGTTGGGCCGAGGAGATCGCCACGGCCCATGCCGAGGCCGCCGGCTACGGCCGGGAGTGGTCGGAGCAGCGTGGGGGCGGCTGGGTGATCCGTCGCACCGAAATCACCTACCACCAGCCGGCGGTCTACGGCGATGAGATCGAGGTGACCGTGAAGGTGGAGCTGGTACGAGGTGCACGTGGTGTCCGGCGAACCACGATCCGGCGCATATCGGATGGCGAGCTCCTGGCTGAGGTGTTGACCGAGTGGGTCTGGGTCCGGCTCAGCGATGGCCGCCCCACCCAGGTCCCGCGCGAGCTGGTTGAACTCGCGGCAGCCGCTACCGCGGCGACGATCGCGCGGCGCCGACCTGGGCCTCGAGCTGCTCGGCCGGCACAAACCCGTGATTGAAGCTGGCGATCCGCCCGTCGCCGCTCAGAACCACCGTCGTTGGCGCAGTGAGCACCCGGAACGCCTGACCGACAGCCGGCCGCTTCGATAGGTCAACCATGAGGATGCGCAGCGCCTGGCCGAACCGCCGGGCCACCGCTTCAACCGCGGGATACTGCGCGGTACGGCAGGCCGTGCAGCTTGGCGTTGAGAAGACGACCAGGGATGGCCTTCCGTCCGGCGCCTCCCCAAGCGCAGACCACAGCTGTGCCCGGCCGCCGATCTCCAGGCCATCGACGCGCCGCCTCGACCAGGCCCGCACGGCGACCACGGTCACCGTGACAAGGACCACCACTGCGACGAGGATCAGGGCGCGCCCGGCCATCGACGCTAAGCCCGCCGAAGGAGCCCGCGCTGGTCCAGCTGCGCCAACAGGAAGCAGAGGGCGCAAAAATCCAGGCTGGCGTCGAGGGCGACCATCACCCCGATCGGGATGCTGAGCACCCACGCCAGCACCGGGTTGCCGGCGAGCATGAACGCGGCTGCGATCACCCAGATCGCGCCGCCCATCACGCGTGCCACCCGCCGGGTCTCGTGGTCCTCGTGAACGTCGTCCCGTTTGAGGAGGCCGGCCGGCTCGAGCGCCCGCCAGACCAGCTGCCGGACGAGGTCGGCCGGCCACCAGAAGCGGCCCACCAGCATGATGAGGCCGGCGAGCGCGATCAGCAGGCCACCGGCGACGCCCTGGATGACGAGCCCAGCAGCGACCAGCACGACCATCGTCCACTGGTGCGCCTTCCGCGCCGTCCGATCGTACAGGGGTATGTCCTTGATAGCGTCTCTCATAAGTTGACTCGCACGATCCACAAACTCAACAATCCGAGGCTGTCAGTTTAGGTGTGGACAAGGCCGGCAGTCAAGACAGAACGGGAATAGCGCGGGTCCCATCCTCGTTAGCAGAATGAGACGAGAATGAGACGCGTCAATCGGCGGGTGTGGCGCTGGGCGATCCCGATAGGCGGCGGGCTGGCCTCCGCCATCCTCATCGTGATTGCCACGCCGCATGTCGTCTGGTTTATCCGTGCGGGGCTTGCCTTGATCGCGTTCCTGTACATTGCCGGCCAGTCGGCAGCCTATCTCTGGTCGAGCAGGGATCAGGGCACCTGACCACCCAACCCTCCTCTACCAAGGCAAGGCAGAATATCGGCGTGGTCCCTTTCGATATGCGGCTGATCCAGCGCGGCGCTCGCCTGCGCCGTTCGCCGTACTTCGACGCGACGCAACGCTACGGATGCCGGGCCTACACCGTCTACAACCACACCTTCTTGCCGAGCTATTACGACGACCCGATCTCGGAGTACTGGCATCTGATCGAGCACGTCGCCATCTGGGATGTTGGGGTCGAGCGACAGGTGGAACTCAGCGGGCCGGATGCCTTTACGCTGGCCCAGCGCCTGACCCCACGCGATCTCTCCACCTGCGCTGTCGGTCAGGGCAAGTACGTCTTGATCACCGCCGACGACGGCGGCGTGATCAATGACCCGGTCCTGCTACGGCTGGCGGAAAATCGGTTCTGGCTTTCGCTCGCCGACAGTGACGTCCTGCTGTGGGCCAGGGGCGTCGCGATCAACGCCGGCCTGAACGTCGAGATCGTGGAACCCGACGTGTGGCCTCTTCAGTTACAGGGACCCAAGTCGAAAGCGCTGGTCGCCGATCTGTTCGGCGATCCGGTCGCATCGATGCCGTACTACGCCTTCAGCGAGGCATCGCTCGACGCCATCTCCGTCGTCGTGACCCGAACCGGCTGGACGGGCGAAGTCGGGTACGAGATCTACCTGCGCGATGGCAGCCTGGGAGATGCGCTGTGGGAGCGCATCATGGCCGCCGGCAAGGCCCATCAGATCCGGCCGACTGGCCCCTCCGACATCCGCCGGATCGAGGCGGGGATCCTCAACTACGGCGCCGACATGACGCTCGCCGACAACCCCTATGAAGTCGGGCTGGGATGGACGGTCGATCTCGAAAAGTCCGCGGACTTCATCGGCAGGGCGGCCTTGCGCCGCATCAAGGCGGAGGGCGTGCGCCGGAAGATTGCCGGCATCGAGATCGAAGGCCCTCCCATCGAGTTCAACGAGACGAAATGGGCGGTGCGGCAGGATGGTCAGCCAGTCGGGCAGGTGACCTCGGCCATTCACTCGCCACGCCTGAAAAAGAACATCGGCTACGCGATGCTTCCCCTGCCGGCTGCCGAGCTCGGAACCAGGCTGACCATCGCCACTCCGTGGGGCGAGCGGGCCGCACGGGTGGTGCCCAAGCCCTTCATCGACCCGAAGAAGGCGATCCCGAAGTCGTAGGCGCCGATTAGAATTCAGATATCCCAAAGAGTGACATCCTGCGGGTGCGGCGGCGGGAAGCGGCCGCGGACACGGCCTTCGCCAACGTGCTCCGGGAGGCTGTCGAGGCTGTCGAGAAGGCCGGATACCCCTTCCTGGTCCTGGGCGGGCTCGCCTCCTCGCTGGTCGGACGCCCGCGTTGGACGCACGACATCGATCTCATGGTCAGGCCCGACGATGCCCGGGATGTCCTGGAAGCGCTCCGAATCGCAGGCTTTACCACCGAGGAGACGGACCCGGTGTGGATCTACAAGGCCTTCAAAGATGACGTCATGGTCGATGTCATCTTCATGGTGATGGGCGGCATCTATCTCGACGCGGAGATGCTCAGCCACTCGATCGAGCGCAGCTACGAGGGCTTGCATCTGCGAATCCCCAGTCCTGAAGATCAGATCGTGATCAAGGGCATCGTCCATCGCGAGGAGACCTCGCGCCACTGGTTCGATGCGCTCGCCATCATCGGGCGGTCCGAACTCGACTGGGAGTACCTGCTCCGTCGCGCTCGGGTCGGCGCCCACCGGGTCCTGGCGTTGCTGATCTACGCTCAGTCCAGCGATATCCTGGTGCCCCATTGGGTCATTCGTCGTCTCTACGACGAGGTCTACGCTCAGTGAGCGAGCTGCGCGCCGACTACCTTCCCGAACACATCCGCGAGTCCCTCATCCACGACCCAAGGGTTGCGGAACAGGACCTCAAGGTGGATGTCAAGGAGCATCGAGTCATGCTGGGCGGCAATGTCGCCACACCGCAGTTGCGGGAAACCATCACCGAGGTGGCTCGCGAGCTGCTCCCCGGCTACGAGATCGTGAACGAGACGACGGTTGTCCCCGCGACCGAGCCGGATGGCGAGGAGCCCGTGGCGTGATCCGGATCGCGGCCGTCGGCGACCTGCACTATGGCGCCGGCTCGCAGGATCTACTCCGACCGAGCCTGCTACATCTCCCCGATCGGGCCGACCTTCTCCTGCTGGCCGGCGACCTGACGCGCTGTGGCGGAACGGAAGAGGTTCGCGTGCTCGCCGAAGACCTTCGCGGCCTCCCGATCCCGATGGTTGCCGTGCTTGGCAACCACGACTACCACGCCAACCGCGAGACTGAAGTCCGGCGCGTGCTGGAGGAAGTTGGCGTGAAGGTCCTGGAAGGTGAAGCGGTAACGCTGGACCTCGACGGCGCCCGGATCGGCATCGCTGGCACCAAGGGATTCGGGGGTGGCTTTCGCGGAGCCCATGCCAGCGACTTCGGCGAGCCGGAGATGAAGGCGTTCGTCGGCCACACGAAGATGCTGTCGGACCGGCTCGAGCGGGTGATGTCGGACCTGGAGGCCGACCTGCGCATCGCCTTACTCCACTATTCGCCGATCGAGACCACGCTCGAAGGCGAGCGACTCGAGATCTATCCCTTCCTCGGCAGCTATCTCCTGGCCGAGGCGGTCGACAATGCCGGCGCAGACCTGATCCTGCACGGCCATGCACACCATGGGACGGAGAAGGGGCGAACTCCGGCCGGCATTCCGGTTCGCAACGTCGCCCAGCCGGTGATCCGGCATGCCTACAATATCTATACGCTCGATGCCCACCGGCAGGTCATGGCCGCCGCCGGCGGCGTTACCTGAACGGGCGCAACGGTGTTCTGTCGAGCATGAAAGCTATCTGGAACGGCGCCACGCTCGCAGAGAGCGACAAGACGATCGTCGTCGAAGGCAATCACTACTTTCCGCCCGACGCAGTCAACCGCGAGCTCTTTGAACCGAGCGAGACCCATACGATTTGTTCCTGGAAGGGCGAGGCCAGCTACTACTCCGTCGCGGTGGACGGAACAACCAATCGGGATGCAGCCTGGTTCTATCCGTCCCCCAAGCCGGCGGCGGCTGAGATCAAGGATTACGTCGCGTTCTGGCACGGCGTGAAAGTCGAGCCCTAGCCACACCGGCCACTTCAACTGGTTCCACTCGCTCAGTCCTATCGCGAGGAGCCCTACTGGTGGCGCGACGCCAGGCCGATCCGTTTGCCGGAGACCGCTTTGCCGGCTGAGGCCGACGTGGTGATCATCGGTGGCGGCTATACGGGCACGATGGCGGCGGCGCGACTCGCCTCGCGAGGCCGATCCGTGACGGTCCTCGACAGAAATGAGCTGGGCTGGGGGGCGAGCAGCCGCAACGGCGGTATGGTTCTTCCCGGATTCAAGACTGGTCCCGGCTCACTCCTGAAGCGATACGGCGACCACGGCCGGCAGCTCTACCAGGCGACGCTGGATGCCATCGCGCTCGTTGAGGAAACGATCCGCGTCAACCAGATCGAGTGCCAATACGCGCAGACCGGCCAGCTGCACCTGGCGCATAAGCCGGCGCTTGCGCGACATCTCGAAGATGAAGCACACATTCTCAGCGAACAGTTCGGAATAGCAACTCGGGTCATTCCGCGGGCAGAGCTGTCATCCGAAGTCGGCACATCCCTCTATTACGGGGGCTTGCTGGTCGAGCGTAGCGGCGGCCTGCACCCCGCCAAATATTTTGCCGGCCTTGCGCAGCTGGCCCGCGATCGCGGCGCGCACCTCTATGACCACGCACCGGCCACCGGCATCGAGCGCCGGCGTCCTGGCGGCTTTACGGTCAGTACGCCCCGCGGCCGCATCAGCACGGGGAATGTCCTGCTGGCGACGAATGGCTACACCGACAGGATCCTGCCCTCAGTCCGGCGGCGCGTGATTCCGATCGGGAGCTACATCATCGCCACCGAGCCGCTGACCTCGGAGCTGGCGCACAGTGCCATTCCGAATCGCCGCATGCTGATCGACTCGAAGAATTTCCTCTACTACTGGCGTTTCAGCGCTGACAACCGCATGCTGTTCGGTGGCCGAGCTAGCTTTGCGCCGACCACCACACCCATGGCTCGCGACTGGCTCTACGCCGCGATGACGCGAGTCCATCCACAACTCAAAGGAGTCAAGATCGAGCATGCCTGGGGCGGGCTGGTCGGCTTCACCCTTGACCGGATGCCGCACATCGGCCGCATGGACGGGGTGACCTATGCGCTGGGCTACTGCGGCACCGGGGTCGCGATGTCGACGTATTTCGGCCAGCTTGCGGCGGATTGGATCGCCGGCGATGAGCTGCCCGCGTGCTGGCAGCGCCCATTTCCCTCGATGCCGCTTTACCGGGAGAAGCCCTGGTTTCTGCCGGCGGTGGGCTGGTACTACAGGGCGTTAGACGGTTTGTGAGGCGGCCGTCTCCCTGAGCTTGAAGCGCTGCGTTTTGCCGGTGGCGGTCTTGGGCAGCGCCTCGACAAACTCGATCCAGCGCGGGCGCTTGTATTCGGCAATCTTCGAACGGACGAAATCCTGCAGCTCGCGGCCCAGCTCCGGCGACGCTGCATGGCCAGCCGCCAGCACCACGTAGGCCATCGGTTTTTCCAGGCCGTCAGCGTCCTGGCGCCCGATCACACCGGCTTCCTGCACCACCGGATGTTCCACCAACGTGTTCTCGATTTCGACCGGGCTGACCCAGATTCCACCCACCTTCAGCATGTCGTCCGCGCGGCCGGCATACCAGTAATAGCCCTCCGCATCGCGGTAGAACTTATCGCCGGTTCGGATCCAGTGGCCTTCGATGGTGTTTTTCGTCCGTTCGTGTTTGTTCCAGTAGTAGGCGCAGGTGCTGTCACCCTTGATCAACAGGTTGCCCACCGTCCCGTCCGGCACATCCGCGCCCGTCTCATCAACGATCTGAGCCTCGTAGCCCGGTACGAGCTCGCCGCTCGACCCCGGTCGGATCCGGCCGGCCCGATTCGAGATGAAAATATGGAGGATCTCGGTGCTGCCGATCCCGTCGAGAATCTCCAGGCCGAAACGGTCCTTGAAGCGCTCGTAAAGCGCCTTCGGGAGCGCCTCACCCGCGGACACCGCGTGCCGGATGCTCGAAAGATCGAAGTCCTGGGCCTCCCGCTTATGGGCCAACAGCTGCCCGTAATTGGTCGGCACCGAGTAGAACAGCGTTGGTTTGAATCGCTCGATCTGTGCATAGACATTGGGCGGCGTCGGCGGGCCCGGCCAGAGGATCGTGGTCGCGCCAACCGCAAAGGGAAAGGTCAGGGCGTTGCCCAGGCCGTAGGCAAAGAAAAGCTTGGCCACCGAAAACGTCCGATCCGCGGCTGTGATCCCGAGGACGCCCTGTGCATAGCACACGACGGTATGGACGATGTCGTGATGCAGATGCACGGCGCCCTTCGGAAAGCCGGTCGTGCCGGACGAGTAGAGCCAGAACGCCGCGTCGTCCTTGCTGGTTCGTTCGACCTCCAGCTGCGGTGAGCCCGAGAGCAAACGATCGAGTCCAACCTGGTCGGAGGAGGCCGGGGCACCATCGAGGACAAGGTGCTTGAGGTAAGGCAGCTCACCCCGTGCAATCGCGGTCAGCTGCGGTAGCAACGGCTCGCTCACGACGGCGGCGGTGGCGCGCGAATCGTTGAGCATGTAGCGGTAATCCTGGCTCTTCAGGAGCGTGTTCGTTGGAATCGGCACAGCTCCGATCTTCTGCGCGCCAAAAAAGCTGTAGGCAAAGGCGGGCGTGTCGAGTAGGAGGAGCAACACCCGTTCTTCGCGACGCACACCCAGCGCACGGAGACCGTTGGCCAGCCGGTTGGAGCGATCGGCGAGCTCCCCGTAGGTAACCGACTCATCACCGCAGAGGATCGCCGTCCGGTCGCGGTGTCCTTCGCGCGAGTGGCGATCGACCAGGTAGTCGGCGATGTTAAACGAATCGGGGACGGTAACGACCGGCGTCGCTGGCGCGGCGCGCTCGATCGTCGTGGCCATGCGCCCAG
>VBEW01000059.1 GCA_005889225.1 Chloroflexota bacterium | reverse complement strand
GCAGCCGATCGAGCTGCGCTTTCAGCTCGGCAGCCACGCGGGTTGGATCGACGCCGATCTGCTGCAGGATCGGCGGCACCGTGCCATCGGCCTGCTGGAGCAGTGCCAGAAGGAGATGCTCGGGCGTGATCTCCTGCTGCTGAGCCTCCTGGGCAAGCGCCTGCGCCTGCTGGATGGCTTCCTGGGTTTTCTCGGTCAAACGGTCAGGCTTGAACGGCATGGTCAGGATGTACCCGATTCAGAATACTGACTAAACTTGGGCGCATGTCCGCGGAATTGACGACATCCTGGATTCACCGTTGGGAGGCCATCCGGCGCCGGCTTCCAGCCGTCAACCCCGTGATCATGGGCCATCCGCTCCACGCGTTGGCGACCGACCTGCCAGCGGCCTTGATTCCGACCGGATTCGCGTTTTCGCTCTGGGGCCGCCTGGCCCGGCAGCCGGACCTGGAAAAGGCGGGCTATCTCAACACCGCGGGAGGCGTGGTGATGGCCATCCCAACCGCACTCTTCGGGCTTGCCGACTACCTCCAGATGGAGGTCGATGACCCGGCGCAGACGACCGGGCTCACCCATGGCCTCCTGAATGTGACCGCGATCGGCATCGGCATTGCCTCCCTGGCCGGCCGCAGCCTCAGAAAGCCCGGATCCGGGCGCGGCGTCTGGCTGGGTGGGATTTCGACAGTCGTGCTGCTGGCGAGCGCCTATCTTGGTGGCGATCTCGTCTACCACCGTGGCTGGCGCGTGAAGCCGATCGAGCGCGAAGAAATCGAAGAGCACCGGGTTCCGCAGACCGTGCACGCCGAAGATTTCGTGTTACGGCGCTGACCCCCCCACCCTGCCCTCCCCCAGAGGGGGAGGGAATAAGTGACTGACTCCCTCGAGGGGGAGTCGTGGGCGTTTAGACCTCTTTGAAGTCGGCGTCGACCACGTCGCCGTCACCGGACTTGCCGGAGCCCGGGCCTTCTGTGCCGGTGCCCGACTGCGCGCCGGCGCCGGCGCCCTGAGCCTGGCTGTAAACGGCCTCGCCGATTTTCTGCATCGAGGCGGCCAGCTCCTGGCTGGTCGTCCGCATGCGATCGACGTCGTTGTCCTTGATGGCCTGCTTCACCGGCTCGATCTTGCTCTCGACCTCCGACCGGATCGCAGCATCGATCTTGTCGGCATTGTCCTTCAGCACTTTTTCGGCCTGGTAGACCAGACTGTCCGCCTGGTTGCGGGCTTCGACTTCTTCCTTGTGCTTGCGATCCTCCTCCGCGTGCGCCTCGGCGTCTTTCACCATGCGCTGGACCTCATCCTTGTTCAGCGTGGTGGAGGCCGTGATGGTGACCTTCTGCTCCTTGCCGGTGCCCAGGTCCTTGGCACGGACATTGATGATGCCGTTGGCGTCGATGTCGAAGGTGACTTCGATCTGCGGGATTCCACGGGGTGCCGGGGCAATGCCGTCGAGGTGGAACCTGCCGAGCGTCTTGTTCGCCGAGGCCATCTCACGCTCCCCCTGGAGCACGTGAACCTCCACCGACGGCTGACTGTCGGACGCCGTCGAGAAGATCTGGCTCTTGGAGGTCGGAATGGTGGTGTTCCGTTCGATGAGCTTGGTCATGACGCCGCCCAGCGTCTCGATGCCCAGCGAAAGCGGCGTGACATCGAGCAGGAGGACATCCTTCACCTCGCCCTTCAGCACGCCGGCCTGGATGGCGGCGCCGACGGCGACCACCTCGTCCGGGTTGACGCCACGGTGCGGCTCTTTGCCGTTGGTCAGCTTCTTGACCAGCTCCTGGATCGCCGGCATGCGCGTTGCCCCACCGACGAGGATGACCTCGTTGAGGTCGGCGGGGGTCAGCTCCGCGTCCTTGAGGGCGGCCTGGAACGGAGCGATTGTCTTTTCCGACAGGTCCGCGGTCAGCTGCTCGAACTTGGCGCGCGAGATCTTGATGTCGAGGTGCTTGGGACCGTTCTGGTCGGCGGTGATGAAGGGCAGGTTGACATCGGTCTCCATCCGGCTGGACAGCTCGATCTTCGCTTTCTCGGCCGCCTCGGTCAGCCGCTGCAGGGCCTGCCGATCGTTGCGCAGGTCGATACCCTGCTCTTTCTTGAACTCGTCGGCAATGTAGTCCACCAGGCGACGGTCGTAGTCGTCACCGCCGAGGTGGGTGTCGCCGTTGGTGGCCTTGACCTCGAAGACCCCTTCCCCCACTTCGAGCACCGAGACGTCGTAGGTGCCTCCGCCGAGGTCGAACACGAGGATCTTCTCGTTCTCCTTCTTGTCGAGGCCGTAAGCCAGCGATGCGGCGGTTGGCTCGTTGATGATCCGGACCACGTTGAGGCCGGCAATCTGGCCGGCGTTCTTTGTCGCCTGCCGCTGCGAGTCGTTGAAGTACGCCGGCACGGTGATGACGGCGTCACTCACCTTCTCGCCGAGGTATGCTTCCGCGTCGGTCTTGAGCTTCTGCAGGATCATCGCCGAGATTTGCTCGGGCGTATACCGCTGACCCTGGATCTCGACCTCCACCCGGCCATCCTTGCCGGCCAGGGTCTTGTAGGGCACCATCTTTCGTTCGCGATCGACTTCGTTGTAATTGCGGCCCATGAAGCGTTTGATCGAGTACACGGTGTTTTCGGGGTTGACGGCGGCCTGGCGGCGGGCCAGCTGCCCTACCAGACGCTCCCCCGATTTGGTGAAGGCGACGACGGACGGTGTGGTCCGGCCTCCTTCGGCATTCGGAATGACGACCGGCTCGCCGGCCTCCATGACCGCGACCACCGAGTTCGTGGTGCCCAGGTCGATGCCTACAGTCTTTGCCATTTATGATTTCTCCTTCATTTGCGCGGGCCCGGGCGGCGACGCGGCGGCCGCCTGGGGCAAGCTGCGCCGTATATACCCTCGCGATTTGGGCGCTAAACGAATCCGAGAGCCCGATTGCTTTCCTGCCACGCGGGTAGAGTTAGTCTAGGAGCGAGAATGCGTACGGTGATCGTGGGCTGCGGCCGAGTCGGTTCGAGCCTCGCCCGGCAGCTGAGTGGAGAGGGTGATGAGGTGACCGTCGTGGACTTCAGTGAGGCCGCCTTCAATCGCCTGGGGGAGGACTTTGCCGGTGAGATGGTCTTTGGCTCGGCGGTCGACGAAGATATCCTGCGCCGGGCCGGCACCGACCGGGCAGAAGCCTTCGTGGCGGTCACTAACGCCGATACCACCAACATCATGGCGGCCCAGCTCGCGCAGCACGAGTTCGGTGTGAAGAAGGTCATCTGCCGGATCTACGACCCGGCACGAGCGGACGTCTATGCCGAGCTCGGCCTGGAAACGATTTGCCCGACCACAATCGGCGCCGAAAAGGTCAAGCGCTTCTTCGAGAAATAGTGGGCGCCGCCCAGGAGTCGCCGTCGGGTACGCCGGCATGAACGCTTATCGATTCACCCAGGCCGTCGGCATCGCCTCGATCGTGTTAGGCCTGCTGATCCTGGTGCGCGATCTGTTCCAGGTGCATTCCATCCCCTACGCCATCGCGGGAGTCGGCCTGCTGGCGTTTGGTGCCTGGCGGCTGCAGGTAGCCGGCCGGCTCCGGCCTTGAACCTCGCCCTCAACCCGGTCGGTGTCACCATCGCGGTCGGCTTCGTCATCGGCCTGGCCGGCACGCTTGGCTGGATGCTCCGGGTCCCCCCGCCCGCTCCGCGCGGCGCCACGAGCACGCTCCGCTCGGTGGAGGCGATCCGCAAAGTTCTCGTTCCGATTCTCGACCTGGGCGCCTCGGTCCGCGCGGTTGAGCTCGCTGCTCGCCTGAATCAGGGGCATAAGGCGGAGATGGTGATCGTCTACGTCCATGAGATCCCCCTCCAGGCGCCCCTGATCATGCCCGAGAAGGACCCACGCATCCAGCGGGCGCTCGACGCGGCGGCTTTTATCGCCACCCAGCACGCCATCGAGCCACGCACCAAGGTCAATGTCGCCCGCCAGGCCGGCCACCGCATCGTGGAGATCGCCCGGGAAGAGGCGGCCGACCTGATCGTGATGGGCATCAGCCATCAGAACCGTCCCAACGAGAGCCCGCTCGGCCGGGTCGCTGAGCACGTGGTCCGGAACGCACCGTGCGAGGTGGTGGTCGACCGGGTGCCGAAGCAGAAAGTCTCGCTGATCCCGACCGATCAGCTGACCGATCGGGTGAGCAGCACGTAGACGGCGACCGTGCCAATGGCGTTGTTAAGGGAATGCAACAGCACCGTGTTCGTCAGCGACCGGGTCCAGGCGTAGATAACGGCCAGCACGATTCCCATGTAGATGAAGACCGGCAGCAGGGCGAGGCTGACCGCCGGGCTGGCGTGAGCCAGGCCGAAGGCCGTTGCGCTTAGCACCACCGCCCCCCACACCGGTACCCGGGTCCGCAACAGTCGGAACAACATGCCGCGAAAGAAGGCCTCCTCGCAGAGGGGGGCGGCCACCGCCGTGACCAGCAGGGCCAGCGCCAGGATGCCGGGACCCTGCGGATGCTCGATGAAGAGCTGCCGGGTGTTGCTCGGGACCGGCACGCCGCGGTTGAGCACAGCCGCGGACAACGCGGTGACTGCGCCGACGCCGAGATACCAGGGCACGATCAGCACCAGCGTCAACCCGAGATCACGGGTCGTCGGCCAGTGCAGGCCAAGAAACGCCAGCGGTGTCCGGAGCCGCCGCAGTGCGACCGCGATGCCCGCGCCAAAGGCGAGGTAGACCAGGAGCGCAGCGCTCAGGCCGATCGTTCCCAGGTTGGCCTGGTAAAAGGACCGGTTCAACCGAGCCAGCGTCACCGCCAGCAGAACCACCAGCACGATGCCCAGGATCGTGAATGCCAGGACGGGGATCAGGTCGAGCCAGCGCAGCCGCTCCTCGGGCCGAGGTGGCAGCACCGCGGCACCGTTATCCACTGGGCAATTATCGAGAGGCCGGCTGCGGCTAGCCGGCCATCCGGTGGCTGACCCGTTCGCCATAGGGGAGCCCGAGCGTGGCCCGGATCTCCAGGCTCAGCCGCGAGAGAACGACTCTTGACTTCAGGAAGTAGCGCTGAACATTTGGAGCTCCGTGCCACCAGAGGTTGTCCTCGGGAATGGAGTTGCTCAAGATCCAGATCGGAATCGCTCCGCAGGTCGGGTCGCCACTCCAGCGCTCGATCAGCTCCCGTCCGTCGACATCGGGCAGCGTGAGGTCGATCAGGATGAGAACTGGAACCCGACTGTGGGCGAAGCTGTCGGCGTCCTGGCCTGTGCGGACGTGCTCGATCGGCACGCCGTCACGGCGAAATTGCACCACGTACAGGTCGGCGACATCGGGGTCGTCTTCAACCAGTAGGACCCTTCGCTCCCGCGCCACACCGCGACATTAGGCGACGAAGGTTGCGACCGCCATTGCGTCGGTTGCCCGGCGTATTGCGGATCCGGTCCCGCTCAGGCCGCCGGGCGCATCCGATTTCGTGCGGTCCGGTAAGCGTCATAGGCACAAAATGCCCAGAGCCCAAGCCCACCGATGTCGAGTGGGATCCCCACCGCGGCCCCGACGACCGTGAGATCCAGCTCCGTCCCGACCACGAGCGGCCCGATGATGGCGGCGAAAAATACCAGGCCCTTCAGCGGAGCGCCCGCATACCAATGGCCGAGGCCCGGCACGATGGAGAGGCGAGCCGCACGACCCGGGCTGAGCGGCCGATTCCTGGCAAAGCGCTTCGTGCCATCGATGATCTCGCCCTGGATCGGTTGGGTACGAAGCTGGGCGCCGCAATGCGGACAGAAGGCGGCCTCAGCCGCCACGGAGCGGCGACAGCGCGGGCACGTTTGCATGTCGCTAGCGTACTAGCATTACCGACGGTGGCGGCATCCGAGCAGGCTTCGGTTCCAGTCATGATTCGGATCCTCAAGGGGGTCGCCTCCGTCACGCTGGATCGACCGCCGCTGAACGTCCTGGACATCGCCACCTTACGTCAGCTCAACGGCGCGCTACGACAGTGCGACGACCCGGCCATCCGGGTGCTGGTGTTGAGCAGCGCCCTGCCGCGCGCTTTCTCGGCCGGGGTCGACGTTGCGGATCACGTCGCCGCCAGGGTGGATGCCATGCTCGCAGAGGTCCGCGAAAACGCGCGCCTCCTGCTCAATCTCAAACCGCTCACCATCGCGGCGATCCACGGATCGACGCTCGGCGGCGGCGCCGAGATTGCGCTGCTGTGCGACATCGTCATCGCCGCTGACGACACGGTTCTCGGTTTCCCCGAAATCAAGCTCGCCGCCTTTCCGCCGGTGGCGGCGGCTTGCCTGCCGGAGCGCTGTGCCTGGCCACTCGCGATGCGATTGCTGCTCGGCGAGTCGATCGATGCTCAGGCCGCCGAGCGCGCCGGGCTTGTGAGCCAGGTTGTCGAAAGGGCCGAGCTGGCGCAAACTGCCGACCGGGTCGCCGCTGAGCTCGCCCAGCATAGTGCGGTGGCCTTGCGCGGGCTCACCCGCGCCACGCGCGGTCAGCGGGCGCCCGCCGTCCTGCAGCGCCTGGACGCCGCCATCGCCACCTACAAAGCCTCGGTGGCGCCGTCCCGTGATGCCGATGAGGGCATCCGCGCCTTCCGGGAGAAACGAGCGCCGGCCTGGAGTCACAACTGACGGATAAGCGCCGGACCCTTCGGGAGGCGATCGCGGACCACGTCCACGACGGCGACGCCGTTGCACTCGGCCTCGCCCTGGAGTCGGGAATTCCCTTTGCCGCGGTCCACGAAATCATCCGGCAGCAGCGGCGCGACCTGACGCTGATCGGGCCGATCTCTGACATGGCGTTCGACCAGCTGATCGCGGCCGGCACGGTCGCGAAGGTGATCGCCGCCTGGGTCGGCAACGTGGCGGGCGGGTCGGGCTACGGGTTTCGACGGGCCTATGAGCAGGGCGTTCCGCGGCGGATCGTGATGGAGGACCACTCGAACTTCACAGTCGGACTGGCGCTCAAGGCCGCCGCCATGGGCCTGCCCTTTCTCCCAACGTTTACGGGGATCGGCGGTGACATCGTCCGCGGCCACCCGCGCATCCGCCCGGTTGAGGATCCATTCGGCGGCCCCAGCCTGCTGGCGGTGGGCGCAGTGAAGCCGGATGTCGCCATCATTCATGTCCAGCGCGCCGACCGGCAGGGGAATGCCCACCTGTGGGGCAACCTGGGACTCACCGTCGAGGCCGCGTTCGCGGCGCGGCGCACGATCGTCACCTGCGAAGAGATTGTGCCCGAGGAGGTGATCCGCAGCGACCCCAACCGCACGGTGATCCCCGGCTTTCTTACGACCGCCGTCGTCGAGGAGCCAGGTGGCGCGCTGCCCTCGTCCGTGCAAGGCTACTGGCGGCGAGACTTCGAGCCGTTCTTACGCTACCACCGGATCTCCCGGACGCTCGATGGTTTCCAGGCGTGGCTGCGCGAGTGGGTCCTCGCTCTCCCCGACCGGCAGTCCTACCTGCAGCACATGGGAGACGACGCCACGCGGCGGCTGCGCGTCCAGGACAGCCGTCTCGCCGCCGCCGCCAATTTCGCGCCGTGATCGCCACCTATACCCGGCGTGAACTGATGGTGGTGGCCGCCGCGCGCGAGATCCGGGACGGCGAAATCGTTTTTGTCGGGATGCGTCTTCCGCTGCTCGGCTTCGGGCTCGCCAAGGCCACCCATGCGCCCAATGCGGTTGGGTTGTTCGAGAACGGCGTCATCAGGGATCGGCCGGCCGAGGACTTTATCTACACCATGGGCGATCCGCCTAACATCGCTGGCGCCGTCGCCTGCCTCGGGCTCAACGACGTGATGAGCTTGCTGCAGCAGGGACGGGTGGACGTCGGGTTCATCGGTGGGGCGGAGATCGATCCGCTCGGCAATCTCAACACCACCCGGACAAGCGCCGGCGGTTCGCTGGTGCGCCTTCCAGGCAGCGGCGGCGGCGGGGATATTGCCTCACTGGCAGGGCGGACTGTCCTCATCATGGAACACGAACCACGCCGCTTCCGGGAGCGCGTCGACTACGTCACGTCCCCCGGTCATTTTGCCGGTCGCCATCGCGGCGGTCCGGCAACGCTGATCACCACCCTCGGCGTCTTCGATCTCTCAGGCGGCCGGGTGCGGGCCGTCACGCTGCACCCGGGGGTAACGCCGGAGCAGGTGCGGCAGGCCACGGGGTTTCCGCTGGCAATCGACGAGGGCACGCCGCCGACCATGCCGCCGTCTGCGGATGAGCTCGCTTATATCCGCAAGGCCGACCCGGACGGGTTCTGGACCGGCGATACGATGAAAGGCGGATGAGCGCAGAGCCGGCCTGGTCACCCACGGACGAACAGGCGCGCGGCAGCCGGCTCTGGCGCTTCATGCACAGCCACGGCTGCACCAGCTATCCCGATCTGTGTCAGAAGGCGGCTCGAGAGCCCAGCTGGTTCTGGGACGCCCTGGTCAAGGAGCTCGGGATCGTCTGGTCGACGCCATACCGCGAGGTGATGGACACCTCGGCCGGGATTCCATTCACGCAGTGGTTCCCAGGGGCCCGGCTCAACGCCTACGACTCGGCCGTCGTCAGGTATCGGCGCACAGATCCCGACCGTCTTGCGCTGATCGGCGAGACCGAGGGCGGAGCAACCCGACGGCTGACCTATGCGGAGCTCGAGGATGCCGTGGAGCGGACCGCCGCCGGACTTCACGCGATTGGCGTCGCCCGAGGCGTCGCCGTTGGCCTCTATCTGCCGCTGGTCATCGAGAATGCGGTCGCCTTGCTGGCCTGCACCAAGTTGGGCGCCGTCGCCGTCCCACTCTTCTCCGGCTTTGGGGCCGAGGCGATCCGTCAACGACTCGCCGATGCCGACGCCAAGGTCCTGATCACCGCCGACGCCGCCATTCGCCGGGGGCGCACGGTCCCGATGCTGCCCGTCGCCGCCCAGGCGGCTGACGGCCTGCCTCAGCTGGAGCGGCTGGTGGTCGTCAACTGCGCGGGGGTCGACGCGCCGCGTAAGGATAATCGGGAGGTTCCTTGGGACCAGATCGTGAGATCCGACCGCGACCGCGTGCCCACGCAAGCGATGGCGTCGGATGAGCCCCTGATGTTGCTGTACACCTCGGGCACCACCGGACGGCCCAAGGGCACCGTGCACGGCCACGCCGGGCTGCCGATCAAGAGTGCCCAGGACTGGGCCCTGGGGATGGACGTCCGGCCGGGAGAGCGGGTCATGTGGATCACCGACATGGGTTGGGTGATGGGGCCGCTGCTTGTCTTCGGCAGCATGATGCTGGGCGGCACCGCCGTCTTCTACGACGGCGCCCCCGACCACCCGACTCCGGCGCGGGTTTGGGAAGTGGCGGAGCGCCAGGGCGTGACGCACCTGGGCATCTCCCCCACCCTCACCCGCGTCCTGATGGCATCCGGCGACCGCGCCGCGCCGCGAAAGCCGATCCCTGGTCTGCGTGTTCTGGCCTCGACCGGCGAACCGTGGACCCCGGAAGCCTGGACCTGGCTCTTCGAGGTCGTCGGTCGAGAGCGGGTCCCGATCATGAACTACTCGGGCGGGACGGAGTGTGGCGGCGGGCTGGTATCGGGAAACTTCCTGACGCCGTCGCGACCCGGGAGTTTCGCCGGTCCCATTCCGGGCATCGACGCCGCCGTCTTCAACGAACAGGGTCAGGCGGTCACCGGTGAAGTCGGCGAGCTGGTGATCCGCCAGCCCTACCTCGGCATGACGCTCGGATTCTGGAAGGACCGCGCACGGTACCTGGACACCTACTGGTCACGCTGGTCGGACGTGTGGGTACACGGCGATTGGGCGATGATCGATGCGGCTGGTCTCTGGTACATTCTCGGCCGGTCCGACGACACCATCAAGGTCGCCGGCAAACGGGTCGGGCCCGCCGAAGTGGAAGCGGCGGCTCTGGATGGGACGGACGTGGCCGAGGCTGCGGCGGTCGGCGTCCCGGATCCGCTCAAGGGTCAGTCTGTGGTCGTTTTCGCGGTCGCGCGGCCCGATGCCGACCCGGGGCCCATCCCCTCCGCGGTCTCCCGCAGTGTCGAGCGCTCGCTGGGCAAGCCGTTCAAGCCTGCGGCCGTCCATGTCATCCCGCGTCTGCCGAAGACCCGGAACGGCAAGATCCTGCGGCGCGTGATTCGCAACGTCTTCGTCGGCGATCCGCCGGGCGACCTGTCATCGATTGATGACATGGCCTCGCTGGACGCGATCCGCCGGCTCGGCGGCGGTTAGCGGAAGTACTCGCGCAGCGGGGTGCTGCTCGACCAACCCGCGGCACCCAGGTGCGCCAGATGGAAGCCGTCTTCGATCGTTCGCAACAGACTGTAGTGGTTCTCCGCGACGCTCGACCGGAATCCGCTGATCACCCTGGGCGAGATCACCAGCGTGGCAACGCGTCCGCCCCACGAGTCGCCGCAGCAACCGGCACTACTCGAGCCTTCATCCCAGGTGATGAACAGCACGCCGCCGTTGCGAAACGCCGCGGATGCGGTGATCGTCGGGACGACATTGCGCAACCAGCCGTCGCCGGTTGACACGGGGCAGTCGTGCATGTCATTGCACATGTTGGGTGTGATCCAGGTAAGGTTCGGCACCTGGCCGCTGCTCATATCACCCCAGAACTGGTTAAAGGGGAGGACGTGAGCGGCGCAGCGTGCCGCATTATTCCGGATGTCGTTGTAATACATAAAGGGGTTGTGCTTCATCGCGTAATTTCCAGTTGACGCGCCCATAAAACAGGGGCTCGGCAGGTCTTCCATGTACGCCTTCCACGAGCGGCCGCTCGCCTCCACCTGGTCGGCGATATTGGTTGCCCCGACGTAGCAGCTGGTGCAGTCACTGGCTATGCCGAACGTGCTTCCCGCGGTGAGTGCCAGATAGTTCGGCAGGCTCGGATGCGATGCGCCATAGTAATTCGTCGCCAGCGAGTAAGTGCTCGCCAGGCCGTTGATGTAGGGCGCGGCGGCGCTGCCGATGATGCTGCCGTACTCGTGGTTCTCCATCACGATCACAAAGACGTGCGAGAACGACGGCACGGCAGGGGCGGCCGGAGGCGCCACGGATGGCTTGACTGTCGGGCGCGCTTCGGCGGGGGTTAAGGCTGGCGCGGTCGGCATTGCCGCCGGTGTGGCGAGGGCCACGCGGGTCTTGCGGAGGAAGTCGACCTCGGGGTCGTTGCGGTCCGATCCGACCGCTGCTGGCGCGACGACCGCGGCCATCCTCGCCGGCTTGCCTCCCAACACGATCATCGTGGGAACGACCGCCAGCACCCCGGCGCCAATGACGATGAGCGCGCTTCGACCGCCAGGGAACCGCATGACTCGATTGACGCGATCCGACCGCGCCATCTTGCGCTTTGGACGTTGCGTGACGCAACGCTCGAGTGAATCGATTTGCCGGGTGGACACGTTGTAATTGGTAGGAGAGTCATGATGAAACCCCTTAACGCCGAGTTGGCCGCCCGAGCCTGGGAGTTCGCCCAGGGACTCGATCTCAAGGAATATCGTCGTTTGCAGGACGAGGTCCGGACGAGCTGGCCCGCCACCGCGAAGCTGCAGGGCCTGGACTTCGACCGCGCCTTTCTCGCCTTCATTGCCGAGCGGTGGCTGGACAAGGCGGCCTAGGTCCCCGGTTCAACTCTCAGGGCGAAGCGCTGGCCCGCAAGGCCTTCTGAATTGAGGCGTTACTCGCGACAGGCCCCGACATGTCTATCAACGATGGCCTGGCGCTGATTCGCCGGCATGACTTCGAAGGCGCCCTCCCGCTGCTGGCCGCCGAGGTACGCAAGCGTCCCGACGACGCCTACGCCGCCTATTACCTCGCCTACGCGTTCGTCGGGGCGCAAGACCCACAACCAGCGGTCACGCTGCTGACCAAGATCATCGAGGTCCATCCCGACTTCACGGACGCCCGCACGCTCCTGGGGCTGGCGCGGATCCGCATCTCGGACTTCGCCGGCGCTGCTATCGAGTACGACGCGGTCCTCGCCCGCGAGCCCAAGAACGCCGCCGCCCTGCTGGGCCAGGGCATGATCGCCTTCTGGAAGCGCGAAACCGCGGTGGCGGATGACTACCTCGATCGCGCCCTGCGCGGGGACCCGGGGGCCCGGGACGCGCTGGTCTTCAAGGCCGACCTTCGGTATGCGGCCGGCGACGTCAACGGCGCGGTGATGCTGCTGCGCGACGCCAAGCGCTTGCGCCGCCCGGCCTTGCCGGAAGTCTCCGATGCCGAGATCGCCGACCGGCTGTTGCGCTACGAGGCTGCGCTCCAGCCACTGCGCCGCGCTCGAAGTGGCCTGCCCGATATGCCAGGGTGGGTGCTGTCGGTGCTCGGCGTCACCCTGGCGCTCACGTTCATGGCGGGCGCCGGCCTCCCGGGTGCGTGGAATGGCTTTCGGCACTACCAGGATGGCAAGGCCCGGCTGACCACCAACGATTACATCGGTTGCGCGGCTGAGATGGAGCGGGCTGTCGAATCGGTGCCGAACTCGCCCAAGGCCTGGGGCTACGAAGCGTATTGCTACTTCCTGGACAAGGATCCCAAGGCCGGCCTTTCCGCCTGGTATACCGCCCGCAGCTTTGATCCGGGAATCAAGCTCGATAGCCAGAAGGAGCAGGACATCCTTCTGATCAAGATCCGGCAGGCCAGTGCGCCGCCGGCGGGTGGGAAATGAGCGGGGCCCTGGACCCGATTCAGGAGGATCTCCCACTGGGTCTGCCGTCCGGCTCCGGCCCGCCTGCGCCGGACTCGCCAACCGTAAGGGCCGCGCCGCCGAACCCCCAGCGGCCGCCCTCGCTGTTCGAGCAGCTCTGGTCGAGCTTGCGCGCCCTGCCCTGGGCTCGCTGGCGCGCACAGGCGGCGCCCATCCTTCGAACCGGTGCCCATGGCCTCGGCGGCGTCGCCCGCGTGGCCGTCACCCGCGGCGGCACGGTAGCGAAATTCGCGGCGATCCGGGGCGGCGGCGTCGCGCGTGTCGCCGTGAAGCGCGGGGCGCCCTACACCATCCAGCTGGCGAAGGCAACCGCCCAGATCAGCATGATTCGCGCGTTCCCGCTGCTGATCGCTCGCACCATCCATCTGTTCGGCTTCCCGGCGGTGGTTGTCCGCACCGCCATCCAGTACACGATCGCGCACCGGGCCGGGCTCGCGATCGACGAAGTCAAGTACTTCCGGGTTGACGACCCGGCCGGGTATACGGTCTACGAGGCGCCGTCTCGACTTTCCACAGCCATCGCGATCACCTACCTCCCCACCCTCGTCCTGCTCATCCTTGGGGTCGTGTGCCTGGCGCCCGCGCTCACGCCGCGCGTTGTCCTGGAGCTTCCGGTCACCTGGGTCACCTGGGTGCAGGTGTGGCTTGGCCTGGCATTTGCCGCGCACGCCTTCCCTTCCTACGAAGAGGCGGGCCCGGTGTCCGAACAGGCGCGGGTCGGAGTCCTGAAGGCGGATCCGGTTTCCGTGTTCTGGGTGATTCCCGCCCAGATCGTCGCGATCCTGACCCGGCTGGGTGGCATCCCGCCCGCCATTGCTGGCGTGCTCGCCTGCTGGTGGCTGGCGGGCGCACTCTTCCACTAAGAGTGTTTTCGGCGGCACTATTTGCTGTACGCTTCGACGGTGGCCCTCGTCCGCTTTTTGGCGGTACTGTTCAGCCTGCTTAGCGCCGCGGGCTTGACCGGATGCAGCGACGATCAGAGTCAGCCTCCCCCACTGCAGGCAACGGCCTCGTCATCAGTTGGCTGCAAGGCGGGCCAGAGCTACGAGCACACGACGCTCGGCTATCACCTGTGCTTCCCCGGCGGTTGGACCTCGCGCGACTATACCGCCGAGCCCGGATCCGGGGGCGCCGTCAGCGTGGTCGCATTCGGACCGCCAGCAAGCGTTCCCGCACACGTGCCGTCCTCGGGGACCTTTAATCCGCCAATCGAGGTGCGGGTGGTCACCGGGCCGAAAGACCAGGCGGAGGCGAGCTTGACCGAAGGCAACCAGGTGACCCCGACGACGGTGGCGGGGATCGCCGCCGACCGGATCGTCGTGATGGACTCAGGCCCAGCCAATGGCGCCGTGATCGTCGTCTTCGAGCGCCAGGGCAACACCTTTGAGATCGAGGAGGCGCCCGGCGGTACCTACGATGCCGCCTTCCAGCAGGTGCTGGGCAGCTTCTCCTTCCCTGCCAGCTGACACGAGCGACGGCTGAATCATGACGAAGAGTTGAGGTGATCGGCGCCAGTGTCATTCTGCTCCGGGTTGGCAATCGGGCGTTCAGTCCTTGACCCTTCGAACCAGCGCTGATAGGTTCGCAAGCAGGGAGAGATTGTGTCCAGACGCCGATTGCGACCCGCTTTTGTATTGGTTGCTGCGGCGGCTCTTTTGGGAATGGCCGGAGCCGCGGCCCACGCGACTGGCTCGCTAACCGCACCGATCCAGTTCGTCTTCAATGGCTTTGAGGCTGGCGCCAAGGCGGGAGCCTCGTTCGATCTGGCCTGTCCGCCTGACCGGATTCTGACACTGGCTACCGCCAGAGGACTCGTGAAGTTCGGCGTTTACACGGTAGATGGTTATCACGGGGCATATTTGAGCAGCGTCACATTGACGCCAGCCTGCAGCAACGAGCCCGGAGCCAGCCCAACTTTGATGCTCGATTACGTGATCGACGGAACCACGGTCCGGTTGATCGAAGGGCCTGCTCAGAACAAGGATTCCCTGACACTCACAGTTAAGGGAAACGGTCCGGATACCAGCCCATGGAGGCGTATCGACGTCGACGGATCAACGTATGCAGTCTTTACCTTGCCGCAGCAAACGAAGTTCGGACAGAACGCCGATCTCTCCGATGCGATTTGGCAGAAGGGAAGAACGATGTTCAGCCTTAGTTCTACCGAGTCGATCGCGTGCCCGTTAAAGCCCGATTGCTATTACAACCCCGGCATGACCATGGCGACCTTCACTCACTTCGTCACGCATCTGACCCGGGATTAGGGCCGAGGCGCCGGCGCTCCGGCCGGCTGGTGGAGGCGGCGAGAATCGAACTCGCGTCCGAAGCAGCGTCCCGCAAGAACTCTACGAGCGTAGTCCCGGTTTTGAATCTCACCTGCCCGACTCCCGTGGGACCGGATTCGGACAGGCCAGTCGCGGTATTGAGTCCCCCCGACGGCCGCGACGCCCGCCGGGAGCGAGTCAGCGGAGTTTACGCCGGACGCCGCTCCTGCTGACCCAGAGCGGGCCGGCGCCGGGGATAAATCCCCGGTTGACTACGCTACTTACGCAGCGTAAGCCAGTTCGCGATTGGCGTTTATAGCCTTGCCGCTTTTACGTGCTCGGCGACACGGCTCGCCATCTTGCAGACCACTACCCCGTCGAGACCTGGCGCCCCCGCCAGCCTGTCGGAGCAGAGTCATTGTACCCCGGGTTGACGGCGGTGAATCCGCGGCTAGGCCCGCGTTTTCGTGGCGCGATCCATCTCGCGCCTGGCATCCTTGGCGGCGATCGCCTCGCGTTTGTCGTACTGGCGCTTCCCCTTCCCCAGGCCGATCTCCAGCTTGACTCGGTTGCGCGCCCAGTAGAGCCGAAGCGGCACCAGCGTCAGCCCTTTCTGTTTGATCGTGATCCCCAGCCTGATGATCTCGGCTTTGTGGAGCAGCAATTTGCGTTCGCGCTTGGCCTCGTGGTTGCTGCTGTGACCGCGCTCGTATGGGCTGATGTGCACGTTGACAAGAAATGCCTCTCCCCCACCAAAGCGAACGTATCCCTCGCGCAGGTTGGCGCCGCCGTCGCGCAGCGACTTGATCTCGGTACCCGCGAGCTGGATGCCGGCCTCGACCGTCTCCAGGATGAAATAGTTGTGAAACGCGACGCGGTTGGTGGCAATCGTGGTGTCCTTACCGCTCTTCTTCTTCCCCATCAGTGACGTCCCCGGAGCCAGGCGGCGGCGCTCATGCGCCGGCCACCCGGCGGCTGCACCTCATCGACGACGTAGACCCCGTCTGCCGTCGGGACCGGGACGCCATCGTCGATCTGACCATCGGGATGACCCCGGAAAACCTTGAGGTCGACGCCTTTCAAGGTGATCCAGGTGCCGATCCGCTCGCCGAGCGCCCGCACCCGTCGATCCATCTCCCTAGCGGACATCGCGGTTGGATCAAGCTTCCCATCTTCGGAGGTCAAGCGGGGCGCGTGGGTTGCGCCTTCCGCCGGCTGAGGAGCCGGACGAATGCGCCCGGCGGCATAGTCCTCGAGGCTCCGCACCAGGAGCCGCCCTCCCAGCGCCGCGAGCTTGCCCTCGAGCGCGCCCGCCGATTCGTCGGACGCGATGGCGACCCGTTCCTGGGTGAGGATGGGTCCGGTGTCGACGCCTGCGTCCATCTGCATGATCGTGATACCCGTTTCCGTGTCGCCGCTCAAAATCGCCCACTCGATGGGGGCCGGACCGCGGTGTCGCGGCAGCAGCGACGCGTGGACGTTGACGGTTCCCAGGCGCGGCGCCTCGAGCAGCCTGGCCGGAAGGATCTGGCCGTAAGCGACCACCACCATGACGTCGGCGCGCACCTCGCGGATGCGGTCCTGGGCTGCCTCGTCCCGGATCCGCTCCGGCTGAAAAACTGGCAACTGTAGCTCCGCGGCCAGCGTTTTCAGCGGCGACGGCCGCGGCTTCATCCCCCGGCCGCCGATCCGATCCGGTTGGGTAATCACAAGCGCGACATCGTGACCAGCTTGAACCAGAGACCTGAGGGTGGGCTGCGCAAATGCCGCCGTGCCGGCGAAGACGATCCGCAGGTTGTCGCTACGCGCCGACGAGTTGCGCTTCCTTCTCCTGATCTTGCGGTTCGACCTTGCGCAGCGTGTCCAGGCTGGTCAGACGATCGGTGAAGAGGATGCCGTCCAGGTGATCGATCTCGTGCTGGATGGCCCTGGCGAGTAGCGCGTCCCCCTTGACCTTTACCGACTTGCCATGCCGGTTCAGCCCCCGCGCGACCACCTGCATGTAGCGCTTGACCTCCCCCACATAGCCGGGGACGGAGAGGCAGCCTTCCAGACCGATCTGCTCACCCTCCCACTTCACCATCTCCGGATTGATCAGCGTGTGGAGGTTCGTGTCCGTCTTGATCACGACCACCCGGAGACCGACCCCGACCTGTGGCGCTGCCAGGCCGACGCCCGGCGCCGCGACCATGGTATCGACCATGTCGTCGATGAGCTTTCGAATGCTGCTGTCGACGCGCGGAACTCGCTTCGCTTTCTGGCGAAGGATCGGAGACTCCTGGGTGAGGATAGGAAGCACAGCCATGGTCTGCCTACATCGGGTCCACATCGAGGCTCCAGCCCCGACCGCGCGGTAGCCCCTCTGCCAGCCGTTGCAGATCGGTCCCCTTGAGCGTCACCTCGAAGCGAAATTCATCCTTCAGGCGGTACACAAACGCGGGAGAGGGTCCCAGCACCTCGATATCTCCCAAATTGAGCAGGCCGATTGTAGCAGACAACTGTTCGGCAGCCGACCGCGCTTCCCGCTCCGCCCGCGCCTCGTCGCGATGCCCGTAGGTGGCGACGATCAACTCGCCGAACGGGGGAAATCGGTAGCTCCGGCGGACCTCGAGCTCCTCCCGGTAGAAGCCGCGGTAGTCGTGATATTGGGCATGCCGAACCGCCGGATGGTCCGGCGTGTAGGTCTGGATGAACACGCTCGAGGCTCGTGTCCCCCGGCCGGCGCGACCCGCCACCTGGGTGAGCAGGCTGAAGGTCCGCTCGGACGAACGGTAATCAGGGAAATGCAGGCTGGTGTCGGCGTTGACCACGCCGACCGTGGTCACGCGGGGCAGGTCCAGCCCCTTCGCCACCATCTGCGTGCCGACGAGCACGTCCGCATCGCCGGAGAGCATCTGATCGAAGACCATCTCCGCGGCATCCGGCGTCTTCATCACGTCGCGATCGAGTCGGACCACCCGGGAGGACGGAAACAGGGCGCGCACCTCTTGTTCGATGCGCTCAGTGCCGACGCCGAAGCTCTTGATGAAGCGACTGCCGCAGGCGGGGCAGCGGCGCGGCATCGGCTCGCTGCTGCCGCAGTAATGGCATTGCAGCCGGCCCAGCGCCGCGTGGTAGACGAGCGCCACGCTGCAGTGCGCGCACTCGCGAACCTGGCCGCAATCGCGACAGAGGACGAAGGTCGCCAGGCCACGGCGGTTCAGAAAGAGAATCGATTGCTCGCCACGTTCCAGTGATCGGGCCATGGCGGCCTGGAGCTCGCGGCTGAGCGGGCTGAACTGTTGGGTCGCGATCTCCTTTCGCATGTCGACCACGGTCACCGGTGGCAACGGTCGGCCCTGGGCGCGGTGCGGGAGCTCGAGCAGGTGCGATCGGCCGGACAGGGCGGCCGCGTAGGTCGCGACGCTCGGCGTCGCGCTGCCCAGGATCAGGACCGATTGGGTTCGCTGGGCCAGCCAGCGGGCCACCGTCGGGGCATGGTATCGGGGGATGCGCTCCTGTTTGAAGGCGGACGACTCCTCTTCATCGATCACGATCATCCGGAGCCGCGGGAGCGGGGCAAAGACCGCGGCCCGCGGTCCAACAACGATGTCGGCCTCGCCCCGCCGGATTCGCCACCACTCGGCGGCGCGCTCCGCCTCGGTCAATGAGCTGTGCAGCACCGCCAGCCGGCCGGGAAAGCGGGCGCCGAATCGTGCGACCGTCTGCGGCGTCAGCGCGATCTCCGGCACAAGAACGAGCCCCTGCCCGCCGGTGGCGAGCACCTCGGCCAGCAGCGCGAGGTAGACCTCCGTCTTTCCACTGGCCGTCACCCCATGCATCAGAAACACCTCGCCCTCGTGGCGGCGTACGGCGACGGCGATCCGTTCTTTTGCCGCCTGCTGCGCCGGCTCGAGCGTGATGCCCCCCGCGGCCGGGGTCCCGGTTGCCTGGCGGAGGATGCGACTCTGCCGGCGGCGCTTGACCGTTCGTCGGACCACGGCGCGGACGCGAGGGGGTACGATCGCGCGAATCACTTCGTCCAGTGGCACCACGTAGTGCCCGGCGACCAATCCCGCGAGCTCGATCAGCACCGGCGGGAGCACCGGCTCGGCGTCAACCAACGCCTCGATCGGCTTCAACTCGAGCACCGCCGGCGCCCTGTCCAGGGCGTAGACGAAGCCGGTCACCGTTCGTTTTCCGAACGGGACCCGCACCCGGTGACCGACCTCGATCACGCCGGTCAGATCGTCGGGCACGGCGTAATCGAACAGGCCGCTGATGCTGCCGACGCGAGCCTCCACGGCCACCTGCGCTACCGAGCGCAGCCCGGGATCAGCCGCCGCGGTTGCGAACGGCATCGATCGCATCCCAGATCTGACCGGCTACCTCCCACTTTGGTAGGCGGGGCACTTCGGCGACTACGCCCGAGGGCGAGACGATGGTGACCGCGTTGAAGTCGCTTGCCAGGCCCTGGCCGTCGACCCCGATCTGGTTCGCGACCATCAGGTCCAGTTGTTTTTCCGCCAGTTTCTGTTGTGCCTGGGCGCGCAGGTCCTCCGTCTCTGCGGCAAAGCCGACCCGAAACAAGCCGCGGTGCGGGCCGAGCGATTTCAGAACGTCCACGTTCGGGCGAAGGTGCAGATCCATCGGTTGATCGGTGCGCCGCAGTTTCGCCGCCGCGACCTTGTCGGGCGCATAGTCCGCCACCGCGGCGGCCATCACCAGGATGTCGGCGCCGCTGCAGGCCGTCTTGAGCGCCGCCAGCATCTCGGTGGCGCTCGTTACTGCGACTTCGTTGATCCCCTCTGGATTCGTCGGCACCGTGGTGACCAGGGTCACGTCCGCCCCGCGCGCGGCCGCCGTCTCGGCCAGGGCACGCCCCATCTTGCCGCTGGAAAAGTTGCCGACGTAGCGGACCGGGTCGACCGGCTCCCTGGTGCCGCCGGCGCTGACGACCACCCGCAGCCCCTCGAGGTTGCGGCGATCTTGCAACACCGCTTCGATGGCGGCGACGATCCGCTCTGGCGTGGCCAGCCGCCCCACACCGGATTTGCCTGAGGCCAGACGGCCGGTTCCCGGTTCAACAACTGCTGCGTGCCGAGCCCGCAACGCCTTGAGGTGATCCTGGGTCTTTACGTGCGTGTACATGAGGTCGTTCATCGCGGGAGCGACCAGGAGCGGGGCGCGGCTGGCGAGTACCGTGCCCGACACGATCTCATCCGCGAGCCCGAGCGCGAACTTCGCGAGGCTGTTCGCGGTCGCCGGCACGATGGCAATCAGATCCGCCCACTCGGCGAGCGTGATGTGGCTCTCTCCCGCACCCTGGGGGGCCAGCCAGTCGGCAGCGACCGGGTGATAGGACAGGGCTTCGAGGGTGAGCGGCGCCACGAAGCGCGTCGCCTCGGGCGTCATCATCACCTGAACTTCCGCCCCGGCTTCCGTGAGCAGCCGAACGACCTCGATCGCCTTATACGCGGCGATCCCACCACTGATCCCGACGACGACCCGGCGTCCTTGCAGGCGCCGCTGCATCATACCCGTGTCTGGCGGCGTTCGTGCTCGGCGGCGATCATCGCCAGGATCTCGCGCGCGGTCTCGTCCACGTGTCGGTTGCAGACTACGTGCTCGTAGTCTTTCGCCAGGCCAAGCTCGATCAGCGCCTCCTTCTGCCGGACGGCGAGCGCCCCGGGCGATTCCGTATTGCGGCCGGTCAGCCGGCTGAGCAGCTCCGCCGTCGAGGGTGGCGTGATGAAGATAAAGAGG
>VBEW01000116.1 GCA_005889225.1 Chloroflexota bacterium | reverse complement strand
CGCCGCTACGGCGAGTCCGCCGGCGTCGAGCAGCCAGAGGTCGTCATCGATCAGGATCTGCAGATCAACTTCGTGCAGCACTGGGCTCGGGTCAAGGGCCAGCAGGTCACCCTGACGCCGACCGAATCCAAGCTGCTCTTCCTCCTGGTGCGCAACGCCGGCCGGGTGGTCACCAACGAGACCCTGTTGGCCAAGGCCTGGGCCGGCGACGAAGAGGCGTACGAGGAAGGGCTGCGCGTGCACATCTCGCGGTTGCGCAGCAAAATCGAACCGAATCCCAGCAAGCCGGTCTACATCCAGACCAAGCGCGGCGTCGGCTATCGCTTCGGGGCAAAGGTCAACTATCCGGCCGGTCAAGAGCCGATGGCTTTGGCAGGGTGAGCATGCGCACCCTGGCGCTAGGGCTGCTTGTGTTCGTCCTCTCCTTCCCCCTCTGGGTCCATTAACGCGTCTGCCGAAACCCTAAAGGGCAGACCAGCGTTCCAGGTGACAAATGCAGGCGCGGCGTTGGTGGCTTGCCGCTCTTATCCTTGGTCCAGTTGTCATGTTGGCCGCGTTTGTATTGGTTGGACAGCTGATCTGTCCGGCCGGAGGAGACTGCAGCCTTGATCCGACTGACCAGTGGATGGGTGTGCGAATCGTCAATGACACCGCAGCCGGCGTCATCGTCGACCAGCTGAGTTGCCCGCCCGAATCGTGCCAGCACGATGCGCTGCCGGCTGGAAAGGGCCTGGAAGTTGGCACATCGGACCGCGGCGTTGACAATACGTACAGACTCCGCGTGGAGAGCGGTAAGGTGCTCGGCTGTTTTCACCTGCTCTACGATCGGCGCCCACCGGTCGAGCCTGTTGTGCTCGTTTCACAGGCGAGCCAATGCTGACGAACACCCCTCGCTAGACTCACTCCCGAAGTGCAGCACGAATTAGGCCTGGGCGCGACCGTCTTCACCGTCATCTTCTTGCTCGAGCTTCCGGACAAGACGGCGCTGGCAGCGCTGGTCCTGGCCACTCGACACCGCCCGCTGCCCGTCTTCCTTGGGGCGGCGGCCGCCTTTGTCATCCAGAGTGCCGTCGCCGTTGCGGCGGGCTCACTGCTCGGCCTGCTGCCCCGAGAACCGATCCGGATTGGCGCCGGCATCCTGTTCCTTGTGATGGCCACCCTGCTGGTCCGGCAAAACCTCATGAAGCGCCGGGAGTCGGATGACCAGAGCGAACTCGAACGCGAGGAGCGGCGCCATCGACACCCGTTCGTGACCGCGTTTACGGTCGTATTCGTCGCCGAATGGGGAGACCTCACCCAGCTGGCAACGGCGGCTCTGCAGGCGCGCTATCAGTCGGCGGCCGTCATCTTTGTCTCCGCCACGCTCGCGCTCTGGGCCGTGGCAGGGATCGCGGTCGGGCTGGGAAATCGGCTTGGTGCCTGGGTCCCCCAGCGGCCTCTGCAGTTCGCGGCTGCCGGCGTCATGGTCCTGGTCGCGATCGCGTTGATCAGTGGGCTGCTCGGCTGAGCCACATCCGGGCGCCGTTCGCTCATGCGGCACTGGTCAGGTCGATGGCCTCGGGCAGCGCGCGCTGCGGGATGGAGAAGGTGAAGGTACTCCCGTGACCTGGTGAGCTCTTGACCCAGATGCGTCCGCCGTGCATCTCCACCAGTTGCTGCGAGATGGCCAGCCCGAGCCCGGTTCCCTGGTACTTGCCGCTGACGCCGCTCTTGCCCTGCTGAAAGCTTTCGAAGATCCGCTCCACGTCTTCGGCGGGGACGCCGATGCCGGTGTCGCGCACGCTGATCAGCAGCTCGGCACCCTGACGTTCCGCCGTCACCCGCACGCTGCCGGACTCGGTGAATTTGATCGCGTTGCCCAGCAGGTTCAGGAGCACCTGCTTGAGCTTGGGACCGTCGGCGAAGACGCGCCCAACTTCCGGTGACACGGCGGCACTCAGCTCCAGCTTTTTCGTCTTGGCCAGCGACCTCACGCTTTCCACGCACTCGGAAATCAACGGCTCGACCTCGACCTCGCCGCGGTGCAACTGCGCCTTGCCCGCCTCCAGCTTCGAGATGTCGAGCAGGTCATTGATCAGCGCCAACAGATGCTGTCCGTTCTGGGTAATGATGTCCACATCCTGACGCTGGTCGCGGGTCAGCACGCCGCCGTCACCTTCGAGCAGAAGTTGCGAAAAGCCGAGGATCGAGTTCAGCGGGGTGCGCAGCTCGTGACTCATGTTGGCGAGGAACTCGGCCTTGTGCTGGTTCGCGCGCTGCAGCTCGCTGTTCACAGCGCCCAATCGCGCGGTCTGCTCGGTTGCCAGGTGAAAGAGGTGCGCCTCCTGGATGGCGGTCGCCGCGTGCTGTGCGAACAGGGTGAGCAACTCGATAGTGTTGCGATCCAGCGGCCGTCGGTGATAGACGGCCAGCACGCCGAGCAGCTGGTCACCCACCACCATCGGAAAGCCTGCAAAGGCCTGGATGCCCTCCTCGGACATCCACGGACTCAGTCCGACCTGCCGGTGATTCGCCGGGTCGTTCGTCACGATCGGTACCCGCAGCTCGGCCACCTGTCCAATCTCGCTCATGCCGCGCTCCACTCGGCCTGGCACCGGCGGCGCGTGCTTGGTGATGTGGTGGCTGGCCCGGCGCCACAGCGCCCCATCGCTCGGCTCGAGCAGCCAGACCTGGGCCGCGGCGAAACCGAGATTGCCGGTCAGCGCGGTGGCCACGATGTCGAGTAGCTCCGGCTCGAACAGCTTCTGGTTCATCTGGTCGATGGATTGGTTGAGGAGCTCGAGGCGGCGGGCGCGCTTCTCGGTCTCCTCGAACAGGTGGACGTTTCGCAGGGCGACGGCCAGCTGCTGGGCGAGCACTTCCAGCGCTTCCTCTTCCCAACGGGTCAGGCGGCGCTGATCATCGCGGGTCTGGAGGTGCAGCACCCCGAAGACCTTGCCTTCGAGCACGACCGGCGTGCCGAAGACTCGCGCATACTGGGCCGCATTCAGCGCCGCCACGTCGAAGAGCGGCGGCTCGGCGAGCATCACCAGACGCCGCTCCCGTACCACCCGGCCCACGATCCCGTCGGCCGCGGAGATGGCGGTGCCCGCCACGGCCTCGGGCAGGTGGACGGCCGCCCGCATGGTAAAGACACCCCGGTCCTCGTCCAGCAGAACCACCGCTCCGGAATCCATCTGCAACAGCTCCATGCCGCAGCGGATGACGGTGTTGAGCATGTGCAGCACATCGAGCTGCCCGACCAGTTCGCCAAGCACCTTGCGGAGCTGCTCGGTCTGGTCCAGGCGCCGGCGGGTACCACGGATCTCGTGATTCATCGCGCGCACCGCGGCGCCCAGGCCGGTAATGACCGCGACCGTCGGGATCGCTCGAAGGATTGAATCGCGCACGGAGATCGCCAGGCCCAGGTCGCTCGTCTGGAAGAGGATGATGCCGCTGGTGAAGAACAGGCTGGTGCCGATGCCACCCCAAAGGTCGAAGCGGAAGACGGCCTCGGCGGCGACCAGCGCAAAGAGCAGGTAGGGCACGGGCGACGACGGGGTGGCGAAGAGCAGGATCCAGCCGGTGACAACCAGGTGGTCGAGGACGAGCAAGAGCACCGCCATCGGCCGCGCGAAGCGGGGGATCGTCCGCTTCCGAATGGCCAGTTCCGCCACACCGTTGTAGGCGCCCATCAAGCCTGTGAGGACGATCGTGATCGGCACCGAGGCGGAGGGCAGCCAGAGCAGCAAGCCGAAGGGGATCGCGAGCGCGACAAACCGGAGCCGGACGAACTGGCGGTCGAGGGCCGTCATCCGCGCCCTCGTCCTTACGCCGCGTGGCTGGTTTGAAGGTTGTTGATCATCTCCAGGAAGCGGTCCTTGCCGAAGTCTCCCTTCTGGATGATCGTCTGGATGTTCCCCTGCAGGCGCTCGCGGTCCTCGCTGGTGATGTTTTTCGCCGTATAGATAAGGATGGGGATCTGGCTGCCGGCCGGGTCCTCGCGCAGCTTGGAGACGACCTCGAACCCATCGACGTCGGGCATCATCAGGTCGAGGATGATCAGGTCCGGCTTCTTCTTCAAGGCCAGCTCGAGGCCGGCCTTGCCGCCGTCGGCGACGATGACCTCCATGTTGAACGGCTTCAGCATGGCCTTGACCAGCCGGATGTTCTGGGGGTCGTCGTCGACGATCAGGATCGACGACGGGGTCTTCTTGCCGCGCTTCCCGTCGGCCAGCAGGTCGAACTTCACCATCATTTGCAGCAACTGCTGGCGGTCGATTGGCTTGGTGAGGAAGTCGGCCTGGCCGATGTCGAACGGCAGCGATTCCTTGTTGACCTTCGAGGTCAGCACGATCGGGATGTCCTTGGTCTTGGATTCCCGGCGCAGGTCGTAGACCAGCCCGCTCCCGCCGTTGGGCGGCAGCTGGGTGTCGATCAGGACGGCCAGAGGCTGGAGCTGCACCGCCTTGCGCAGCGCCTCCTGGGCGCTCGCGGCAATCACCACCTCGTAGCCGGCGTGGCTGAGGAACGGCTCGATCCGTTCCTTGACGGCGGGGTCGTTGTCGGCGACCAGGATGACGGGCGGCTTGCTGCCCATCCCCACGGGCGGCACCATCTGCACCGGGCGCTCCTGGATGCCGGCCTCCTGCTTGGCGAACTCGATCAGCTCCCGGATGTGCTCGCCGAGCCGCTTGGCGCTCTCGTTGATGTGGGCGACGAATTCCCGCCGCTCCTCGGGCGTCGTCTTGTTGCCTTTTTCGTCCAGCAGGATCTCGGAGAAGCCGTTGATGGCATTGAGGGGCGAGTTGAGATCGTGGCTCTGGTCGTAGATGACCCGGAACTTCGCCTCGAAGTCGCGCTTCGCCTGGGCCAGCGCCGGCGCCGCATCCTTGTTCTTCCCGCTCGCCGTCAGCTCGGTTCTCATGCTATCCAGCTGAGCTTGCATCGCCCGTTTCTCCGCCTCGTAACGGGCGAGCACCTGGCTCGAGGGTGGCCCACTCCCGGCGGCCTTGCGCGCGTCATCGAGCTGCGCTTTGAGGGACGCCTTCTCCCGCAGCCAGGCCTGTTCCAGCTCTTTCGACTGGCTGGCTCGCTGGGTCTGCAGGTCGTTGGACTGCGACATCATGTCGGAAAGCTGCGCCTGCACGCGCTCCAGGTCCACCTTGAGCTGGTTCTTTTCCGAGGTCAGCCGCTGCTCGCGCGCCGTCCATTGCTCCGCCTTGCGCCCGGTCTCCCCCGCCAGGTCGGCGTGCAGCGCCTTGACCTTCTCGTAGTCCTGCTGCATGGCGGCCAGCTTCGCAACGGCATCCGCGACCTGCTTCTTGAGGACGGACTTCTCTTCGGCGATGGAGGCCTCGCGGCTCTGCCAGTCTTTCTCCAGGGCCTTGACCTTCGTCAGCAGAGCGGAGCGCTCGTCGCTGATCCGGGCGAACTCGACTTCGGCCTTGTCGAGGTCCGCGGCCTTCTTGCGCGCTTCGTCGAGCTGCCCCTGCAGCAGCTTGCGATCGGCTCGGAACTGGGACTCGGCTTCCTGTGATTCCTGCTCCAGCCGTGCGACATCCGCAATCAGCCGATGCCGGTCGGCCTGCCACTTCTCGCGCGCCGCCTTGAGGGGTTCGACCTCAGCCAGCGCGGCCTTGAGCTGTTGCTGCAGCTGCGCCGTGGCATCGCTCAGCCGCACCTTGTCCTTGGTCAGATCGACCCGCGCTTTCTGCCATTCCTGCTCGAGTTGCGCCTGCTTGGCCACTGCCGTGTCGCGGTCCTTGAGCAGCGTCTCCCGATCCATCGCCCATTGCAGCTGGGCCGATTGCAGGCTGTCGAGGTCGTCCTGGGCGGCCTTGAGATCCGCCCGGACCTTCTTCTGGTCCCCCTCAGACTTCTGCGCCAGCTGGATCCGCTCCTGCTCGAGCTGGCGAAGCTGGCCGCGCCGTTCCTCATCGCGCGTCTTGGCCCGGGCGATGTCGTCCTTGAGTCGCGCGAGCTCAACCTTCGCCTGGTCGTGGCTCTGCTGCAGGTCTACGTGCCCTTGCTTCAACGATTCGTGTTGATCGAGGAGCGACTGACGGTCCATCGCCCATTGCAACTGGGCATTCTGCATCTCGTCGAGCTCTTGCTGTTTTTCGGCGAGCTGACGTTTCACGAGGGCCAGCTCTTTCTCTTTTTCCCCGAGCTCCGAGCCGACGTCCTCCTGCAGGGCCTGCAGATGCGCGATGAAATCCTGGTTTTGTTGCAGGATGTCGGCGAAGGATTTCGGCTTCGGTGTCTCTGGCATCAGGCCGCCTTCCGACCCTGCTGGAGGTAGCGATCGACGGCGGCCCGCAGGGCGTCGAGGTGGGCGCTCATCGCGCCCAGCTGATCCACCCGCTCCTGCTCGAGCTGGCGCAGCTGCTCATGCCGTTCGGAGTCGCGCTGGTTCGCGTGGCGTAGCTCCTCCTGCAGGCGGGCGATCTCGGCCTGCGCCTGGTCGTGGGCGAAGCGGAGCTCGTCCACTTCCTTCTTGCGGGCCTCGTGCTCGTCCACCAGGCCCTGCAGACTCTGAACGAGCTCCTGGTTGAGCTGAAGAATGTCGGTATAGGGCCGGCTGGACTTCGACGCGGACTCGCTGGCCCGGCTGGGCTTTGCTGACTGCTCGCTCATTACGCCGTCTTCAGCCGCCCCTGCTGCAGGTAGCGGGCAACCTCGCCGGGCAGGCCCTGGGGGTCGACGGGCTTGGGAATATAGCCGTCGCAGCCGGCGCCTAGGATCCTCTCCCGATCGCCGGCCATGGCATGGGCCGTCAGTGCGACCACGATGACGCCCGCCATCCGGGCGTCGGAGCGGATCTTTCGGGTGACGGCCAGCCCATCCTCGCCGGGGAGTTGGATATCCATCAGCACGATGTCGGGCAGGTCGCGGGTCATCTCGGCCAGGCACTCGGCGCCGCTGCCCGCCTTGCGCACGCTGAAGCCTTTCTTCTCCAGGAGAAACTGGGCAAGCCGCAGATTGACCGGGTTATCTTCGACGATCAGAACCTTGCCGGCGGTCACGCCCTGTCCTCCTTCGCCTCTGAACGACCTCCAGGCCCTTGATGGCGTGCAATACGGCATCTGGCTGGGAGAGGCCAGAAGGTATAACGGCGCTCCAAGCCGTCGCTGGCACCCTCGGTGAAACTTCGCCCAGGGCCAGCAGCGCGGGCTGGCCGGGGAGTCCACGCAGCCCGAGCACCCACTCGGGCTCGGGGGGCGCGAGGACGACGACGTCTGGGGCCGCGGCCCGGGCTTTCTCCAAGGCCTCCTGCAGACCGGGCGCGCGAAACACCTCGAAGCCCTCCTCGACCAAGTCAGCGGCCAGCGGCGCCAGTGCCCGCCGGTCCCGATGGACCAGCAGAATCCGGACCCGGTCCCGCCGTGCCTTGATCCCCTGCCCGATGCGGCGCAGCTCGTCCTGCATGGTCCGCGTCTCCCAGGGCTTGGCGACGTACCCCACCACCCCGTACTCGCTCATCAAGTGCTGATTTTTCGTGACCGAGCAGACGAGCACGGGCACGTCGGCGGTGGCCGCCCGCGCCCGTAATTCCTGCAGAACCTGCCATCCGTCCTTGACCGGGAGCACGGTCTCCATGACCACGAGATCCGGCAGGATCTCCATCGCTTTGCGCAGGGCCTCATCTCCGTCCTGGGCGTGCGCGACGCGAAAGCCCACGCCCTGGATTTCTGCCGTCATCCGCTGGCTGCTCACCGGATCGTCTTCGACCACCAGGGCCAGTGGGAGCTCCATGGTTTCGATCGGCTGCAGCGCCTCCTCCACCGGCAGCTCGGCAGCCGGGCGAAGGGCTCGGGGGATCGTGAAGGTGAAGGTCGAGCCTTTCCCGAAGTGGCTTTCGGCCCAGATCCTGCCGCCGTGCATCTGGACGAAGCGGCGACAGAGCGCCAGCCCCAGGCCGGTGCCTTGATAGCGGCGGGTGTACGAGCCGTCGATCTGCTCGAACTCGCGGAACAGCTTGGGCAGATCCTCTGGTTTCATCCCGATGCCGGTGTCCTGGACCGAAACCGTCAGCTGCTCAGGGGAGTCCTTCACCGTGAGCGTGATCTGGCCGGGCGCCGGCGTGAACTTCACCGCGTTGGACAGCAGGTTGTAAAGCACCTGCTTGAACTTGCTGCGGTCTGCGCTGATCACCCCGGCTTCGGCGGCGCCGACCGTCGTCACCTGCAGTCCTTGCTGGCGCGCCATCGGGTCGAGGATGCCGGTGACCTCCTGGATCACATCCTTGACCGCCATCTCTTCGGCCTTCAGCTCCATCTTGCCCGCCTCGATCTTCGCCAGGTCGAGGATGTCGTTGATCAGCCCCAGCAGATGCTGGCCGCTGCTGTGGATGTTGCGCAGAAATTCGGTGCGTTCACCGGCCGTCAGGTTCATCGTGACGTCGAGCAAGATCTCGCTGAAGCCGAGAATCGCGTTCAGGGGCGTGCGCAGCTCGTGCGACATGTTGGCCAGGAATTCCGATTTGTATCGGTTCGACTGCTCGAGCTGTCGGTTGACCTGAAGGATCTCCTCATCCGCCCGGCGCAAGGCCGAGTGCTGGCGCATCAGGTAGCGGTTGGAATCCTTCAGCCGGGCGACCAGGCTCTGCCGTTCCGCGCGCAGCCGCTGCTTCTCGAGGTTGCGCTCCAGCAGCTCACGCAGCCGCTGCAGATCGATCGGCTTGGCGATGTAGTCGTCCGCGCCGCCGCGCAGGGCTTCGGCCGCGACCTGCTCGGAGCCGTAGGCGGTCATCATCACGACCACGGACTCGGGGAAGTCGCGCAGCATCTGGGGGAGCAGGGTGAGCCCGCTCTCCTCCGGCATCTGGACGTCGAGGAAGATCAGGGCCGGCCGGCGTCCGTCCAGTTGCCGGCGGGCCTGGGTAGCGTTAGGCGCGGTCACCACGTCGAAGCCCTGCCTGGAGACGGCCTTGGTCAGGAAGGCGCGGTTGTCCGGGTCATCGTCGATCGCGAGCAGGACGGGCCGCAACTCCAGCTCGGGCTCCGCCCCCAGCAGCATCCGCACCGCCTGGACCAGGTCCTGGCCGGCGCCCAGCTCGCGTCCAGACCCGGTCGAGAGTGGACCAAGGTCGCTGAGAAACCGGTCAGCGCCCGCCGCCAGCGCCCGCTGACCCTCATCGGCATCGACGTGGACGCCGGCCGTCAGCAGCACCGGGATGTTCGTCGTGGCCGGGTTGCTTTTCAAGATCTCGCAAACCCGCAGCCCGTCGATCCGCCGGAGCAGCAGGTTGAGGATGATCGCGTCGGGCAGCTCCTCGCGGGCCCGGTCGAGCGCCTCCAGACCATCCTGGGCGGAGAGCACGCTGAAGCCTTCCCGCTGCAGCCGCTCCACGAGCGCCTTGAGGCGTTCGGGATCGTCGTCGGCGATCAGAATCCGCCGGGTGCCGACCTGCTCGCTCATGCCACCCTCGGGAGCGGTCCCCGCCCGATGGGTTGATCGCCGGCGGGGCGGGCGATCAGCGGGATCCGCCGGATCAAGAAGCGAAAGGCGCTGCCCTTCCCCGGTGTGCTTTCCACCCAGATCTGTCCGCCTTGCAGCTCGACCAGCCGCTTCGACAGCGCCAGGCCGAGGCCGACCCCCTCGTAGCCGCGCGAGGTCGAGCCGTCGACCTGACGGAACTCCTCGAAGAGGCGCGGCTGGTCTTCGGGCTTGATGCCGATGCCGGTGTCGCGTACCTCGACCACCGTTCCGGCCTCGCTCTCAGCCGCACTGATGACCACGCTGCCGTGGTGCGGCGTGAACTTGACGGCGTTGTTGACCAGGTTATGGACGACGTGGCGGAGGCTGCGCGGATCGAAGACGACCTGCATGGTGCGGCTTACCTTGGAGGTCACCGTCAGCTCTTTCTGGGTGGCGGCGGCGGCGTTCTCGGAAAGGGCGGCGTCAACCGCCTCCGCCAGGAGGCAGGGTGCGGGGTGCAGTTCGAGTCGGCCTGCCCGGATGTGGGTCAGGTCCAGGATGTCATTGATCAGCGTCAAGAGCCGGCGTCCGCTGTTGTGAATCGTCTCCGCGAATTCGCCGCGCTCGGCCTCGGACAGTTCCGGTGTGGTGCGGATGATCTCCGAGAAACCGATGATGGCGTTCAGGGGTGTGCGCAACTCGTGCGACATGTTGGTCAGGAATTCGGACTTCATGCGGTCCGCTTCCTGCAATTCGAGGTTGGCACGCTGCAGCATTTCGATGGTCTGGCGCTCCCGCTGGAAGCGGCGAGCGTTATCGAGGGCAACCGCCGCCTGGTTGGCGAGGATCTGCAGCACCTGCATCAGCGTGGGGTCGAAGGCGCGCAACTCGTGGAAATAGACCGACACCGTGCCGACAAACTCGCGCTCGAGAAACATCGGCAACCCCAGCGCAGCCCGCCAGCCGTATTGCTGCGCGAGCGGGTCGAGGGGGAAGCGGCCGTCGAGCTGGATGTCTTCCGAGAACACCGGTCGCCGCTCGATCACGACCTGGGTGACCAGCCCCGGCGAGACGTGGTTCAGAGGCTTGCCATGAACGCGCGGATCGACGCCCTCCTCCACCTCGATCACCTGGTCGGCCGGCCCGCCTCCCGTGGTGAGCGTGATCAGGCAAGAAGCGGCACCCGACACCTCGATCACGGCGTGCGCGACTCCCTCTAAGAGCGCGCGCGGACCAACCGTGGTGGCGGTCAGCGCTTGTGACACCTGACGCAGCATCTCCATCGAGGCATCGAGGCGCTGCGCCTGCTGCCGGGTCTGCTCGAAGAGGAAGGTGTTCTCGAGGGAGACCGCAACCTCCGCCCCCAGCGAGGCGGATAGCTTCACGTCGTAATTGCCACTGAAGGTCCCGTGCCGCTTATTGGCCAGCATCAGCACGCCCAGCGGGCGGCCACCCGATCCCAGGGGCACGAGCAGCAGATCGTGATAGCCAAAGGTTTGCGGCAGCAACTGGCCGGCTTCGAGGTCGTGGAGGCAATCCTCGATGATGGTGGGCTGCTGAGTCACGAACACCCGGCCGATCAAGGTCGAGGCGTTGGCGCCGAACCGAAGCTGGTTGAGGCGCATCTGATTGAACAGCCGGCTTTCCCGCATTCCGGAGGGCGCCGCCGGCGCGATCAACGCCTCGAGTCCCTGCTGGTAGAGGAACAGGCCGCACATCTCGACGTCGAGCAGCTCCGCCAGCTTGGTGGTCAGGGTGCCGAGGTCCTCGCCAAGCTTGGTCAGGTTGGAGACCGCGGTCGCGGTCTCGAAGAAATGGCTGAGCTCCTGGAGGTTCTGGTCCGCCCGCCGGGAGAGCTCCAGGTTCAGCTGGACCACCCGGAAGTATTTGAAGCTCCAGAATCCGGTAAGCACCATCACCGGCAGGAACAGCACCGCCAGGAAGTAGGTGATCGGCGATGGCGCCCACCACCGAGCCACGTAGAGAAGGAAGAGCTCGGTCAGCGCGCCCAGGGCAAACCAGAGGCGCCAGTTGAACCGGTTGCGGGAAGTGGAAACAGAATGCGGTTTCTTCACGACGTGTTCTTTCCTGCGGGTGCGCGCATTGATTTGACGGGGATCGAGGGAATTGCTTCGCACTACGCCGGGTCGCGGGCGGGCTTCGGCGGCGCGCTTTACAAAGCTTTACTGGACCGTCGCCCTCCCGAACCCGTAGGGATGCGATTCGGCCCTTTGCTACTCTCTACACGTGCAGCGGGAGACGGCGTTCAATGTGTCGGCGATCAAGGACACGGTCCTGCGCTCCATCAAGCTCAATCAGCAGGCTTACAACAACCGGGACGCCGACGTGCTGCGCGAGGTGTACCTCGAGCCGATGCTCTCCCAGGTGGCGCACGACCTTTCCGGTGACTTCGAATCGTTCCCCGCAGCCAGGTTGGACATCACCTGTGAGGTGCTCGATGTGTCCTACACGGCGTACCTCCAAATCGGCAAGGTCGAGCTGTCGGCCTATGGCCTGGAGGCAAGTCCGCAAAACGTCAACGTGACGACCAAGGAAGAGTGGATCTACCGGCTGGTGCCTGATGCCGAGAAAGGCGTTGGCCTCGGCCGGCGCACCACCCACCGCTTCCTTGGCTACTACCATTACACGCTCGTCGACATCGATGGCCGATGGTGGATCACCGACGTGCAGTCCGCTTCCGAGATCTGGCTCCCTTAGACGTCAGGCGGCGCGCCGCTCATCGAGCGGCTCGGGTCGATCAGGAGCAACGGGATGGAGACAGTGCCAGCGCCCGTCGCCTGCTTCTTCGGCGAAGAGCCGGGTGATGTGCCAGGCGGCCAGCAGCGCGGCTCGTGCTGAGCCGTTCTTGGCCTTCCCTGTCCGGCGCGGCAGGTAACCGAGTTCGATTTCGACCATCCGCGGTTGTTCCTCCTGGCAGCGAACCAGGAACTCCGCGCAGAAGAAGACGCTGTTGAACCGGCTGCTATGGCGCAGCCAGAGCGCCCGCCGCCAGACCTGCACCCAGTTGAAGTCGGTGACCCGCAGTCCGAAGGCGCGGGAGACCCAGGTGGTGTAGACAGCCGAGGCCAGCCGCCGGTAGGCCGTATAACCGGGGCGCGCCCCTCGCCGGGTGATGATCAGGTCATAGGCGGCCATGTACGGCAAGAATTTGCGGACTTCCCCGGCCGGCACCTGGCCATCCCCCGGCAGATAGGTCACCCATTCCAGGGTGGCCGCGTCGAAGCCGGTGCGCACCGCGGCGCCCAGTCCGCGGTTTCGGGCGTGGGTGATCACGCGCAGCGGAAGGTCTGCAGCCAGGGATCGGATGATGGTGGCTGATCCATCCCGACTCGCGTCGTCGACCACGATGATCTCGAACCGGGAAAATGAACCGGCCTGGTCGGCGAGCTCACGGAGAAAGGGCCCGATGGAGCCCTCCTCGTTGAAGCAGGGAACGATGACGGAAAGGCTCGGCATCCACCGGCTTCAACGACGCGGGCGGGGACCTTCTTTCCAGCGGGGCTATTGGGCCAGCACGATTCGTCCCGGATTCAGGGACGAGTACGACACGCCGGTGGCCGGATCGGACGCGGGGGCAAAGCGGAGGATCACGCGCGGATGCTCCGGACCCAGGATGGCGAACAGATCCGCCCGGCCTGTTCGCTCGTAATTCGGTAGCTCGACGTAGACGGCGTTGGCCTCGAACCCGGCCTGCACCTGCTCCCGGGGCGCCAGCTGGTAGGCGAGCCGCGCGGCCTGATCTCGCGCACCCTGCCAGGCCACGTAGTCTTGCTCACCGATGACGTAGAGCGCCAGTCCCCCGGCCAGCGCGGCCGCGGCCCAGGCCCTGGCCGCGGGTTGCCGAACCGCCCCACTCGCGACGGCGGCGACCAGCGGAACCAGCGGCGCGATGACGGGCAGGAAGTAGCGGTCGTAGATAAACCACTGCACCACCAGGAGCGGCAGGAATTGGGCCGCGCTGACCAGGATGAGGACGACCCCATGGGGACCCAGGACGCGCGGGGTCCACCAGCGCCGACGGACCACCAGCAGCATCACGAAGCTGATGACGGCGGCGATCTCGACGGCCTGAAACACCGGCCCCGGAAAAATCGGCGGCTTCGACCCGGCCAGGGTGGCGGTGAAGCCAAGTGGCGAAAACACGTTGCCCGGGAAAATCATCCCGAACCGGGCCAGGTCGACCAGGCATCCCACCACCCCGACCACCGCGAGCACAGCGATGCCAAGGGACCACACGGTGTCCCGGTTAGGGATGGGGGGCCGCAAGGCGAGGGCGGCCGCGAATGGAATCAAGCCCAACCCAAGCATCGGCGCCAGCGGAAAGATCGCGTGTCCGACGTCGAGCTGTGAGAAATTCATGATCGGGTACAGCGGCTGGCTAACCACAAGCCGGCCGGCGACGAACACCGCGGCCGCGGGAAGGGCCCACATCGCCACGCTCGCCGCGGTATCGGCCCGGGTCCATCCACTCCGGCGAACGAAGAGCAATCCGAGCATCACCGCGGGAATCAGCGCCAGCCCGACCTGCCGTTCCAGTGGCGCCAGTACGAGCAAGCCCACGCACACCCAGCGCCATTTCCCCTGACTCGCCCAGCCCAGGCCGGTGAACGCCACGGCCATGACGATCCCCACAAAGATGTTGTCCGTCATGAAGCTGGTCGCGTTGGCCATGAACAGCGGCATGGCCAGCAGCGTGGTCGCCGCCACTGCGGACCAGAACCGATCGGCGCCAAGCCGCCGCGCCAGCAGGAAGCTGACCCAGGCTGTCAACGCAACCACCGGCACAACGCTCAACCGCAACAGGCGCGGATCCGGATGGCCCAGGCTGAGCAGGGCACCCCACACCACCTGCGGGAGGGCTAATGCGGTGCTCTCCGGGAAGACGTGCAGGCCGTGCCCGGCCACCAGCTGCCGTACCGACCAGGCGTACATCCAGTCGTCGTTGAACGCGAGGGGCGGCGACAGGTCGAAGCGAACGAGGAGGAGCAGTCCGACCGCGGCCAGCGCCCAGATGACAGCCACCGGCCAGTCGAGCGGAAACCGGAGGCGGCCGGCCCGCCCCGCGGCGGCCAGGCGGGCTTCAGGCCAGACCATCCTCCGGGAGCAATGAGCCGGGGTGACCGATCTTGCGGACGCGAGGCCGCCCCGGATTTGTGGGACTCTAGCCGGCGAGCTCGCGCGCAAGCCCTTCGACTCGCGCGCGAATGTCGTCACGGATCACGCGCACCTGCGCCAGCGGACGGTCCGCGGGATCCGTGAGCTCCCAGTCGAGGTAGGTCTTCCCCGAGATGTACGGGCACTCGTCCCCGCACCCCATCGTCACGACCACGTCGGCCCAGCGGGCCAGCTCATCGGTCAGCGGCGCGGGCCGTTTCTGGGAAAGATCGATGCCCACCTCGCGCATCGCCTCGACCACCGCCGGATGCAGCTGCTCGGCTGGGCGGGTACCGGCGGATTTCGATTCATGCCGGCCGTCAACCGCACGCTGAAAGAGCGCCTCGCTCATTTGGGACCGCCCCGCATTCTGGTGGCAGACGAACAGCACCCGAGCCACGGCGGGCTAGACGAGCACGTCGAGCAGGGCTCGAGTCTTCGGCTCGAGGTGGCCGGCCAACCGGTAATAGGCCCAGATACCGACCTTCGTCACGTCCACCAGGCCGGCGTCCCGCAGTTTCGCCATGTGATGGGAGATGGTCGGCTGGCTCAGCTCGAAGGCGGCCGTGAAGTCGCAGATGCAGACCGGCCGCGTGGAGCGCTTGAGGACGCCGACCATCTGCAGGCGCGTCGGATCAGCAAGCGCCTTCAGCACCTCGACCGACGCGT
>VBEW01000195.1 GCA_005889225.1 Chloroflexota bacterium | reverse complement strand
GAGGAAATATGAGGAAGCTTCTGTCTATCACCGCGTGTGCCGCCGCGTTCTTCGCCCTATCGTTGCCCGTCTCGGCCAGCGGTGCCGGCGCCGTCAGCTTCACGCAAACCTTCCACAACGCCGTGCAGACAATGCCAGTCCCGAACCCATGTACAGGGGCGCCGGGCACAGTCACGCTCACCTACAACGGTGTCGCCCATGCGACGTTTCTGACCTCGGGGGTGGGCGCCGGCACGGGTTGGGAGACGTTCACGGCCACCGGTGAGTTCGCGTTCGTCCCGGCTGATCCCAGCCAGCCAAGCTTCAGCGGGAAGTTCACGACCTGGGACGGCGACAACGAAAATCTGAGGAACTTCACCACCACCGCGACCTTCCGTCTTAGGGGCACGGGGTCTGACGGGTCGACGCTCAGCTTCCACGACGTTGCTCACATCACCATCTTGAATCCGCTGACCAATCCCACGATCGTCGTAAGTTTCGACAAGTTCAGCTGCGGCTAATACGGCAAATGGGGAGGCGGTAGCTGACCGCCTCCTCGTCAAAACCTGACGAGAGATTGCCGCGCCCGGCGGAATCTCGACGGCGCAGATGGCCACAAGTTCGACGAGGAAGCAAGCCTACGGAGCTAACCCACGTCGTGCCAGCACTGGGCGCCGACCGGCATCAATCGACGTAAGGCCCGTTGTAGACAGGCGTTTCGCCGTACGGCTTCCCGGCCATGAGCATGAACCGCGTCCCCGGTTGCGCGTCCTCCACAGAGAGCAGGCCACCGGGTCCAAGAACGGCAATCTGCGAGCGGTTGGCCCGACTCCTGTTGGCGCCCAACCTGGCCTCGGCTTCGAGCATGTAAACGAACCCGTTGAAGTCGGGCGGGACGGGGATGTTGACAGATCCGCCCTTCGGCAGCTCGACGTCGAGGATCAGCCCTGGCGTCCCGAGGGTGATCGGTGAGCCCTCGCCGACGAGTGTCCGGACGGTGGCGTCGCCCTCGTGCCGGACCGGGAGATCGGCGCGCTGCACGACCTGCGCGGTTGGCGCAACATTCTTGTCCTTGCGCGCCAGGTTGACCCAGAAGAGAAGGCCGCGCATCTCGGTGCCGAGCTTGCCCTCCTCGAGCTCATCCTTGCCGATGCCTTCGGCGTGCAAGACGCCGCGGCCCGTGCGGACCTTCAGGACCGATCCTTCCTCGAGCTTGGCTCGTTCTATGGTGCCGCCCGGACCGGTGCTGTGGCCCGTGCTCGAGGAGCCCGAGATTGCGTACCAGAGGTTGTCGAACCCGCGGTGCGGGTGCGTCGTGTCCTGGTTCGCCTGCTCCGGCGTGATTTTGATGGTCGCCTCGTGGACGAGGATGTACGGATCCACCATCGAGTTGGGGATCCCCGCTAAGGGCAAGGATTCGAGGACGAGATTGCCCATCATCGGTCGGATCCGGGCGTCCTTGACGAGGACGACTTGGCGTTGTGCGGTGTCGACTTGCGTGGCCATTGCTGACGTTTCCTCCTGAACAGAATATGTTTGTATCTACAAATACCTGCTCGAAGGCGAGTTTATTGCCTCGGCTGGAGGCGAAGACAAACAGGCGGGGAGCGGGGCGGTTTCGAGCCGGCTAGGCTAGGCCCCCGGCGTCGAGCCGGTCATCATGTATTCCTTGAGCGGCTCACCCTGAAAGGCGACATAGGTGACGTCGATCCACTCCGGCGGGCCCTCCAGGAACTTGAGCATCTGGTCGTAGTTGTCGTTGGTTTGCGGAGCGTTCGCGTTCTTGACGTAGCTCTCCTTGTCCTTGAACCGGATGATCCCGACGATTCGGTTCGGGTCCTTGTCCTCGACCGCGAACTCGCTGGAGACCCATCCGCTTGCATTGTCCGGCGTGGCCTGCGCCTGGGAATATTTCCGGAAGGCGTCGAGCTGGCCGGCCTTGACTTTCGCGCGCATGATCGTTCCGTACATTTTCGACCTCCTCTTAAAAGGGGAAGGGCCTCCCCTGGCTCTGCACAGTCACCCAGCGCATCTCGGTGAATTCGTGCGCCGCTTCGCCTCCGCCGAAGCGGCCATAGCCGCTGTCCTTTACGCCGCCGAAGGGCACCTGTGGCTCATCGTTGACCGGCTGGTCGTTGATGTGGACGATGCCGGCCTCGATCCGCTCGGCCAGCGCCAGCGCCCGATCCGCGTCGCGCGTCAGGATACCGGCTGCCAATCCGTAGGTCGTCTGGTTCGCCAGCCTGACCGCCTCATCAGGATCGTTGACGACGGTAATCGTCGCCACCGGTCCGAAGGTCTCGTCGTTGCTCAACGTCACGTCGGCGGGAACATCGCTGAGCAGCGTCGGCTCGTAGCAGGTACCCTGCGCTTTGCCGCCGGTCAGCAGCTTCGCGCCGTGGCTGACCGCCTCGTCCACCCGCGACCGCACCCGGTCCAGCGCCTGTTTGTTGATCAGCGGACCGATGATGGTGTCCATCTCCGTTGGACTTCCGACCTTGAGGCTCCTGGTCTTGGCCACGAGCTTTTCCGTGAACTCCTCGGCGATCGGACGCTCGACGATGATCTTCCGGGCCGACATACAGATCTGCCCCTGGTGCAGGAAGGTGCCGAAGGCCGTTGCGTTGACGGCATATTCGAGGTCCGCGTCGGCGAGCACAATCAACGGGTTCTGGCCGCCGAGCTCCAGCACCATCCGCTTCAGGTACCGGGCGGCCTTCTGGGCGAGCACGCGTCCGGTTTTGGTCGATCCCGTAAAGCTGATCCGCCGCACCTTCGGGTTTTCTATGAATTCGTCCACCACTGGCTCGGCCTGGCCCGGCGCGTGGGTGACGACGTTGACCACGCCGGGCGGGAAGCCGGCTTCCTCGAAGATCTCGGCGTAAATGAGGCCACCGGTGATGGGTGACTCTTCCGACGGCTTCAAGACCACCGCATTCCCGAAGGCGATGGGCGCCGCGATCGCACGCAGGGAGAGGATTAGTGGCGCATTCCAGGGTGCCAGCCCAGCGACCACGCCGACGGGCTGACGGATCCCCATGTAGAAGGCCCCGGGCAGGTCGGCCGGGATGATCTCGCCGGTTGACTGATACGGAAGGCCGGCAGCCTGGCGCAGCAGGTTCGGCGTAAACATCGTTTGGAACATGCCGAAGCCGAAGGTGCAGCCGGTCTCTGATGCGAGCAGACCGACGATCTCCATCTGGCGCCGTTCCAGGATGTCGGCCGCTTTCAGCAACAGCCGCTGCCTGGCGCCGGGCGGTGTCTTCCACCATCCGGGAAAGGCCCCGGCCGCCGACTCCACGGCGCGCTTCGCATCCTCCCGGGTCGATGCCGGGATGGTAGCCATCGTCTCGCCGGTAAATGGGTCATGGTCGGCGTAGGTGGTGCCGTTCGACGCCGCGACCCACTTGCCATCGATGAACTGCCGGTATTCCTTCGGAGCGGTCTTCGTCGTTGCCTTTTCGTCGGATACGACTGTGCTCATCGCTTCCTCCTCGGGTTGCGTGTTCAGCCTAGCACCCGTTGCAGACGGTCGAAACCGGCATAAGCCGGACATGGTATGAAGGAGGGCGAATGGCCAACGATGACCTCGTGGTGAACCGGGTCCACTCGGCGAGCACCGCGACGCCAGGTCGCTCGATCAACCGGGTGCGCGACCGCCAGCTCGTGATCGACGAGCCGACCCACCTGGGGGGCCCGGGTGAAGAGGTCACGCCCGCGGACGCGTTTCTCGCCGGCGTGTCGGCCTGCGGCGTCTTGCTGGTGCAGGGCCGCGCGCGCGACACGGCGGTCCGCCTGGAGAAGATCGAGGTGAACCTGGAGGCGGTCCGGCATCGCTCCGATACTTCGGTGTTCCAGCAAATCGACATGACGTTTCGCCTCGCCGGCCCCTCGCCGCAGCAGGCGGTCCAGCTGGTCGAGCACTACAAAACTCATTGACCGCTCTATAAGGCGGTCGCGGTCGCGACCACCGTCTCGGTCAAGGTGGAAGCCAGCCCGGACTAGCACTGTGGTTTCGCGTACCCGGTGATCGCGGTATAGCTCTAACATGGCCCCTCGTCGATCGCTCGAAAAACTCTCGCGGCGCGCCGGCGTCGAGCTCGGGCTCAAGGGCGCCCGCCAGCTGGCCGGTAAGAGCGGCCTGACCCGCCGCCCGCATCCGCCTGGCCAGCAGGGACGCCGCCGCCAGAAACGCGATTCCGACTACCTCCTCCAGCTCAAGGAGAAGCAGAAGCTGCAATGGTTTTATGGCGTCCCGGCGGGTCAGCTTCGACGCTATGTGGAGGTCAGCCGTCGCCGGCACGCCTCGACGGCAGAGGAACTGTTGCGCCAGCTCGAGCAGCGGCTGGACAACGTCGTCTACCGGCTGGGCTGGAGTGGAACCCGAGCCCAGGCGCGCCAGTTCATCAGCCACGGCCACCTGCAGGTGAATGGCGAGAGGGTGAACCGGCCTTCCTATCAGGTCCGTCCGGGTGACACGATCTCGATCAAGCCGGGCAGCGCGGTCGAGCCCCTCGTGCGGGAAGCCATCAGCCTCGGATTTCGAGTCCCTGCTTGGTTGGCCACCGACCAGGAGGTGCTGACCGGCCGGGCGGTGCGGCAACCGCAGCGCGATGAGATCGACGTCCCGGTCGACGAGGCGC
>VBEW01000186.1 GCA_005889225.1 Chloroflexota bacterium | reverse complement strand
CCTTCCGATCCCGCCATCACCGAGCGCCACCGTGGACCAGTTCAAGGTGGCCCTCGACCGCCTGACAGCCAGCCTTGAATCCATCCAGTCGCCTCAGCCTGGCCTCGACAGGTTGGTGGCCGAAAGCGCCCGGATCCCCGGCACGGAGTTTGTCAAGCGCGATGCGTACTCCAACCTCGATATCAACATGCTGGCGGGACAGGCGCAGTTTGATCTCTATGGATTCGATCAACCTGGGATGGCCCAGCTGCTCGCGTTGTACGGCGATCAGGTGGCGGTGGGTCGGCTACCGAGGGCGGACGCTAATGAGATCGCGATTTCCGAAGAGATTGCGCGCTCGCGCCGGGTCTGGATCGGCGGCAAGGTGGGCAACAACATCGATGAGCTCGACCGGCTGCCGGATGCCTTCACCATCGTTGGGATCATCCGCGGCCCGACGCGCATCGGCCTGATCCCGCTCGATTACATGACCGAGCACTATCTCTTTGAGCGGCGCTATCAGGGTCTGGTGGTCGTTCCCCAGGCCGGCCATGAGCAGGCGGTGCATGACCGACTTCAGACGCTGATTGGCGACAGCGCCTTTCGGCTTTTCGACTGGGGCTACATCAAGGCAAAGATCGATAGCCTGATCGCGAATCTCGATGTGATCAATCGCTTCCTGATCCTCCTCGTCACGATCGTTCTGTCGCTGGTGGTCGGGCTCCTGAACAACCTCTTCTTCCGGCAGCGGATGAACGAGTTTGGCCTGCTGGCCGCGGTGGGCTACAGCCGGTGGGGTTTGATCCTGCGGGTCGCCTGGGAGTCGCTCGGCGTCACGCTCGCGTCGTGGCTGGTTGGCGTCGGCCTCGGAGTCGCGGTGCTGAGCTGGTTCAACATCAGTTTCATCGTGCCGCACGGCCTGCTGATGAATGTCTTCGACTGGAACGTGCTCCTGCTTCACACCTTGCCGATCCCGTTGATGGTCTTTCTCTTCGGCATGGGTACGGTCGGCTGGCAGCTGCTGCGGCTCGATCCGATTTCCATCATCGAGCGGAGAGACTGATGCTGAGTGGCTACGACCTCGCGCTCGATTACCGGACTGGCGGCAGCGTGGCGCACGCGGTCGACACGGTCAATCTGGCGGTCGACCACGGAAACTTCGTGGGGCTCATCGGCCCCTCGGGTTCGGGGAAGAGTTCATTGATGTACCTGCTCTCTGGACTGAAACGCCCCACCCGGGGAAGCGTGACGTTCGACGGGCGTGATTATCGCGGCATCCCCGCCGCCGGTTTGATGAGGTTGCGGCGGCAGCGATTTGGATTCGTCTTTCAGCAGCACTTCCTGATCAACTACTTGAGCGCGCTGGAAAACGTGATGGTCGGCGCGGTGCGGCGCAACCACGAGGCGGCGGCCTATGGGCAGGAGCTGCTGCGCCGGGTCGGACTTGGGAACAAGCTCCAGAAGCGGCCCTATCAGCTCTCCATCGGCGAGCGCCAGCGGGTGGCGGTGGCGCGGGCGCTGGTGCACCACCCGGCGGTGGTCTTCGCGGATGAGCCCACCGCCTCGCTGGACCAGGCAACCGGCCGCGAGGTGATCAATTTGCTGGCCGATTACCGCGCGCGTGGCGAGGGAAGCCTGGTTGTCGTCACCCACGATCCGGCGATGCTGACCGGGGCCGACCGGGTGCTGCAGATGCGCGACGGGAAGCTGAGCGCAGCCTGACTCAGGCGGGCGCGCCGGCCAGGCCGAGAGCCGCCGCGCTGCCCTTCATGGCATCGATCACGACCTGGATATGCTCGTCCAGGTCGACGCTCAGTTGCTCGGCGCCGGTGAAGATCTGCTCCCGATGGACCGCTCGGGCGAAGGCCTTGTCCTTGAACTTCTTCTTCACCGAGGCCACGTCCACCTCGGCAACTGACCTGGTCGGCCGGACCAGCGCCACGGCCGCCACGAAGCCGACCAGTTCGTCGACGGCGTACAGGACTTTCTGCATCGGAGTGGTCCGCGGAGCGTTGGCGTAATCGGCGTGGGAGAGGACGGCGTACCAGATCTCCTGCGGCCAGCCACGCTCCTTCAGGATCTCAGCGCCTTTGACCGCGTGCTCGCCGACCTCCGGGTAGCGCTCGTAGTCGTAGTCATGGAGCAGGCCGACCACCCCCCAGACATCCGGGTCGCCGCCGTACTTCGGGGCGTAGGCCCGCATCGCCGACTCAACGCCCAGGGCATGCTTGACCAGGCTGGGGTTCTTGGTGAACTCGTTGAGCGTCGCCCAGGCATCCTCCCGGCTGCTCGGCATTGGTCGTCGAGTGTAGCAGCCCACAACACCCTCCCCCGCTCGCGGGGGAGGGCAGGGTGGAGGTCGTCGCCGGTAGGCACTTTGGGCTATTGACGGCCTGCCGCGGCCGCCCTACGCTCAGGTCAGGAGGTTTGGTTTACATGGCACGCCATCTCCACCATTGGCTCGACATGGTGGAAGCGGTGTTGATCATCGGGATTCTGCTCGCCATCGCCTGGGTCACCTGGCAGGCGCTGACCCAGGCGTATTCCCCGGTCTTCAACATCTTCAGCCGGTTCTAGTTCGCGGCGGGGGCTGATCGGACACCCCTACTTATAATCGTGCGCGGGGGTGTAGCTCAGTGGTAGAGCACCTGCCTTTTAAGCAGGGTGTCGAGAGTTCGATCCTCTCCGCCCCTACCAGGCCAGCATGTAGTAGTTCGGCTGAGGTGTCCCAATGGACCTTCGGCTGATGCGTCCCACGCCTTCGGGTGATGGGTCACAGCGACTTCGGCTGATGTGTCTCACTTCCCCACATGAGGGAAATGAGCGTGGCTACCCGGCCGCAGCGCGTGACACCCTGATACGACGGTCAGGCCGACCTTCTTGAGGTGAGCTGCTGGTTCGCCGCGGCCCAGCTTGCAAGGAGGCGGATCGCGTCGACGGAAGGGGTGCCGGGCTCGGGGTTGTAGACGTACAACGACAACCCGGTGTCGGCTGACAGTTGCATGGACTCAAACAGTAGGTGGAGCTCTCCGACGATCGGGTGGTGAAAGTGTTTGACGCCCGAAAAGTGCTGGCGGACATTGTGCATCGCCCAGCGCGTGCGGAACTCCTCACTGCGGGTGGACAGCTCACCGACGAGATCGGTCATTGCGCGGTCGTTCGGGTCGCGGCCAGCTCCTGTGTGCAGGATCGCCACGGTATCGTCGGCGGCCCGATCCCAGTCGGGATAGAAGGAGCGGGCACGGTCGTCGAAGAAGATGAACCGGGCGTGGTTCGCCGGACGCGCCGGGTTGGCGAACATTTCCGAATACAGGGCATAGCCCAGCTGATTCGCAGCGAGGATGTCGAGGCGCTCGTTGCCGACGAATGCAGGGGCGCCCGTGATCGCGTCGAGCGCCAGCTGCACGCCCGGTCGGATGCGCTGTTTCGGGGCCGGGCGACGGCGCCACCTGCTGCCGATCCCTGAGGCGCGCGCGAGGTCAAAGAGATGTGCCCGTTCCGCCTCGTCAAGCTGCAGCGCCCGCGACAGGCCCTCAAGCACAGCCTCCGACGCACCCGCAAGGTTGCCCCGCTCGAGGCGGGTGTAGTACTCGATGCTGACCGCAGCCATCTCCGCGACCTCCCCACGGCGCAACCCCGGAACCCGTCGGGTACCCGCGTAGGAGGGCAGCCCTGCTTGTTCGGGCGTGATCCTGGCCCGCCGCGAGGCCAGGAACTCACGGATCTCGGTCCGGTTGTCCATGCCTGGACCCTAGAGCTTAACCAGTCACCGGAGAGAGTCCCTGCCGGTACCCCTCACAGCGGAGACTTCCTCGCCGAGACGAAGCCTGCTTCCATGGACAACAAGCTACACCGGGACGCTGATCACCAACGGAGGTTTTGAGGACATGAGGGAAAAGAAGGTTTGGTTCATCACCGGCGCCGGCCGCGGCATGGGTGTGGACATCGCCAAAGCTGCCATGGCCGCCGGCAACGCCGTCGTGGCCACCGGACGCAACACCGACAGGATAAGGAGCGTGCTGGGCGAGGCCGACGACCTGCTCGTCGTCAAGCTCGACATCACAGACCCCGCCGACGCTCAGGCCGCCGCGCAGGCTGCCACGGAGCGGTTCGGCCGCATCGATGTGCTCGTGAACAACGCCGGGAACTTCATCGCCGGCTTCTTCGAGGAGATCGACTCGGAGCAGTTCCGCTGGCAGATCGAGACCAACCTATTCGGCCCGATGAACGTCACCCGGGCCGTCCTGCCCGTAATGCGCCGGCACCGCTCGGGGCTCGTGGTGGCGATCTCGTCGACCGCCGGAATCGTCGGGCAGGAGTTCTGCTCCGCATACTCCTCCAGCAAGTTCGGGATCGAGGGCTGGATCGAGTCTCTAACCCTCGAAGTCGCACCGTTCGGCATCCGCACGATGCTCGTCGAACCCGGCTTCTTCCGCACTGACCTGCTGACGCCGGAGTCGACTGTCTACGCCGAGCCGTCGATCGACGACTACGCCGAACGTACCCGGCAGACGATCGCCGCCTGGAACAGCATGAACGGTCAGCAGGGCGGGGATCCAACCAAGCTCGCCGCGGCAATTGTCCGCCTCGCGAGCTTGGACGAGACGCCGCTGCGCTTCGTCGCCGGCGCCGACGCCATCGAAACCGTCGAGCGGAAGGCCAGGGACCTGCTCGCCCAGGCCGACGCCAAACGCGAGCTGTCATCGTCGTTAGCCCTCGACGATGCGTCGAGTCCCGTCCGGGGGAGACCCCGATGACATCAAAGAAACTGTCCGGCACGGCCGCTCTCGTGACCGGCGCGAGCAGCGGCATCGGTGCCGCGACCTCGCGCCAGCTCGCAGAGCTCGGTGCTTGCGTCGCGCTCGTCGCCCGGCGCCGGGACCGTCTCGAAGACGTCGCTGCCGATATCGACAAGGCGGGTGGCACCGCGCTGGTCGTGGAAGCGGACATCACCGACCGCACCCAGGCAGAGGCGGCCGTACGCCAGGCCGTCGAGCGGTTCGGCCGGCTCGACACCCTGGTCAACAACGCGGGCCTCATGCTCTTGGGCGCGGTCGTGGGGACGGACCCCGAGGAGTGGGAGCGCATGATCGCCGTGAACGTCCAGGGCATGCTCTACACCACCCATGCCGCCCTACCGCAGCTGCTGCAGGCCGCCGAGGAAGGCCCGCGCCGTGTCGCCGACATTGTCAACATCAGCTCGATCGCCGGGCGCGTCGCCTGGAAGGGCTACGCGGTATACAACCTGACAAAGTTCGGCGTGAACGGATTCACCGAGGCTCTGCGTCAGGAAGTGACCCGGCGGCACGTGCGCGTCGGTGTCCTCGAGCCAGGTGGCGTGGCGACTGAGCTGGGCTCGCACAACGACCCCCAGATCCGCGAGGAGATGATCGACCCGTTCTACAAGCGGACCGAGGTCCTCGCCCCCGAGGACATCGCCGACGGGGTCGCCTACATGGTCACCCGCCCTCGCCACACAGCCATCAGCGAGCTCTGGATCATGCCCACCGACCAGGCCTGACTCCATCCGCCGCCGGTCCCAATTTCCCACACCATAACTGCGCCCATTTCGCTTGGCCTTCCAAACTCGGAGCTACAGCGCTCAAGCCCTGCTACCTTTTAAGCAGGGTGTCGAGAGTTCGATCCTCTCCGCCCCGACCAAGCCAGCAGATCCAGGAGGTAGAGGCTCGTGCAGCTCGATCCGGCCGTCTGGGGAACCGTCTTTCCAGAGTTGCGCGCAGCGGCCGGGTCCGCACAGACCCGTCCAGTTGTCGGCTTCCGGGTCAATCGGATTCGCTTCATTGGTAATAGGCGCAGCCTGGCTCTGACGGGCATCGGTCCGCGGACATACTTCTGGGAGCCTGGAAGGAATATCGCCGTCTGCTGCCGTCCTCTCGGCGCTTTTGGCGAGCCAGTCCATGAGGCGCCCGCGCCTGGATGCGGGTGTGGCCTGTATGCCTGCCACGACCTTGGCGCGCTCCACTACTTCCCTACCCCAGATCACCAGTTCGTCCTCACAGGTGTGGCCGGCAGCGGAACCGTACGGATTCACCAGCGAGGCTGGCGAGCGCAGTTTGCCCGCATCGTGGCCTTCTCCAATGAGATGCCTGAGCGAAACTCGTTCGGCTTTTTCGGCAGGACGAAGGTTAGGGGCCACAGAGTGATCGGCGAGGCGACCGTCGAAGCCCTGGCAAAGAAATATCAGGTGCCTGTCGTGCCGTTGGCGGAGCTTCCCGACCTGATGCGCGCAGCGGGAGATTTCGTGGAGGGAGCCTAATGAACATAGGGCGCGAAATCCGTACGGTCAAGATCGTCGAGGAGCCGGAGACGGCGCCCCAGCCGGTGGAAGAGCCGTCCTGGCCGGAACCGACCAAGGAGCCGGCCCGAGAGTAGCGCTCCCGCCCCTGGTCTCGACTCGATTTCCGATCGCGTGATGATCGCAGGCAGCCGTCGTCGCTGCCGTCATAGGGGCGATGGGCCTAGTCGCGTCGCACTTCCTTCCGGGCCTGGACTGGCTGGTCAAAATCAGCATCGGTCTCATCGTCGCGACCGCCGGAATGCTCCTCTTCAGGCAACCGCGTCGCGGCGGGCTCGGCTTTGCGCTAGCACTTTTCATCGCGGAGACTGGCACCTTGGTGGCGATCCGCGGCCTGATCGCTGCGGGCACCTCCAGCCGATGGCAGTACATAATGCCGTTTGGGCTCGTGCTGGTCCCAGCCCTGTTCGTCACCTTCATCCTGACACGCCTGGGTTGGTGGCGACGGGCCGGCTTCACCTGGCCGGGCGCCTGGCGTGCGGCGCACCTGGCTGTTCCGCTTGTCGCCACCCTTGCGCTACCGATCGTCGGCCTGTCGGCTCGTGGGTTCATGCCGACGATCGCTCTTGTGCTGGCCCTCCAGATTGTTTTCATGCTGGTCGACGTCTTCATGGAGGAGGCAACGTATCGCGGGCTCGTCCTGGAGGCGCTTGCGCGCTACCCGGCGGTTTCGCGCGTCCTGATCTGCTCGCTCCTTTTCGGGCTCAGCCATGTCGACAATCTCTTCCTGCCTGGCGCCGATGAGCTTGGTGTCGTGTATCAGATGTTCGAGGCTGCGTTGATTGGCGTCTTGTTCACGGCAGCCCGCTTGCGAATGAACACCATCTGGCCGCTGATCGCAATTCACGGCGCCTACGACTTCATCCTGATCCTGGCCTTTGGGCATGCATCCCCGGTTGCGCCAACGCTTCCCGGCTTCCTCGTCGACACCGCGGTCAATCTCGGCCTGGCTGGACTCGGACTGTTCCTCATCCGGCCGCGCCATGCTGGCGGCGTCGCTGCGCTGGAGGGCGTGGCGTGAAGGCATTCAGCCGCAGCCACCTTCTCCTATTCGCAATCGCAGCGGCGGCGATCCTCGCGTTCCTCGACCTGCAGTGGTTGGACACGCTACGGTACCGCGTCGCCCTCCCCGATTTCTTCGTCTACTACCTGGCGGCGCAGATGGGCCAGGCCCATGGATGGGCCGCGATGTACGACCCTTCGCTGTTCTTGCCAGCCGTGACGAGCGCAGTGGGCCGGCCCTTGCCCTATCTGAACCCGCCCGCTCTGGCCTGGCTGGTGCTGCCCTTGAGCTGGCTGAATTATGCCCTGGCCGCAGTGATCTGGAGTGGGATCCTCGCCGCGGCGTTCGCCGTTGCCTGGCACCTCGTTGCACCCGGATCCCGGGTATGGAAGGTCGCCCACGGCCTGGCCGCCGCCACACTCCTACCGGTGTTTGTCAGCTTCATGATCGGCCAGGCGAGCCTGATCATCGTTGCCGCCGTGGCGGTTGCCTGGTGGCTGATGCGCCGCGACCGCCCCTGGCTGGCCGGCATCGCGCTCGCGGTGGTATTCCTGAAGCCACAGGCGGCCTTCCTCGTGCCGGTCGCGCTGCTACTTGCCGGCTACTGGCGTGTCTTTGTCAGCTGGCTGGGGGTTTCGGCCCTGCTCACCGCCATCGGGCTGCTCGTGGTCGGGACCTCGGTTTTCCACCACGTCATGCAATCGCTCGCGGACGTTCAAGGCATTCCCGGGCCGGTCCAGATTTCACTTGGACGTCAGCTCCCATTGCCAGTCGCGCTGATCGGCATCCTCCTCGTCCTCGCCGTCTCGGTTTGGGTGGTCAGGCGCGCCCGCCCGGGAGATTCGTCAATTCCGATCGCCGTTGGGCTGGTGGCCAGCGTGCTGATCAGCCCCTACATCAACTTCTACGACCTCTCGGCGCCCGTGTTAGCGGGCTGGTTGATCCTTCGAACAAATCCTCCGAGATGGCAACACGCCATCACGTTCATGGTCTACGTCCCAATCTACGTGGCCCCAGTATTTCCGCTGATCACACTCGCCGCGCTGTGTGGCTGGCTTGTGAGCCTGGCTGCGCTACCGGTTCGGCCAGTCCGCCAGGCATCTGCCCTGACCCAAGCCGCCGCCTGAGTCCCTGACGGCTTATTGCACGATGACGGTCGTGCCAACAGAAGCCCACTTGTAGAGAAAGCTCATCGTGCTGAGCGGCACATTGACGCACCCGTGCGTTCCATTCGTCAGGTTGGCGCCGGGACCGTACACCGTGCGCCAGGGCGCGTCGTGGATGAAGTATCCGCCGTCCTCGTAGAGCATCGCGTATTTCACCCAGGCGCTGGCGTACCAGTATGGGCTGCTCTTCGGCCAGGGCGAGATGAACT
>VBEW01000115.1 GCA_005889225.1 Chloroflexota bacterium | reverse complement strand
GATGATCTGATCGAGGCCGCTGATGCTCCCATTGGGTCGTATCGGACGATGCCGCTTGGTCGCGGCTGCCATGGCATCGGCAATGGTGCTCATCCCGCTGACCACGGCCGCCTCAGACGACACCGCTGCCGCCGACGCCCTATGGAACCAGAGCGAGAGCGTGAGCGCCGATAGCGCCTTCTACGTTGTCCAGTCGTGGTGGGACGGGATGGCGCGGGCAACGCAGAGCGACTCGACCCAGCGAGGCCTCGACGAGCTGGCCCAGGCGAATGCGGATCTGCTCAGTGCCCACTCCCTGCTACTCCGACAGCGCACCGATCCGGGACCGCACCCTGTCGCCATCATCGACCCATTGCTCACCAGCATCTACAACCTCATCACCGGGTCCAATGCGAAGGCACCGGTCGGGTCGGTTTTCAACTGGATCAACCAGTCCTTGCTGAAGCTGGAGGGCCGTGGATCGACCGAGGAAATCGTTCGGGCTCTGCTCAAGGACTATCAGGCAAAACAGGATGCCGCCGAGCGCGATCTGCGTGCGACGACGAGCTTCGATGCCGACGCCCTGTTAACCACGAACGCACAGCGGGAGACCGCGTTCTTGCTCAAGATCAAGGCGGTCTCCAATCCTGGCAATGGGCTGGCCGGCCTGTTGCGCGATATCGACCAATCGACGACCGCACTTGCAGCAAGGCACCATGGGAATGGCAACGCCAACGCCAATGCGAATGCGAACGGCAAGCATAGCCAACCGAAGCCGAAAACGAAGGGTGGCCCCGGTGGTTAGGCTTCTTCCTCGTCCTGCACGCCTTCCAGCGTGAGCATCAGCCCATCCTGGAGGTCGTACAACGCATCCATCGAGTCGGCGATGGTGAGGTCCTCTGGGGCTCGATTGCCGAGCGAATGCTCCATCTCGGCCGTCAGCCGCTGGACTCGGAGCGCCAGGTCAGCCGGGAGCTGCGTTTCCTCGGCGATGTTCAGCATCTCGAGCTCATCCAGCAGTCGGTCGATGTGCCGGATCCGGTTTCGGCGGGCATAGCGCAACTCGCGCTCCGCGTGCCACCGCTCGCGAAGCGCCGAAATCTGGACCGAGGTCTGCTCGATCATGCGCCCGCTTCCGATTGTCCGAGCCATGGTTCCCGAGGGTTTACATTACTTTCAAATACTGAATTGGTCAAGAACTCACCGCCCGGTTAGCACAGATACGCCTCAAACGCTCGTTTGGCACTAAACCGCCACTCGCGTCGGCCGGCGGGCCGGTGGGCTATCCGCTGGTGCTGCTGTCCGCCTTCCTGTTCGCCGCCGGCGGCAATGTCGTCAAGGCTTTGTTCAAGCTCGGGTACTCGCCGCTGGTGCTCGCGCAGCTGCGCATCTGGTCGGCGTTTATCGGGCTGTTCCTTTCATTGTTGGTGATCCGTCCGTCGCTGCTTCGCGTGGACCGAAGGCAGCTTCCCGCACTGGCCATCTTCGGCGGCGTTGGTCTCGCCGGCGTCCAGCTCAGTTACTACCTGACGATCGCTCGAATCAACATTGCGGTGGCGCTACTCGTGCAATATCTGGGGCTGGTCGCGGTGACCGTTTTTGAACGCTATCACCGCCGGCAGGCGGTCGGCAGGCAGGTCTGGGCCGCGCTGGCAATGGTGCTGATCGGCGCCTTTTTCGCGGTCGGTGCCTACCAGCCGGCTCTCTTCCGCGTCAACCTTCCGGGTGTCATGCTGGGCCTGATGTCCGCCGGGTTCTTTGCCTTCTACATCCTGCGGGCCTCCACCCTGGCGCGCCGGCTCGATACCTGGACCATCCTCCTCTACGGCTTCGGCGCGGGCAGCGTGCTCTGGGCGGCCTTCGATGCTGTGAGCGGCACCGCTTTGCCGACGGATCTGCGGATCTGGGCGGTGATGGCGCTGCTCGGCCTGATTGGGACGCTGCTGGCACACGGGCTCTTCGTGATGGCGCTCCGCACGGTGCGTCCGTCGGCCGCAGGCATCATCGCCACGGCCGAGCCGGTCTTCGCCGGCTTGATTGCGTACCTCGTGCTGGGCGATCGACTGCAGCCGCTTCAGATCTTCGGAGCCGCAGTCATCGTCGCCGGCATCATCGCCGTGCAGGCCGGCAGCCGCGACGCCGCTGTTCCCGCTCCGGCCATCCAGTGAGCTTCGACCTCGTGCGGGTGACGGCTCAGCTGGTGACCGGCGAGATCACCTGGTCCCTGCACTATGAGCCGTCCTGTGACAGCACCCAGGACCTCGCTCGCGAGGCCGCGTCCGGCGGGGCCGCGCCGGGATGGACGGTGACGACCGATCTGCAGAATCGTGGCCGCGGTCGCCATGGGCGGTCGTGGACGGCACCAGTGGGCAAGGCCCTCCTCTTCTCCACCGTCTTGCAGCCACCGGTCGATGTGGTGCCGCTGCTGCCGTTGCTCGCCGCGGTCACGGTCGCGGGCGGCGTGGAGCTCTCGACCGGTGCCGCCCCGGAGCTGAAATGGCCGAACGACGTGCTCCTCAACGGGAAAAAATTGGCCGGCATCCTGCTGGAGCGGCCACCGGGTTCGTCCCTGATCCTCGGAGTCGGCCTGAACGCCAACCAGTCCGCGACGGAGCTTCCCGAGGGGGCGACCTCCCTGGCGGTCGAGCTCGGCCATCCGGTCGAGCGCGAGGCCCTGATGGCCGCGATCCTGAACGATCTGGGCAACGCTTATGAGCGGGCCGATCGTGAGGGCGTGGACTGGATCCTCCCAGGTTGGCGCAGTCGGACGGCCATGCTCGGAAAACCGGTCACGTTCCGGCGCGACGGCGTGCTCGTGCGCGGGCTGGCCGAGGATGTCGGTGCGGATGGCGCGCTGCTCGTCCGTACCGCGGATGGAACCCGCTTGAGCATTGTGGCGGGCGACGTGGAACTCGTCCGGCCCGACTGAGCCGGCGCCCCAAAGGCTCTCTCAGTCGTAAGTCTTTCCGTTGTCCTGGATGTAGCCACCCTCGTGGGTGCCCTGCGGATCGTGGTGCGTGAAGTGGATCAGTCCACCTTGAGCATTCCAGACGTACTCCCCGTGGACGATCACATGATCGCCCTCGGCGACCGGCACCCGCGCTCCAATCGAGACGTTGTGTTCCACCTCAACGGTGATCTCGCCGGTTACGAGCTTGACGATGAACCGTTCGTGTGTGCCGCTCGCGCTCACCTGATCGCTGAGCAGTCGCACCACGGTCCCATCGGCCGTAACCTCGACATTGGAGCGGTGGTTCTGGAAATCCGTGACGATCGCGGCATTGTCTGGTTGCGCCGCTGCGCCGCACGCCGCCAGCCAAACCGCGCTGAAAAGGACAGCGAGGGCGCAGCCCGAGCCGCGTTTTCGCGGATTCAGTCTCGGCTAACTTACCTTGACTTCGCCGAGCATCTGGGCGTGTATCTGGCAGTGGTACTTGAAGTCGCCCGCCTTGCTGAAGGTGACCATGAATTTGGCACCGGCGTTCTGCAGGCACGAGTCGAAGACGCCGGAGTCGTCCGAGGTCACGCTGTGTTGGACTGTATTGTCCTGGAAATCCCACGCGAGCGTGTCCCCAACCTTGACGCTGACGTTCGCCGGATCGTATTTACCAATCGTGTTGGGATCAGCCACGAGCTTCACCGTTTGTGTCGGGGTCCCGCTCGTGCTGCCACCCGTCGGCGTGCAACTCTGACTATTGTCGCCGCTCGAGCCGCCGCAGCTGGCCAGGACCAGTGCGGTCACCACCGACCCGATCGCCATCTTCCAAACAGTCACGCTTGCCTCCTTGATCGAACGAAATAGCCCTGGGCTGAGTTTACGGGTCGATTCGGTGGTGAGGCAACGAAAACCCCATCTACGGGGCAGAATCAGGTATGTACCTTACTCGGGAAGCTCGGCAAACTCTCGGCGCGCATCGCGCACCCAGAGTGCGATCGACGCGACGGTGATCACGGCGCCCGCGATCGAAATCAGCAGGTTCAGGATGAGTCCGATCAAAAGCAGCGCGATGCCCACCGCCAGTACGGGCGGCCAGATGCTGGGCGGCGGCAGATGGAACGCTTCGTGGCCTTCCGGGTGGGACTGCTGCTCAGGCTCTGCCATCAGCCGAAGTTGTTGTAGATGAGCGCCCAGGCGAGGGAGAGCCCCAACATGATGACCGCCGTGACGAACAACAGCACCCCGAGTCGAATATTCTTGCTCGCTTCTTCTTTATGCATCGGCCAGAGGAAACTATAACCTCCCTATCATTCGATCGGCCACCATCACCGCGAACAGCAATCCCAGGTACGCGATCGAATAATCGAAAAGCAGGCGGGACCATCGCTGGCGTCGGGCACGCAGGTTTGCGACGGCCAGCGCGATGAAGAGGCCACCGAGAACCCCGGCGCCGGCCAGATAGAGGAGTCCAAGCGCGCCGGTCAGGACGACCGCCAGCGTCACCGCGACCAGGACCAGCGTGTAAAACAAGATCTGGCGGCGCGCCGCTGACTCGCCACGAACCACTGGCAGCATCGGCACCTGCGCCCGCGCGTAGTCGCCCTTGAGCCGAAGGGCCAGCGCCCAGAAGTGGGGAGGCGTCCACAAGAAGATGATGGCGAACAGGTAAACCGCGGTCAGGTCGAGGCGGTGAGTCACGGCAGCCCACCCCACCATGGGCGGCACGGCTCCCGCGGCGCCCCCGATCACGATGTTCTGCACCGTCCATCGCTTCAGCCAGAGGGTGTAGACGAACACGTAGAAGAGCAGGCCGCTAATCGCGAGGGTCGCGGCCAGCACGTTGACCCAGAAGGCCAGGACGATGAACGCCGCCAGCCCGAGCCCGATGCCAAAGATCAGCGCGTGGCTGGGCGCGATCCGCCCGTCGGGAAGCGGACGGCGCCGGGTGCGCAGCATCTCGCGGTCAAGGTCGCGATCGATCCAGCAATTGATGGCGCCGGCGCCGGCCGCCGCCAGCGCGCCCCCCAGCAGGGTGAGCAGCACGAGCCCCGTCGATGGCCAGCCGCGCTCCGCCATCATCATCCCGCCGAGGGCAGTGATCAGCAGCAGCGGGATGATCCGCGGTTTCGCCAGGCTGATGTAATCCAGCACCACGTCGCGGACTGGACGGCCTGCCGATCGACTGGCACCGCGGATACCCAGCGGCTGCTCGGCCCGAGGCAGGCGGCTGGCGATCACGGCGAGGACGACGGTGCCGGTCCAGACCGCGCTCGCGAGGGCGAGGTGCAGTCCGCGCAGGACAGCAGGCAGATGCAGGGTCACGACCGCGGCGCCGACGGCGACCTGGAAGGCGAGCGCCGCCAGGGTCAGCGCGACAGTGGCCCGCACGGCCGGCTCGTGCCGGTGCCGGGCGAGCACCCACAGCAGGCTCATGACCACCAGCAGACCGATGACCGCGGCCACCCCCCGGTGCAACAGCTGGATGGCCGGCGAGCCCTCAAAGGCAAAGCGGAAGCCGCCACCACAGAGCGGCCAGGCATCACAGGCGCCGCTCGCGCCACTGCCGACCACCAGAGATCCGCTGAGGATCAGAAGATAGGTGCCGGCGGCCGCGCCGCGGGCGCGTCGAGCTGATTGGACGTCCGCCGGTTCCGCCGGCGCCGGCATGAGGGCCGCGACGGCCGTGACGCAGACCGCGCCGAGAAGCGCCATCGCCGTAGCGAGGTGGGCGAGCACGATGATGGGTGGCAACTCCAGCCGGACGGTGATCGCCCCCAGCACCACCTGGACGGCGAGCAGTCCGACGGCGAGCGTGGCCGGGACCACGAGGTCGCGGCGCTTACGCCAGGCGATCCAGGCCACGACGGCGGTCAGCACGACGAGGGTGCTCGTCAGCGTGGCCGCGGTCCGATGCGAGTACTCGATGATCGCATGCAGGTCGAGTGGCGGCAGCAGGCGGCCGTGACAGAGCGGCCAGTCGGGGCAACCAAGCCCCGATCCGGAGACGCGCACCACCCCGCCGAGAACCACCAGCGCGTAAGTCGCCACCGCGGCGGCGACGCTCAACGCGCGGAAGCCCTTCATGGCTTTCGGAGGCTCAGGCGTGCTCGGTCGCGGCAGGCACGCCCCGGCGAAGGTCGCGCAGCGGCCGGCCGCTGCGGACCGGCGGGACGCTCTCGAAGTTGTAGGCCGGCGGCGGCGAGGTGGTCGCCCACTCGAGCGTGTTGGCCTGCCATGGGTCGGCTGATGCGCGCCGTCCGCCCCGCAAGCTGATCGCGACGTTGATCAGGAAGAGCAGGATCGCGGACGCGATCATGAAGGCCCCGATGGTCGCGATCAGGTTCCAGGGAGCCCAGTCGACCCGGTTGGCGTTCCAGGCGGCGATCCGGCGCGGCATCCCCTCGAGGCCGAGGAAGTGCATCGGCATGAAGGTGACGTTGAAGCCTACCAGCTGGACCCAGAACTGGATCTTGCCCAGCGTGTCGTTGAGGTAGCGACCGGTCATCTTCGGGAACCAGTAGAAGAAGCCGGCGAAAACCCCGAACACGCTCCCGCCGAAGAGAACGTAGTGGATGTGGGAGACGACCCAGTAGGTGGCGTGGATCTGGTAGTCGACGGCCAGCGATGCCATGAAGACACCGTCGACGCCGCCCATCAGGAACATGAGGACAAACGCCACGGCAAAGAGCATGGCGGCCGTGTACTTGATCGACCCGCCCCAGAGCGTGGCCAGCCAGTTGAGGACCTTGACCCCGGAGGGTACCGCGATCATGGCCGTGGTCGCCATGAAGAACTCCTGCAGCGCCAGCGGCAGGCCGGTGGTAAACATGTGGTGGGCGAAGACCATGAACCCCAGGACGCCGATGGCGGCCATCGAGAACGCCATGGCGCGGTAGCCGAAGATGGGTTTCCGGCTGAAGACGGGGATGATTTCCGAAACGATCCCGAAGGCTGGCAGGATCATGATGTAGACCGCCGGATGCGAGTAGAACCAGAAGATGAACTGGTACAGCAGGGGGTCTGACCCGTGGATGAAGAAATTGGTACCCAGCTGCCGGTCCATCAGCACCATCGCCAGCACACCGGCAAGGAAGGGACTGGCCAGCAGCACCAGTCCGGCGGTGATCTCCATCGACCACACGAACAGTGGCAGGCGGAACCAGGTCATCCCCGGGGCCCGCATGTTGTGGATGGTCACCAGGAAGTTGATCGCGCCCATGATCGAGGAGATGCCCAGGATGTGCAGCCCCAGGATCCACAGGTCCTGGCCCAGACCCGCGGCGTAGGCCTTTTCGGTCAGCGGCACATAGCCCGTCCAGCCGGCCGCCGCCGCTCCGGTCTTGGTCAGCAGGCCGCCGTACATCACGAGCCCGCCGAGCGGGATCAGCCAGAAGGAGAAGGCGTTGATCCGGGGAAACGCCATGTCACGAGCCCCGATCATCAGCGGCACGAAGTAGTTGCCGAAACCCGAGAAGACCGGGATGATCCAGAGGAAGATCATGGTCGTCCCGTGCAGCGTCATGATCTCGTTGTAGGTCTGCGGCGCGAGGAAGTGGTTGTTTCCCACCGCCAGCTGGGTGCGCATCAAGAGGGCCATGATGCCGCCCACCAGGAAGAAGAAGAAGGTGGTGTAGAGGTAAAGGATCCCGATCTTCTTGTGGTCGACCGTGGTCAACCATTCGACGACAGCGCTTCGTCGGGCAGCCTGCCGCGGCAGCGCGATGCTAGCCATGTTTGACCTCCCTCATCCTCCGGTCACCGTGATCGTGCCGTTCATGTTGGCCGCCTTGTGGATGCTGCAGATGTAATGGTAGGTGCCGGCCTTCAAGAACTTGAGCTCATACTTGTCCCCGCCGTTCTGGTTGTCCGAGGCTGGCACCGCCCCGTTATCGAACGTGATGTCGTGGATCTGGATGCCGGCATTCGTCCATTCGACCACCTCGCCCACCTTGACGCTGGCGCTCAACGGGTCAAATTTGAGGTCGTCGGTTTCCTTCACGTTGGCGGCCGCGCTGACGCCCGTCACTTTCTCGGCCAGCGCCGGCCCCACTCCTGGTGTCAGGGTGCCGGCCAGGAAGCCGTTGTAGTCGGCGTTCGACACCGCGATCACTTCCAGGTCCATCGCGTAGTGATAGAGGCCACAGAGTTCATTGCACTGGCCAAAATAGTTGCCCGTCCGATCGGCCTCGATCCATCCATGGTTCATCTGGCCGGGAATCGCGTAGACCTGACCGCCCAGCCGGGGGACCCAGAAGGAGTGCAGCACGTCCCGGCTCGTGACCTGCAACTGCACCACCTGGCCCACGGGGATGTACAGCTTGGTGTTGCTGGTTTTGCCATTCGGATACTTGAATTGCCAGGCCCATTGGATGCCGGTGACCTTGATGGTCTGGGCCGGTGGCGGGCCGTTGCGCACGTAGTCCATTCGCAATGTGGTCCGGATGAACAGAAAGGACACGATCAGCAGCGGCACGGCCGTCCAGACCAGCTCGAGCCGGGTGTTGCCATGGACTTGCGACGGTTCGCGATCGTCCCGGCGCCGGAATCGAAGTGCGGCAAAGACAATCAGGCCGCCCACGATGACAAGCACGGCCATCGCGATCCAGAAGATCGTCGTATAGACGCTGACGATGTCGCACGCGTTCGGACCAGCGCAATTGAGGGGACTGACGTCGACCGCCGAAGCGGTGATGGGCGCCAGTGCGGCGGCCAGGCCGAGCGCGGGAAGCATGCCGAGCAGCAGCCGACGTGGATTCACGCTCACGACAGTGTACCGACCGACATCCAGGTCACCGATGAAACAGCCACCATCGACCTCCGGGTGCGCGTTCGCCGTTGATCTCCTGGGCCGTCCGGCGCGCGTCGTGCATCGCGTCGTACCAGGCGGTAAGCCCAAGCAAGAAGATGCCCATGAAGAGCAGCAGCGAGAGGATCTGGACGAAGAGGGAGAGCCCGACCATGACGCTACCCCGCGGGCGCCAGAGCGCCAGCAGCTCCCCGGTCGCGCCCGGAATGTTTAGCGTGATGACGAACAGGCTCACGACGCCGAGCAAGAAGATGGCGGCCTTTGCTGGCTGACGGTTATACAGCTGGCCCAGGCCGGGAATCGCGGACAGCCAGGTGGCCAGCCGAACATTGGCCCGCCGCGCCCGCGATTTCTCTTTCCCCTCCGAGGGACCAGTTGGTGGAGGTGGCGTCAGGCTGGGGGTTGGGTGCAGTTCGACCACGGCCGGTTGGGGATTACCGCTGGAACATCCGGTAGCAGTAGTAGGCCACCAGCAACAGGCTGCAGACTGCCCAGATCAATACGAAAAAGAAGTCACCGGCGCCTGGGTCCCGGCCGAGATTGAGCAGGTAGACAACCAGGGGATGCATCAACCGCCTGCCTTGTGAGCCTTGGTGACGTCCAGCAGGTTCTCGGACACGATCACGAGTACGGTAAGGCCGATCAGCAGGACGAAGGCAATCGCCGTGCCGACCAGGTTCTTCAGCTGCTGGCGTCTCATCGGGGTCCCCGGAGAATCGCAGATTCGACGGGGTGATTCATGGCAAGCTCGTGTACTGCTGCCACATCCGGATCCAGTGGACCAGCAGGTTGATCGTGTCGTTGTTCAGGATGGGGGGACGGCCGCCCTTGGAGACGCCCCAGGCCGGCATGATCGTGTCGAGGTGCTCCTCGCCGGTGTTGCCCAGGTAGATGCAGCGATAGTAATAGTCGTCGCTGAAAAACCCGAGCCGGTTCTGGTCGTTCAACGGCGGCCCTTTACCGCCCTCGCCGAGCGCCCCATGGCACTGGGCGCAGTTGTTCTCGAAGACCTGCGGAGCCTTGTCGTATACGCCGAATGGGTTCGGCACCAGGTCCTGGTGAGCGCCCGCTTCGGTGGTGGCCTGCCGGTTGCCGTTGTGGCAGATGATGCAACCGCTCTCGTCGATCCCGAGTCCCTTGTACTGGCTGGGGATGAAGCCGTTGAGCTGCGCCACCACCGGCTTGTTCGTGCTGGGGTCATTGACGACTTTGCCGTTCACGTCCAGCAGGTAGAAGGGTTGCGCCTTGGGGTCGAGGCAGCTCGTCGCTGTGGTCGCGGCGGGCGGGGCGGACGCTGTCGCGCTGGCCGTCGGCTTCGGCGATGCGCTCGCGGACGGGCTGGCGCTCGCCGACGGGCTGGCGGTGGCCGCCGCCGGGCGGCAGATCAACGTGTCCTGGCCGTACTTGGCAAAGACGGCGTCATTGATGACCGCCGGATGATTCGGGCCCAGCCGCCCGGCGGCCTCCTGCGGGCCAATCTTTTGCAGATCGGGAACGTGACAGGTAATACAGCGTTCCACGACGAACTGGTTGTTGACCTGGACTCTGGGGAAGAGCTGCTGCACCTGGATCGGGAAGTCCGCCCCATACTGCTGCGCATACTTCTGCTGGATCGGAAGCCATGGGCGGTTGAGGTCCTGGTAGAAGGCGAAGGCCAGCAGCGCCAGGAAGAGCACGCTGACCACCAGGAAGGCTCGACCTAACACGCCCTTCCCCCGCAGGTTTGCGGGTTGCCCAGCACCCAGCCCCAATCCCAGATGAACTCATGGCCGCGGAAGAAGGTGCCGATGATGACCAGGGCCACGACGATCGCCATGTAGAGCGCGAAGAGAATGATGGCGACCTTCCGTTCCGACGGCCGGCGGCTCGGATTGCGGTCCAGGAAGGGCACCAGGATCATGAGGACGATGACGAAGGTCGGAAAGGCGACGCCCGCCATCAGTGGCGGGAATCGGGAGAGCAGCTCCTGCAATCCCAGGAAGTACCAGGGCGCCTTCGACGGGTTGGGCGTGACCCCCGGATTGGCCTGCCCGAGCAGCGGCGCCTGCAGGAAGATCGAGACCACCACCAGGAACACGGTCATCGCCACCGCGGCGATGAACTCTTTGAAAATGAATTCGGGGAAGGAGACGATCATCTCGTCCTCGCTGTCGTCCCGGACGGTAGTGGGCGCCTCGAGCTGGCGCCGGCGCGCCTCCACCCGCTGACGAGCGGCGATCCGATCCGCTGCCTCGGTGGCCATGCTCAGCTACAGTCCCCCGCTGAAACCATCTTTTCGAACTCGCCAGAAGTGCACGACCATGAGCAGGAATCCGACCAACGGAAGCCCGACGACATGCATCACATAAAAGCGGAGCAGGGTGGCATCACCAACGGCGTGGCCGCCGAGCATCAGATAACGAGTGTACGGGCCGGCGATCGGGGCGTATTTCGCCATGTTCGTGCCCACCGTCACCGCCCAGATGGAGAGCTGGTCCCAGGGCAGCAGGTAGCCGGTGAAGCTGAGCAGGAGCGTGATCAACAGCAGCACGGTCCCGATGCCCCAGTTGAACTCGCGTGGCTTCTTGTAGGCGCCGGTCAGGAAGACGCGCGCCATGTGCAACCAGACCGTGATCACCATGGCGTGCGCCGCCCAGCGGTGCATATTGCGGATCAGGCCGCCGAAGGTCACGACGAACTGCAGGTCACGCATGTCCTGATAGGCATGGTTGATCGACGGGACGTAATAGAACATCAGGTAGAGGCCGGTCACCGTCAGGACAATAAACAGGAAGAATGTGAGACCGCCAAGGCAGAGGGTGTACGACATGCGGATCCACGACCGCCGGACCCGCACCGGATGGATATGGAGGACGAAGTTGGTCAGCGCCGTGCGCGCCGCGATCTTGTCGGTCAGCGGAAGGCCGTGGCGGAAGACCGACGAGGTCATCTGCCCGATGATCGACCACATCTCATCGACCGCTCCGCGGATGACCTTCATGAACCCTCCTGGCCCTGCTTAGACCTTCAGCCGGAACTTGTGATCGACGATGACCGAGCGGTCGATGAAGAGACGGCCGTCCTTGGCCAGCTCCATATGTACCCGATCCATCGGTCGCGGCGCCGGGCCGAAGAAGTTGTCGGCGTCCCGAAAGTAACGGCTCCCGTGGCACGGGCACTTGAAGCCCGGCAACGCCGGAGTGGCCTTAGTGGCCTGCTGCCCGGTATCCGGATCCCTTGAGATCTGGGTGCCGGCCAAAACCAGGTCGCTGGTGACATCCGGAAAGTACCGTGGCGTGCAGCCAAGGTGGGTGCAGATGAGACTGATGGCGTAGAAGCCGTCCTGGTCTCGGTTGATCACTACCCGCTTGTCGATCAGGACCGTGGTCGACCCAACCGCGTAATTGGTGGGAAAGGCCAGCTCACCCTGCGGCTTGAACGCCGGCGGATCCTCGTAGGTGGCATTCGGCTGGATGAATTTGACGCTCTGGAACAGCGCGATCGCGGAGGCCGCCGTGAATCCGACCCAGCCGGCGATCGCCAGGAAGCTGCGACGCGTCAGCACGCGGCTGTCCTCGACGAGGCGTCTGAAGTCGGCAGCCATTACACGAAGGCGTTGTGGGCTGGCGGCGTAAAGATCGTCGCGAAGACGATCGTCGACGCCATGATGATGATGAACAGCGTGGCGACAAGCAGACAGCCGAAGTCAGCCTTGATCGCCGCGATCGCGCCGCGCACGAAGTCGAGAATAGCAAAGGCACCCTTTCTAAAAACATCGGGTCTCCGCCCGAGGTCAGCTCAGGCGGGCCGCGGGCGCCGGGGACGGCGCCGATGCCAGGGCCATCCGCTTGCGCACATACTCGTGCACGAGCGAGACCAGGGTGGCCTGGCTCCAGGTCAGCGGTGATACGGACAGCGGCGTCCTGGTGTATGGGTCGAGCTGCTCGGCCAGCACGCCGCTGGGCAGCGCCGCGCCGGCCACCCATTCCAGGATGTCACGTGCCGGACGCAGGTCGTCGACCGAGGCGGCCCGACTGACCAGCCACTGGCCATACCACATAGTGCAGATGAACCAGGGGTTGCCCGGCACGTTGGCGACGTCCTGGCTGACCTGGTAGTACCAATCGTTCTCGTAGCGGGCAATGCCGCCGACCTCGGTCTTGCACCAGAGCCGGTCGTAGACCGCCTGCATGGTGCTGACGATCTGCGGGTCGTCGGCGGGCAGCATCCCGAAGTACCAGAGTCCGTAGACGCTCGAATCGATGGTGAGATCGCGCGCCGTGGTGCCATCCGGACGCCGATAGATGCGGCGGACGAACCGGTTCAGCTCGGCATCGTACAGATAGCGCCGCGTCCCCTGCTTGATCCCCTCGGCGGTTTCCCGGTAACGGGCGGCCAGCTTCATCTCCCCGTAGAGTTGGGCGAAGTTCGCCGCGGCCTGCAGGCCGGCCCAGACGGCCGCCACCGTAAAGCTCATCACCCCGCGGCGCTCCTCCCAGAGGTCGTAGCTGGGCTCGGGCAAGCCGGTCAGCGGGTCGATGTAACTGGCCAGGAAATCGGCCGCCAGCAGGATGAGCGGCCGGTAGTAGCTCTTGAAGAATTCGAAGTCGCGATGGCGGTCGTAGTGCTGCCACAGCGCGAAGAGAACCAACCCCGTCTCGTCCTCCTGGATCGGATACTGCGGTTTGCCGCTGGGATCCACCCATGGATGCCAGCTGCTGCCCGGATCGCCGGCAGGCGTGTATTTGTGCCGGAAGTATCCCTCCCTCGTGACGATCCGGGCGCAGAGCTCGAAGAAGCGCCGCGGCAGGTCGACGTACCCGGCCTGGTCCATCGCATAGATGGCGAGGGCGGCGTCCCGCGGCCACATATAGCTATAGGTATCGCGGGCGAACTTGATGACGTCGGCATCGTTCGCCGCAAGCACCGCGCCCCCGCTGTCGACCTGGGTACGGACGACCAGCAGGCAGCGGCGGTACAGCTCGGCCACCCGGGGCGAGAGATCCGCGAACTCGCGGTTCTCTTTGTTCACCCACGCGATCCAGTAAGACCGGGTCCGCTCCAGGAAGGCTTCCGGCCCGCGCAGGGTGATCACGTCGGCGACGGTCTGGAGCTCAGCGAAGTTGCGGGCGGCAATCAGCCACTGGTAGGCGGTGGCGGTCTGCCCCTGCGGGACCCGGCCCAGGCTGAGAGCCAGCGTCATGTCCACCGAACCCTGCTCGATCGGGTTGTTGCCGAGTTCCCCATCCTCCGCGTCACGCCAGGTTCCCTGGGCGCCGCCCACGTCCTTCTTGCCGCAGGCATAGCCGTCCAGCCCGACGCGATCGCCGACCTGGCCGCAGGCCGCGAAACAGCGCTGGCCCTTGTATGCGACCAGACCTTTCACCGCCGGGTAGTACATGACCGTGTCGCCAACCTCGGTGCCATAGATGTGCCAGTCGAAATGAAAAAACAGTCGAATCTCCCGCTCCGGCCCCTCATTGACGACCCGAACCCGCCGGATCAGGACATCGCGGCCGAGGTCGACGGTGTCGTTGAAGGTGAGCGAGAGCGCGAGATCCGGGTGCCGGACGGTCACGTTCGTCACCAGCGTGTCGGGGAGATACACGAGGTCCCTCGACCAGCCATGGTCGTCGAGCCAGGCGAACCGTCCGTCCACCCAGATGCCAAACCGATTGAGCTCGCCGCTGGTGTGGTTCTCCTGACCAACCCGCGGGTAATAGATGTCGCGCAGCTGGTAGTTGCGGTCGAAGTTGATCAACAAGGCGCCGTTGCCGACTGGTAGGTCGCGAGACACGTCGGCCATTATCTGCCGCGGTGGCGAGCTTGGGTTATCTCGTGAACGGATTGTTACGATCGCCTCGGTGTCGATCGACACACTGACCGTTCGATCCAGGCACAAGGCGGACGTGGTCGATATCTCGGACCGCGTCCAGCAGGTGGTCCGCGAGAGCGGCGTGCAGGCGGGTCTCTGCCATGTCTACGTGGCACACACCACCGCCGGCGTCTTCATCAACGAGAACGCCGACGCGGATGTCATGACGGATGTCCTTACCACGCTGGACGCGCTCGTACCGTGGGAGAACAACTACCGGCACGCCGAGGGTAACGCTGCCGCGCACATCAAGGCCACGCTGATCGGGACATCCCAGACCATCCCAGTGCGTGATGGCCGGCTCGCGTTAGGCCGCTGGCAGGGGATTTACGTTGCCGAGTTCGACGGCCCGCGTGAGCGGCACATTCGGGTCACCGTTCTGGGCTGAAAACGGAAAGCCGTAAACGCTCGCCCTGAAGCCTCAAAACGAGCCTGTTGACGCTCCGTGACAATGCGTAACCAGTCGCGCGATGCCGGTATATACTGGTCAGATTCTTTAGCCGGGGAGACGCATGCTTACCAGCATTAAGTCGGTCGGCAGCTATGTTCCGTCCGGCATCCTGACGAACGCCGACCTGGAAAAACTGGTCGAGACGTCCGATACGTGGATCCGCGAGCGCACCGGCATTGTTGAGCGCCGGATCGCCGCTGTCAACGAGACCGCCACCGACCTGGCCGCGGAAGCAGCGAAGGACGCGCTGGCCGCCGCCGGGCTGCGCCCCCAGGACACCGACCTGATCGTTTCCAGCACCTCCACCCCCGACTCCATGTTCCCCTCGGTGGCGTCGCGGGTGCAGGAGCGGCTGGGCGCCCATGGCCCGGCCTTCGACGTGCAGGCAGCCTGCACCGGCTTCCTTTACGCGATGAGTGTGGCCGACCGCTTCGTCAGCGGCGGCGAGGCGAAGCAGGCCATCGTGATCGGCAGCGAGACGCTCACGAAGATCCTCAACTTCAAAGACCGCGGCACCTGTGTCGTCTTCGGCGACGGGGCAGGAGCCGTCGTGCTGGGGCCCGGCGTCAACGGCGCCGGCATCAAGTCCTGCGTGCTCGGATCGGACGGTTCCGGCGGAGACCTTATCTATGTCGCGCCCGGCGCCGATGGCCCCGAGGGCCCGGGCCGCCCGGAGATCCGGATGGACGGGCGAAAAGTGTTCCGCTTCGCCACGGAGATCCTGGCTCAGGCGACCCTTCAGGCGTTGGAGAAAGCGCACGTCCGGTTGGAGGACGTCAAGTTGATCGTCCCCCATCAGGCCAACGCTCGCATCATCGAGGCG
>VBEW01000203.1 GCA_005889225.1 Chloroflexota bacterium | reverse complement strand
AGTAGCAGTCAGCGTGGACGTGCTGCTGCCCCGCTCGCTCGAGGAGGCGCTCAGGATGAAGGCCGAGCGTCCCGAGGCGATCCCGCTCGCCGGCGGCACCGACCTGATGGTCGACGTGAATTTCGGCCGGCTGCGGCCGCCCGCGATCATCGATGTGAGCCAGCTTGCCGAGCTTGCGCTCCACAGACAGGACAACGGAAACGTCTTCCTGGGCTCGGGAGTGACCTACGCCACCATCGTCAGGGAGATGGTGACCTTCAAGCCGCTGGTGCAGGCCTCGCGCTCCGTTGGCTCGCCACAGATTCGCAATCGTGGAACGGTCGGTGGCAACCTGGGTACGGCGTCGCCGGCGGGCGATGCGTTGCCGGTGCTCGCGGCATACGACGCCGAGGTCGTGCTGCGCAGCGAGGCCCGTGGGGAGCGATCGCTGCCGTGGCAGACGTTTCTCGTCGGACCGAAGAAGACGGCCATCGCCCCCGACGAGCTGATCGTGGGCGCCAGCTGGCGTCGCGTGCGCGGCCCCGGCAGCTTCTCCAAGATCGGCACCCGCAACGCCATGGTGATCGCCGTCGCCGGTCTCTGCCTGGTCGTGGATGAGGATCAGCGGCGCGTGAAAGTCGCGCTCGGATCGGTCGGGCCCGTCATTATCCGCGCGACCGAGGCCGAGGAGAAGGTTTCGGCCGCGCTGGCTACCGCCGGGTCCTGGGACGATCCCGCCAAGCCCCTGGCCGATCAGTCGATCGAGGAATTCGCTGAGCTGGTCGCGGCCGCCGCCCGCCCGCTCGACGACGTGCGCGGCACCGCCGCCTACCGGCGATACGGGTGCAAGGTACTGGCCCGCCGGGCGATCACCTGGGCACTCAGCGAGCGCAGGATGCCGTCGTGGTTGTGAGGGTAAAGGTCAACGGCGAGTGGCGCGAAGCCGATGTCTGGTCCGGGACCAGCCTGCTCGGCTTGCTGCGCGATGCTCTGCATCTCTACGGCTCGAAGAACGCGTGCGAGCAGGGCGAGTGCGGATCGTGTTCGGTATGGCTCGATGGCGCGCTGGTCTGTAGCTGTCTGGTCCTCGCCGCCCAGGCGCACGAGCGCAACGTGCGCACCGTGGAGGGCCTGCCCGAGGATGGCCGGCTCCACCCCGTCCAGGAGGCCTTTGTCGAGGCAGGGGCGGTGCAGTGTGGCTTCTGTACTCCGGGGTTTGTGGTCGCCGTGGCAGATCTACTCGTAAAGGACCCCGACCCGAGTCCGGCCACCGTGCGCGAGGCGCTGAGCGGCAATATTTGCCGCTGCACCGGTTACCAGAAGATTCTCGAAGCAGTCAACCTGGCGGCGGCTCGGATGCGAGACCGGGAATGATCCTGCTGGACAGCTGCCGCGTCGTCGTCACCATGGACGACGCGGGGACCGAGCTGGAGAACGGCTCGTTGCTGATCGATGGTGGCGTCATCAGTTGGGTTGGGACCGGACGACCGCCGGTTCGCGAGCAGCCCGAGGTCGTCGACGGACGAGGGTTGGTCGCGCTGCCTGGCCTGATCAATACCCATCATCACCTGTATCAGACGCTCACGCGGGTGCGGGCTCAAGAGGGAGGGCTCTTCGATTGGCTTCGCGAGCTCTATCCCGTCTGGGCCACCATCGACGAGGACTGGGAGCGGACCGCCGCCGAGGTCGGACTCGCCGAGCTCGCACTCAGTGGCTGCTCCACCACCACCGATCACCATTATGTATTTCCGTCCGGCGCCGGCGGGTTGCTCGAGGCTGAGATCGAGGTGGCCGCCCAGCTCGGCCTGCGCTTCCATCCGTGCCGCGGCTCGATGGACCTGGGCCAGTCAAAGGGCGGGCTGCCTCCGGACAATGTGGTCGAAGACGTCGACGCCATCCTGGCGGCGACTGATGATGCCATCGGGCGCTTCCACGATCCAGCCCCCGGGTCGATGCTCCGGATCGCTGTCGGTCCCTGCTCGCCCTTCTCCGTGTCACCACAGTTGATGCGGGAGTCAGCGGCGCTCGCCCGCCGCCGAGGCGTCCGCCTGCATACCCACATTGCCGAAACGCTCGATGAAGAGGTGTTCTGCCGCAAGACCTTCGACAGCCGTCCCCTCGAGCTGCTCGAGGACCTGGGATTTCTCGGTCCGGATGTCTGGCTCGCCCACTGCGTGCACATGGGAACGTCGGATATTGCGCGGCTCGCGGCAACCCGGACCGGTGTGGCGTGGTGTCCGACCTCCAACATGCGACTGGGATCCGGCTTTGCGCCCGGACGCGAAATGCTCGACGCCGGCGTCGACGTTGGCCTGGCGGTTGATGGCTCGGCCTCGAATGATTCGGGCAACCTGCTTGCTGAGGCCCGTCAGGCGCTGCTCACGACCCGGGCGCGCAAGGGCGCGTCCGCAATGACGGCGCGGGAGGCCCTGCACGTTGCGACCCGGGGTGGCGCGGCCTGCCTCGGACGTGACGACATCGGCTCGATCGAGGTCGGGAAGCGTGCCGACGTGGCGCTGTTCGCTGTCGACGGTCTTGCCTTTCGCGGCGCCGAAACGGATCCGGTGGCGGCCCTCCTGTTCTGCAACACCCGACCGGTGCAGCACCTTTTCGTTGAAGGCCGGCCGGTGGTCCACGACGGCCACCTGGTGAACCTGAGCGAAGCGTCCATGATCTGGGCATGAGTGTCGAAATCCGGCGCAAGGGCGGGATCGGCGAGTCGGTCCGCCGAGTTGACGGCATCCCCAAGGTGAAAGGGGAGTTCGAGTACGCCAGCGACTTGCGCCGCGACGGCATGCTTTGGGGAGCGACCCTCCGCAGCCCGCATCCACATGCCCGGATCGTGAGCGTCGACGTCTCGGCCGCCGCCGCCGAACCCGGAGTGTGCGCCGTTCTCACCGCAGCCGATGTGCCCGGCAAGAAAACGTTCGGCCTCGATGTCCAGGACCAGCCCGTCCTGGCGGGTGACGTCGTGCGCTACGCCGGTGAGGCCGTGGCCATCGTTGCCGCCGAGGATCCGGAGTTGGCCCGATCGGCCCTGAAAAAGATCGCGGTCAACTATGCGGTGCTGACCCCGGTCACCGACATGGAGGAGGCGCTCGAGCCCACGGCAACGCCCGTCCACCCGCAGGGGAATGTCGTCCGCACACTCCAGATCGTCCATGGTGACCCAAATGCCCGCGCCGACGTCTGGGTGGAGGGCGTGTATGAGACCGGCATGCAGGACCAGGCGCCGCTCGGCCCCGAATCCGGGCTCGCCGCGCCGGCCGCGGACGGCGGGGTCGACCTGTTCATCGCGACCCAGTGGCTGCACGCAGACCTCGAGCAGCTTGCCCCCTGCCTCGACCTGGCTGCGGAAAAAGTCAGGCTTCATCTATCGGGGGTTGGCGGCGCCTTCGGCGCGCGCGAGGATCTCAGCATGCAGATCCATGCGTGCATGCTGGCGCTGCGCACCAAACGCCCGGTGAAGATGAGCTACGGCCGCCAGGAATCGTTTTACGGCCACGTGCACCGGCATCCGTCGCGGATCTGGATGCGACACGGAGCCCTGCGCGATGGCACGCTGGTCAACGTCCAGGCCCGGCTCCTGGTCGACGGAGGCGCCTATACCTCGACCTCGCCGGCGGTGATCGGCAACGCCACCACCTTCGCTGCCGGCCCGTATGAGGTCCCCAATGCCCGGCTGGTCGGCACGGCGGTCTTCACCAACAACCCGCCCTGCGGCGCGATGCGCGGGTTCGGCGCGGTGCAGGCCTGCTTCGCGTATGAGGCGCAGATGGACCGGCTGGCCGCGGCGCTGAGCCTTGACCCGGTCCAGCTCCGGCTGAAGAACGCGTTGCGCTCCGGATCGGTGCTGCCGACTGGTCAGCCCATCGCCGGCGCGGCGCCGGTGCGCGAATGTCTGCAGCGGCTCCAGGATCTGCCTCTGCCGGCGGAGGAGTCGCCGCTCGACCGCGATCCGATGTTGCTTCCGGGTGGCACCGGTAACGTGGGTCACGGTGAAGCGATCAAACGCGGCATCGGCGTGGCGGTCGGTTACAAGAACCTGGCGTACAGCGAAGGTTTCGACGATTCGTCGGAAGCCTGGGTACGGGTCTCGATTGACCGTGAGGGCCCGATCGCCGAAGTCAAGACCGCCGCCGTCGAGGTGGGCCAGGGCATCGACACCATCGTGACCCAGATCGTTCGCACCGAGCTCGGCGTCGATCGGGTCGTTGTCCAGCAACCCGACACCACGATCGGATCGGCGGGGTCCAGCTCTGCCTCGCGGCAGACGATGATGACCGGCGGAGCCGTGCAACTCGCCTGCCAGGCGGTGCGCGCTGAAATCGAACGGCAGGGCGGACTCCAGGACCTCCGCCGCCCGGTCGAAGCCAGCCGCGTCTTCCACCACCGTCCCACCCGCAAGCTCGACGCCGACGGCCAGGGCGATCCGCACGTCAGCTTCGCGTTTGGCGCCGCCCGCGCCGTCGTCGAGGTCGACACCGATCTCGGGCTGGTCCGCGTGGTCCAGCTTGCCGTTGCCCAGGACGTCGGACGCGCGCTCAATCCCCAAAGCGTCCTCGGCCAGATCGAGGGTGGCAGCGCCCAGGGCCTTGGCCTGGCGCTGATGGAGGAGGTGGCCCTGATCGACGGCCAGGTGAAGAACGCCTCCTTCACCGATTACCTGATTCCTACTATCCTCGACATGCCGCCTGTAGTTTCCGAAATGATCGAAGAGCCGGAGCCGGGCCT
>VBEW01000202.1 GCA_005889225.1 Chloroflexota bacterium | reverse complement strand
GATCGACCCAGTGCTCCCAGCTGAGCGGGGTTAGCCACAGGCCGTGGATCAAGACGATGGTGTCCGGGGCAGCCGGATCACGTGTAGCCATCTCATCCTCCTCTTCTAACAACGGGTTTCGCAGCAGTTCCAGCGACTGAATCAGTATGACCTGCCGCCCGGACTGACGCAGGCCGGAAGCTGTTAGGCGGCTCGCCGTGACGACGAGACGCGGAGCGTGGCCTTGAAGACGGTCGCTGCCTCGGACGTCGGAATCCGATAAGGCGTCCAGCGATTCGAGTGCGCCGGATTCAGGGTGGTGGTGAATAGAAGATAGGCGCCCTTACCGCTCGCCAATTTTGCGAATGCGGTCGAGGGCATAAACCAGCTCCATGGGTGCCAATCGGCGCGCTTGCGATCGTAATGCTGGATCAGGATGTAATGGCACGGATGCGGAAAGAATGTGGAGGCATGGATGTTCGCCTGGATCAGGTGGGTCGAATTCGAAACGGTCGACCCATGGATCGCGACCGAGGCCCAGCGTCCGGTCTGCTTCGAAATGGCGAGCCGGTGGCGGCCGAAATTGTCCGGGACGGCGGACATCAAGACTTCATCGCCGGATGCCACCTCGAGAAACGCCGCATCGAAATGGCGTTCGAAGAACGCACCGGTCTCCACAGGATGGGTGGAGATGCCGACAACCGGCGCAGCCGGCGGCAGGATCGACCAACCTCGAGCCGCAGCCAGCTCGCGCACCGCGACCTGATACCGGGCCGAACGATCGCGCGCAAGACCGGATCGACTGGCGGAAAACACCCAGCGATCATCCCGTCCGCGCGCACGGTCACGGATGCAGACTTCGCCGAGTTTGGTGCTCGGGACGAGCCAGGCAGGATCGGTCAGGTCGCGGGTTTGCAAGTCGAAATCAAGGAAGGTGAAATCGAGGTGCCGGCGGGGATGCAGGGCCGGCGCAGTGAACGACATCTCGACCAGATTTCCAGGGTGAAGACTCGCCGTGCCTTTGACTTGATCGAGCCGGTAGTCGTAGGAGCCCAGCGGTGCACGGGCGCGGTCGTAGCCTCCCGTATCGTGAAGCGGCACGTAGGTTTCGAGTTGCCCCGGCCAGGACAAGACGTACGCCTCGTCGAGCCGGTTTTCGATGATCCAGCCCAATTGGGCTGAACTGGGACGCCAGCTGCCAGCCGTGTTGGTACGACGGGCCATAGGAGCGTAACTACGCCCGTCGACGTAACTTCCACGTCCCGCCGAGTAGCCTCGCGCGGTCAGGAATTTAGCCAGGCATTGCAGGCGGTGATACTCAAGACATAGACACTGAGCACCGCTAGCAACACGTACGTAATCACCTTTGACCTCCGCCAGCCGACCGGTCTGCCCGCCGCGGTCATGTGACTTCGCCAGAATGCGTAGCCAGCCAGCCACAAACCGCCGGCCAGCAGTGGGACAGGTGCAACAAGGGTGACGAAGAAGATGAGTAAGAAGAGATATCCGACGCCGGCCTCTGGGGTGGTGTCGTGTTGGGCGGTGCGCACGATGGCTACCGGAATCAGGCAGGCGCCCGCAGTCACCAGAAGGAGGAGCGTCGTCCAGAGCCAGAGCAACACGGTTGCGGTCGCCGGTCGCCGGTGCGGAGTCGGGCGCATACGGACATAACGTCGCGCGGGGTTGCAACCCCTTTAGCGGCCGGAGCGCTCCGGGCGACTTACGCCTCGGCGGCGGCCTGACCTGTTTGGCTTGTCCGATTCCGTAAGGCGCGGTAACGGAATGCGCATCCGTTCCATCTGTTCCCAGGGATCGTTCCGGCCTTGCAGCCAGTCCCAGACGTTGCGCATGGTCACGCCATCGGGCCGGAGCGAGTCTTTCTCGACATCCGCCCACGCAATGGGCACCGCAATCGGGGCTGCCGGCCTGGCCCTGACGGAGTAGGGCGCAACCACCGTCTGGCCGTACGCATTCCGGTTGACGTCGATGAACAGCCGGCCTTCGCGCTTCTGCTTGATGAACTCGGTGGTCAGGTGGTCGGGGTCGCTTGCGGTCAGCCTCTGTGCGACGAAATCAGCGAAGACGTGGACGTCCTCGAAGTTGGGGGCGACGCTGATCGGCACGACGACGTGCAGCCCCCGCGAGCCGGTCGTCTTGACGAAGGCGACGAGTCTCAGCTCTTCGAGCAGCGTCTTGAGGCTGAGCGCCGTTTTGCGGACGAGGCGAAAGTCGTCATCTGACGGATCGAGGTCGAAGATCAGCAGGTCGGGTTGCTCAGGTGCCACGATGCGCGAGAGCCAGACGTGGGCGGTGATCATGTTGTAGTTCGCGAGGTAGACGAGGGTCGCCGCGTTGTCAATCACGGCGTGGGTGATGGTGCCCCCTCGGTGGAGGTCGACGGTCGCTCGCTTGATCCAGGTGGGGAAGGAATCGGGTATTCGCTTTTGCTGGATGGCGATGTGGCCGATGCCGGACGGGTACCTGTTCATATGCAGTGGGCGGCCCCGGACATGCGGGAGCATGCGCTCTGCGATGCGCTGGTAGTACTCGACGAGGTCGCCCTTCGTGATCCCGTCGGCTGGGAACATGACCTTGTCCGGATTGGAGATGGTGATCTGGTGCCCGTCAATGATTGGCATGCTTCTCGGACTTCAAACGCTGAGCTCGGTCGTGGGACCGTCTGGGGTCGGAGAATCCGCCACGGGGATGCCGGCGCCCTCGAGCACCGCCGCGACGAAATCGCGCTCGGGAAGCGCGCCCACGAATGCAGCCATACGGTTGACCACGGTGTGCGGGACGCCCCGGACTCGGAACTCCGCCGAAAGCCTCGGAAACTCGTTCGCCTCGACGCAGACCGCCCGGATCTGCGGTGATGCCAGCGCCATTCGGTTGGCCAGGCTCACGGCCTGGGGGCAATACGGTCAGGTCGGGGTGGCAAAGACCATAACCTCGGCCGGCTCAGTCAGCTTCCCCAGCTCTACCAGGCTCGCCGCGCTGAGATCGTGCTCCGTCCGGGAAACGCGCTCGACCGCGTCGATCAAGGCCGGGAACTCGGTACCGGTGGGGAGGCCCTGGAAGCGGATTCGCCCGGCTTCGGTATTCGCGCCGACCGCGATAGTGGGGACGTCGTCGACCCGATCGGCACGAGCGCGGTCGGGGTCGCGGCTGGTGTCGACCACGTCAAGCGTCACCTTCTCAGGCGCCGCGTCTCTAAGCAGCTCCGCCATCTGGCGGGCGTCCTCGCACGTCGCGCAGCCAACCCCGGCCGGCAGGATCAGGCGGGACGAACCCGGGCGCGTGTAGAGGGTGAGATGCACAGGGCCGCTCAGGCGGAGGTCGAATCGCGCCTTGAGCTGCGCGCGAACGTGCTCGGGGATGAGGCCCATCACACAATCATGCCGGACCCAACCGGCCGAAGTGGGTTGACGCTGTCGGTCTCGCGGTCTAACCTCAGATCCGGGACCAGGCGACGGGTCGATAGTTCCGGAGGTCGAGCGCCATGCCAGTTTATGAATTCAAGTGCACGAAATGCGGCGAGCTCTTCGAGGTGATGGGCAGTTACGCGGAGCGTGAAAAAGAGCACGCCTGCCCACAGTGCGGCAGCGCGGAGGTCAAACAGGCGATCTCCCTCTTCTCCGCGGCGCCGCCTCGATCGTACTGACGCGCAGCGGAGAGAGGGATCGACACGGCCGCATCGCCAAGCAAGGGCAAGCGATGGTCACAGCGCGTTCGGTAACGATTACATCCGCGGGCGCCGCGAGGTTCCACCGCCGCGCGGTCTAGGAGGCGGGGATGCCCTCTAGGGCCGGGGCAGCGGACACGAGATTGACGGCATGCACGCCGGTCGCCGCGGGCAAGCGCAGCACGAAGGTGCTGCCCTTGCCGACCTCGCTGTGTTCCAGGGTTAGCGAGCCGCCGTGCCGCTCCGCCAACTCTCGGCTGATGAACAGGCCCAGACCGGTGCCAGGCTGCGGACCAAGTCCAGGGTCATCGATCCTGAAAAAGCGCTCAAAGATCTTCTCGTGCTTGTCCCGCGGGACTCCGACCCCATGGTCTTCGATAATCAGCGCGGGACCGCCCTCGGTCGTCACCGTCAGGTTGACCCATGGGGGGCCGGCGGTGTAGGTCAGTGCGTTATTGACCAGGTTGTCAATGATGCGCGCGAGCTGCTCGCGGTCGGCGTTGATCGCCACCGGCTCATCCGGCTCCTCGTACAACACCTCCGCCTTCAGTAGTCCGGCTCGGGCTTCAGCGCGGCCGATCGCCTGCCGGGCCATCTCGCGGAGATCGAGCGTCTTGGTGTCCGTCGGCACCGTGCCGCCTTCGATCCGAGCCGCCGTCAGCAGATCATCGACGATGCTGTTGAGCTCGGTGGCCTTCCCCATCAAAACCCGCAAGGGGCGCTCCCACTTATCGGGCGTGAGGCTGCCATCCTGCAGCATCGAGAGATAACCGGTGATTACGGACAGCGGAGTGCGAAGTTCGTGCGCCGCCATGCTCAAAAAGGCGCTCTTGCTCTTGCTGGCCTCCTGTGCCTCCGCGAACAGGATCTGCGACTGCTTGAGGAGCTCCTCGGTGCGCATGTTCGCTTCGATCGTGTTGAGCACGACGCCGATGCCCGCGGTCAGCTGGTCCAGGAAATCGAGGTGGGTCGGGCCGAATGCCTGCACCGATGCCAGTTCGACCACCGCCTTGACCCGGCCCTCAAAAATCACCGGCAAGACGACGATACTGGCCGGCGGAGCTTCGCCGAGGCCGGACTTCACCGCCAGATAGCCGGAGGGCACCGTATCGAGCTGGATTCGCCGTCCATCCCGAGCACACTGCCCAATCAGGCCTTCGCCCCAGCGGAAGGCCTTGTTCGGGGTATCGTCCGCCGCCAGCGCGTAGCCCGCGGCCAGGCGCAGCACCGGCTCCTCGCCGTCACGGGTCTCGACGATATAGAAGGCGCCGTAGTGTGCCAGGACGAGCGGCGCGACCTCGGTCAGAATCAGGTCGGCGACCGTGCGCAGGTCGCGCTGGCCCTGCAGCATGCGGGTGTGCTTGGCAATGTTGGTCTTGAGCCAGTCCTCCTCCATATTCTTCTTGGTCGTCTCTTGCAGGTTCCGGATCATCTCGTTGATCTTGTCCTTAAGGAGAGCCACCTCGCCCTTCGCTTCCACGCCGATCGATCGGGTGAGGTCGCCTTCCGTCACCGCCGTCGCCACTTCCGCGATGGCCCGCACCTGGTTGGTGAGGTTCGCGGCCAGCTGGTTGACGTTGTCGGTGAGGTCTTTCCAGGTCCCGGCGGCGCCGGGGACCGAAGCCTGACCACCCAGCTCGCCCTCGACGCCGACTTTTCGGGCCACCGTGGTGACCTGCGCCGCGAAGGTTGCCAGCGTGTCGGTCATCTCGTTGATGGTGTCCGCCAGCGCCGCGATCTCGCCCTTGGCCTCGAAGACAACCTTGCGGCGAAGGTCGCCGTTCGCAACCGCGGTTACGACCCGGGCGATACCGCGGACCTGGTCGGTCAGGTTGCCCGCCATCAGGTTCACGCTCTCCGTGAGGTCTTCCCAGGTTCCGGCCACACCCTGCACCTGAGCCTGGCCACCCAGGTTTCCCTCCGTACCGACCTCGCGAGCCACCCGGGTGACTTCCGAGGCGAAGGCGTTCAGCTGGTCGACCATGACGTTGATCGTGTTCTTCAGTTCGAGGATTTCGCCTTTGACCTCGACGGTGATCTTCTTGGAGAGGTCGCCCTTCTGAACGGCCGTCGTGACTTCCGCAATGTTGCGCACCTGGGTGGTGAGATTGGCGGCCAGCTGGTTGACGTTGTCGGTGAGGTCCTTCCAGGTGCCCGACGCACCCAGCACATACGCCTGGCCGCCGAGGCGGCCCTCGGTGCCGACCTCGCGTGCCACGCGGGTGACCTCGCCGGCAAAGGCGTTCAGCTGGTCGACCATGCCGTTGATTGTGTTCTTCAGGTCGAGGATCTCGCCGCGAACGTCGACGGTGATCTTCTTAGAGAGGTCGCCCTTGGCGACCGCGGTCGTCACCTCGGCGATGTTGCGCACGTGCGCCGTGAGATTGCCGGCCATGAAATTGACGTTGTCGGTAAGGTCTTTCCAGATTCCGACCACGCCCTTGACCTGGGCCTGGCCACCCAGCTTGCCTTCGGTACCGACTTCGCGGGCGACGCGCGTGACTTCTGAGGCAAACGCGTTGAGCTGATCAACCATGACGTTGATCGTGTTCTTCAGCTCAGCGATCTCACCGTGAACATCAACCGTGATCTTCTTGGACAGATCGCCACGGGCGACGGCCGTGGTGACCTCAGCGATATTGCGTACCTGACCCGTGAGGTTGCCGGCCATCGAGTTGACATTGTCGGTGAGGTCTTTCCAGGTCCCGGACGCCCCTTGCACGTGGGCCTGGCCGCCCAGCCGGCCCTCGGTACCCACCTCGCGCGCTACGCGCGTGACTTCCGAGGTGAAGGCGTTCAGCTGATCCACCATGACATTGATCGTGTTCTTCAGCTCGAGGATCTCGCCCTGCACCTCGACCGTGATCTTCTTGGAGAGGTCGCCCTTCTGCACCGCAGTCGTGACCTCGGCGATGTTGCGCACCTGGGTGGTGAGGTTGGCCGCCAGCTGATTCACCTGCAGCGTCAGGTCTTTCCAGGTCCCGGACGCACCCGGCACACTGGCCTGGCCGCCCAGCCGGCCCTCGGTACCGACTTCGCGCGCCACCCGGGTAACCTCGCCGGCGAAGTCGTTCAGCTGATCGACCATCGAGTTGATGGTGTTTTTGAGTTGAAGGAGCTCGCCGCGAACGTCGACGGTGATCTTTTTCGACAGGTCTCCTCGGGCCACCGCGGTCGTGACCTCGGCGATATTGCGCACCTGGGCCGTCAGGTTGCCAGCCATGTAATTGACGTTGTCGGTAAGGTCCTTCCAAACGCCGGCGACGCCGGCGACCCGGGCTTGCCCGCCGAGCTTGCCTTCCGTACCAACCTCGCGTGCCACCCGGGTCACCTCCCGAGCGAACGCGTTCAGCTGATCCACCATGACGTTGATGGTGTTCTTCAGCTCGAGGATTTCGCCCTGCACCTCGACGGTGATCTTTTTGGAGAGGTCGCCTTTCTGCACCGCGGTCGTGACGTCGACAATGTTGCGCACCTGCGCCGTCAGGTTGCTCGCCATGAAGTTCACGCTGTCGGTGAGGTCCTTCCAGACGCCGCCGATGCCGCGCACCTGCGCCTGGCCTCCCAGTTTGCCCTCGGTGCCAACCTCGCGGGCGACGCGGGTGACTTCGGAGGCGAACCGGTTGAGCTGATCGACCATAGTGTTGATCGTGTCCTTGAGCTCGAGGATCTCGCCGCGAACATCGACCGTGATCTTCTTCGACAGATCACCCCTGGCGACCGCGGTCGTGACGTCGGCGATGCTGCGGACCTGGGCCGTCAGGTTGGCGGCCATCAGGTTGACGTTGTCGGTGAGATCCTTCCAGACACCGGCCGCCCCCTTGACGTGGGCCTGGCCGCCAAGCTTCCCCTCGGTGCCGACTTCTTCGGCGACGCGCGTGACTTCGAGGGTGAAGGAGCGGAGCTGCTGCACCATCGCGTTGACCGTCCGGGCCGTCCGCAAGAACTGGCCCTCCAGCGGCCGGCCGTCCGGCTCGAGATCCATGGTCTGAAAGAGGTCACCGTCGGCGACCGCGGAGATGACGCGGGCGATACCGGAGAGATTTTTCGCGTTGCGCTCGTTGAGCTCGATGATGCCGTTCATCTCGGCGGCAATGCGGGCCATGACGCCCGTTGACGTCACCGGCATTCGGACCGAGACGTTGCCCTTGCGAACCTCGCGCAGAACCGTCAGGATCAGCTCGGCGTCGGCGCTCGAGATGCCCTGGGCGAGGCGCCCATCGGGGCCCCTGGCTTTGGACCCGTTGGCATCGTCCGTGCCCAGCGCCGGGGCCCGGTGCCCGACGATCTTGAGTGGCGGGCGCCGTTGCTGACTACGCTTGGGCACTGCTTACCTGTATACAAAATCGCCGAGTCAAAGTCAAACGATTCATGTCACCCCGGCTGGTGAGGATCGAACTAGCTTATCAGTCACCCCGGGCCGCTAATCTGACGCGCAATGCCCGGCTCCGCGCCGCCACTTGTACCTCGTTACGGCAGCCGCTCGCTGGCGGAATTGGTGCCGTCGCTCCTGAGTTCGCTGGGCCTGGCGGGCTTTGCCAGCCCGCTGGCGCTCGAGCCGGCCGCTCGGGTTTGCCTGCTGCTCGTGGATGGGCTCGGCTGGGAACTGTTACAGGCAAACCGGCCAGCCGCCCCCTTTTTGAACTCGATTGCCGGCGAGCCGCTCACCGCGGGCTTTCCCGCGACGACCGCCGCCAGCCTCAGTTCCTTGGCGACCGGCCTGCCGCCCGGCGAGCACGGCCTTGTGGGTTACACGATGGCCCTGCCGGGCTATGACCGGGCCTTCAACACCCTGACCTGGGCGCTCTACGGCCTGGGGACGCGCGTGGAACTCCTGCAGGAGCTTGAACCGGAGACGATGCAGCCGGCGGCCACCCTTGCGGAGCGGGCCGCCGCGGCCGGTGTGCCGATCCACCACCTGGGCCCGGCCTTCCACGCCG
>VBEW01000201.1 GCA_005889225.1 Chloroflexota bacterium | reverse complement strand
CCGATCCGTCGCTGATCCATGTGCTTCGCCGTCTCGAGCTGATCGAGGCCCGCGTGCGCGCCGCCGTGGCGCGGCGGCGCACCACCGATCCGGAAACCGACGATCGTTTTCGTGGTCTCTACATTTCGCAAGCGCATGTGGATCGCCTGCTGGCACCGAGGGCGGTGCCGGCGGCGCCCGATGCGGGAGCAGCCAGGGCGCGCGACGACATCGAGTCGGCGGCGGATGCGGCGGAGCAGGAGGGCGCCGATCTCCGCCTGCGTCGCCTCGGCCGCAGCTTCCGGCTCGAGGAAATCGACATCGAGTTGCTGTTGATCGCCATGGCCCCGGATGTCGACGCGCGTTTCGAGCGGCTGTACGGCTTCTTGCAGGATGACGTGTCGCGCCGTCGCGCCAGCATCGGCCTTGGGATCGAATTGTGCGGCGTTCCCTCGAGTAGTGCCTATGTGCGAAGCCGGCTGGCGCCGGGTGCGCCGCTGGTCGATGAGTACCTGATCTTGATCGAAGAACCCGAGCGGCCTTTGCTGACCCGCTCCCTGCGCGTGCCGGATCGGGTTACGGCCCACCTGCTGGGAAGCGATGCACCGGATCCCGTCGCCTCCGCTCTCTCGTACGTCTGCGAAGAGGCGATAACCGGGCAAACCGCACCACTGGTCCGCTGGATGCGGAGCGCCGAGTCTCCCGCCCGCCTCGCCTACATCCGGGAGCGACCCGGGGCGTCGGGCGCGGGCCTGGCCGCGGGCGCCTTCCACCAGGTTGGACGACGGACGCTTGCGCTGGACCTCGAGCGGCTGCGGACCGAGGACGACCTGTCGATGGTGGCGGCGCTGACCGCCCGCGAGGTCGGTCTGACCGGAGGCGCGGTGGTGGCTGGGCCGGTGGAGGTCCTGATCGCCAGAGGACTGCCGGCGGTGCGAGCCTTTTCCGAAATGCCGGCGATGGTGGTGCTGGTCGGCGCTCGCAGCTGGGACCCGGCCTGGGCACGCGATGTCCCGTTCGTCTGCGACGCGCCCATCCCGGACGCCGCCCAGCGCGCGGATCTGTGGCGACGGAATCTCGATGGCGACACTCCGGCTGGCCTCGACCTGGCCGGCACAATGGGACAGTTCCGGTTGACCGCCGAGCAAGTCCATCGGGCGGCGCTTGCCGCGCGGATGGAGGCGCATGCCCGGGACGCGCGGCTCGACGAAGAGACGCTGAAGTCCGGCGCCCGGGCGCAGAATGCGGCCGGGCTGGAACGGCTGGCGCGCCGGATCGAGCCCGCCGTGGGATTTGCCGATCTGGTGCTGCCACCCGACGCCATGGCACAGCTCAGAGAGTTGTTGACGCGGGCGCGCTATCGCGAGCAGGTGCTGGATGTCTGGAAGATGGGTGGGCCGTCGGCGCGGCGCCGCGGGCTGACCGCGTTGTTCGCCGGCCCGTCGGGGACCGGAAAGACGATGGCCGCCGAGGTGCTTGCCGGCGAGCTCGGACTCGACCTGTACACCGTCGACCTGGCCACGGTGGTCGACAAGTATGTTGGCGAGACCGAGAAGAACCTGGATCGGATCTTCGCGGAGGCCGAGCGAATCAACGGCGTAATCCTCTTTGATGAAGCCGACGCACTGTTTGGCAAGCGCTCCGAGGTAAGCGATGCCCACGACCGCTATGCCAATGTCGAGGTCGCTTACCTTCTCCAGCGAATGGAGCTCTTCGAGGGAATCGCGATCCTCGCCACGAATCTGCGGGCCAACCTGGATGAGGCTTTCACCCGCCGCCTCGATTCGCTGGTCGACTTTCCCGAGCCCGAAGAAGAGTACCGGCGGCAGCTTTGGGACCGCAGTCTGGGGACGACGATGCCGCGCGCGGACGACCTCGATCTGGCCTTCCTGGCCCAGTCCTTCAAGCTGGCGGGTGGCGGCATTCGGAACATCGTCGTGGCGGCGGCCTATGCGGCGGCGGAACGGGGCCGTCCGCTGTCCATGGCCGACCTGATCCGGGCGACCCAGCGCGAATATTTGAAGATGGGCCGGCTGTGCGTCGAATCGGAGTTTGGCCCCTACTACCCCTTACTGGCCGACGCGGGCTGACCCAGTTTCCGCCGTGCCGAAAGGGACTTTTTAAAGGACTTTTCGGATTACGACATACAGCTGTCGCAACCATGCCGCACGATGGAATCATGGTCGCGGCAGGCAGTCGACCGGGCAATCCACTCGCACGGATTCTTGTTGAGCTCGGTGCTGTCCCGGCCTGGCTGGATGGCCTGGAAGGCGCCACCCTTGGGGAGGCGCTGATTCAGGTTCGTGAGGTCGTCGACCGTACCGAGTCCTTATTCGCCGGCGGGCTCCGCCGCTTCGACACGTCCGGTGAGTACGCTGCCGATGGAGCGATTGGCATCGTTCCCTGGCTGCGCTGGAAGTGCAGGCTCTCCGCTGGTGCGGCGGCCGAGCGAGTCGGCATAGCCCGTCAGTTGGACCACCTGCCGAAGACCGAAGAGGCCTTTGCTCGGGGCGAGCTCAGCTACCAACATGTCGCGGTCATGGCTCGAACGGCTGAGCATGTCGGGGCAGCGGCGGTGCGGAAGGCCGAAGCCTCCTTGCTCAAGGCTGCTGAAACGATGGACCCCGGCCAGTTCGTCGGGGTGGCCAAGAATTTCGAACACCGGGTAGATGCCGCTGGTGCACTGGCCGAGACCAATCGCGCCTACGAGCGGCGCTATCTCCACATTGGTGACCCCGTCGACGGGCTGGTTCGGCTCGACGGTCTGCTTGATGCCGAGGGTGGTGCCACGGTGCGGACTGCGCTCAACCCCTTTATGAAACCCGGAAAGGCCGACGACCGTACGGCGGGACAGCGGCTGGCCGATGCCCTGCTCGAGCTTTGCAAGCAGAGACCTGCCAGCAAGAACGGCGACGGCGCCGGGCCACGGCCGCAGCTGATCATCAGGGCAACCGTCGAGACGCTGGCTGGCATTCCGGGCGCGCCGGCAGGTGAGCTCGAGGGCGGATCGACTGTTCCGGCGGAGACCGTGCAGCGTTTGGCCTGCGACTCCGCAATAAGCCGCATCATCGCGAAGGGTGAGCTGGATTTTGAAATTACGCGCGCCAGCCGCTCTATCCCGCCGGCCACCCGCCGGGCGCTCGCCGCGCGCGATCATCACTGCGTCGCTCAGAGTTGTGACCGCCAGCCGTCCTGGTGCGACGGTCATCACCGGCAGTTCTGGACCAACGGCGGTCCGACGGCGCTGCCAAACCTGGTACTGCTATGCCGACCTCATCACCGGATGGTGCACGAAGGGGGCTTTCAGCTGCGGCCTGCGGCCGACGGTCGATGGATCCTCATCCGGCCGGTGGCGGCGCACGCTCGGTCAGCCTGACAGGATCCGGGCGAGCGGCTACGCCTCCTCAGCCTCTTCGTCGTCAAGCTGCCGCTGGACGAAGTGGCCCTGAAGCTCTTCCTCCTCGTCGCCTTCTCGCTGCACGAAGGTTCCCTGGAGTTCCTCTTCCTCGTCGGCTTCGCGCTGCACGAACGCGCCCTGCAATTCTTCCTCCTCCTCGCCTTCCCGCTGGACCGAGGCTGGGGCCGGTGTCGCAGGTGACTGTGTGGCCGGGCCCTGGGAGGACATGGCGCGATCCGCCGAGCTCTCGGCGGCTTGTTCAAAGGTGTCGGATGGATGGCTGATCTTGATGCCGCCTGGCGCGGGCGTGCCGGCGACGGGGCCGGACCGCTGCTGCACGACGTGCGTCAACTCGTGAGCGAGCATCTTCTTGCCGGAGTCGCTTTCCGGGGTGTACTGACCGGATTGAAACACTACGTCGGTGCCAACAGTGTAGGCGTGCGCCTGTACCGAACGCGCTGACTCGCTGGCCTTAGCATCGGTGTGTACCCGCACGTCGCTGAAATCGGCGCCCAGGCGAGACTCCATAAAGCCGCGGGTGTCGCGATCGAGTGGACTCCCACCGCCGGAACCAACAACGTCCTTGACCAGCGACGGCTGCTCCTGTTCTTCGAGCGCGGCGCTGACCGAGGCATTGCCCGCCGTCTTCTGGAGATGCATCACCGCGGCTGGAGTCAACGCGTCGGTGCGGCCGTTCATCAGCGCCTCGGGACCGGCTGCCTCGCCTTCGTCCTTTCGGTGAGCTGGTGCCTGGTGACTTTCGGGATTCAACAGGAAGTCGGTGTCGTGCGATTGCATACTCATACCTCCGTCCGCCACGAGCTCACGATGCTGCGGAAGGGCGCGGAAGGTCCTTCTGGGTGATCACACTCCAATCAGCACCCGGGGTCAACGTTCGTCTGCGCAGGTCTCGGGGCAGCCGCACTTGCCCAATCGGGCACGATCAGCTTGGCGTCTCAACCGACCAACTTGAATATTCCACGAAACGGGGGGTCGGGCCCGACCAGCCGCCAGACTCTATGATCGTCGAGGCATTCGTACCAGTGCTCATCCCATAGCTCGCTCCCGCTGTAAGGCTTGCCTACGGGGACCGACGCTGCGACTCCCGTCGCAATTTGATCGTCCATCCAACGCTGGAACCTTCGATACTCGGCCAGCGAGTCGAAACTGTCAATGGGTTCCCAGGTGCAAGCCAGCTTACTTTACCTCCCATGACGGATTAACTCTAAGAAGATAGACCTGACTTCCCCCGCCGATTAGAAGCCTCTGCCCAGAAACCT
>VBEW01000206.1 GCA_005889225.1 Chloroflexota bacterium | reverse complement strand
GCGAACCGGAAGTCGGTGGCGAGCGCGATCTCCAGGCCGCCTCCCAGGCAGTGGCCGCCGATGGCGGCGATGAAGAGCTTGGGCGTGTGCTCCATCTTGAGCAGGACTTCGTGCATGTGCAGGATGGTCATCGCCCGCGCCTTGCCGGTAACGGTGCGGAACATGCCGATGTCCGCGCCCGCGCTGAAGAACCTGGGAAGGTCCGAGGTCAGGACCGCGGCACCGATCGTCTCGTCGAAGCGGACCTCGTCGATGGCGGCGTTGAGATCATCGATGAATCCGCGATCGTAGGAATTCGCGGGCGGGCGATTCAGATGAATGAGAGCGACGCCGCCGTGTTCCCTGCTCACCGACACAACCCTGGTCGAGGTGGTCGCTTGCTCCATCGATGCCTCCTTTGTGTACCCTGAAGTCTAGTTCGCTCGCTCGCATAGCTGGAGGCATGGCAACGAAATGAGCACGATGGTGATCGACGGCAAGCCGGCGACGGCGCGGTCTGGAAAAACCGTGGAAATCCGTGACCCGGCGACGGGAGAACTCGTCGATAGCGTGCCCCAGGCCGGCGTCGACGAAACCCGGCAGGCGATCGATGCGGCCCACACCGCGTTCCGCGCGTGGGCGGACATGCTGCCCGCCAAGCGCGCACAGATCCTGATGAAGGGCGCGGCGCTGGCACGCCAGCATCTCGATGAGGTCGCGTCGCTGTTGACGCGCGAACAGGGAAAGCCGCTGCGCGACTCGAAGATCGAGGCGGAGCGATTCGTCGAGAACATCGAGTTCTACGCCTCGCTCTCTGCCTCGGGCGCCATCCGCGGCAAGCATGTCCAGCTCTCGGTTCCGGGCGCCTTCGGACTCGTCGTGCGCCGCCCGCTGGGCGTCGTCGGCGCCATCATCCCGTGGAACTTTCCGCTGACCCTGCTGGCGAACAAGATCGCGCCGGCGCTGGCGGTCGGGAACACCGTGGTGGCCAAGCCGGCCAGCACGACACCGCTGTCCAGCATCCGCCTGGTCGAGCTCATGAACGAGGGCGGTCTGCCACCCGGCGTGCTCAACGTCGTGGTCGGCCCCGGCGCCGTGGTAGGCCAGGAGCTGATCAAGAATCCGAAGGTGCGCAAGATCGGCTTCACGGGTGAAACCCAGACTGGCAAGCAGGTGATGGCCGAAGCAGCCTCGGACCTGAAGCACGTCACCCTCGAGCTCGGCGGCAGCGATCCGGCCATCGTTTGCGATGACGCGGACCTGGAACAGGCCAGCAAGGCGATCGCCATCGGTCGCTTCTTCAATGCCGGACAGGCGTGCCTCGCCGTCAAGCGGGTCTACGTGTTCGAGTCGGTCGCGGACCAGTTGATGGAGAAACTCACCGCCCGGGCGAAGAAGTTGAAGGTGGCCCCCGGGAGTGACGCATCGTCACAGATGGGCCCGATGCATACCGCCGGTGGAAGGGAGACGATCGAAGCTCAGTTAAAGGATGCGGTCGACCGGGGCGCCCGCGTGCTGGTGGGCGGAAAGCGGCTGCAAGGTGAGCCATTCGACCGCGGCTTTTTCTTTGAACCCACCATCATCACCGATGTGCCGCTGGAAGCCCGGGTCTGGCGGGAGGAGACCTTCGGTCCGCTGCTGCCTATCGCTCGAGTGAAGGACCTCGACGAGGCCCTGGAGCGGGCCAACGACTCCGAGTTCGGGCTGGGCTCGTCGATCTTCACCCGCGACCTCAAGAAGGCGCAGGTAGGGATCGATCGGCTGGACGCGGGATATACGTGGGTGAATACCATCCAGGTCGCCTACGACGAGCTGCCGTTCGGCGGCACCAAGCACAGCGGGTTCGGCAAGGAGCACGGCGTCGAAGTGCTCGACTTCTATACCGAGCAGAAGAGCGCCGTGGTGGCGGGCGTCTAGCGTCTGGCGAGCTGACCGAAGAGCGGGCCGGCGGCATTCTCACCCTTCGGCTGAGTCAGCCGGAGATGCGCAACGCCCTTGGCTCCGCGATGGTCCAGGCTCTGCACGGCGCGCTGACGCGAGCCCGGGAGGACGCGACGGTTGGCGCCGTGATCATCACCGCTTCCGGCGATGCCTTCAGCGCCGGCGCCGATCTGAAGGAGTTCCTGGGTACGCGTCCGGCGCTGGAGCAGGCGCTCGAACGCCGCCGGCTCGGGGCGCTCTTCCTCTTGATCGACAGCTATCCCAAGGCGCTGATCGCGGCCGTCAATGGCGACGCCCTGGGCGCCGGATTCGGGCTGGTAGCAGCCTGTCACCTGGCGGTTGCAGCGGAAGAGGCGCACTTTGGGTTGCCCGGGGTTCGAATCGGCATCATGCCGATGACGATCATGCCGCCGGTGTTCGGCACTCTGCCCCGAAAGCTCGGACTCGAGCTCATGCTGACCGGCCGCCTGATGACGGCTGCGGAGGCGGCCCGAGCGGGGTTCATCAATCGGGTGGTTCGTGCCGCCGACCTGGAGGCGCAGGCGGTCGCGCTGGCGACGACAGCGTCTAACAACCCTCTAACATTTTCGGAGTAGGTATAGTCTTTACCGCTTTGGAGGCAGCTCCCCAGCCGGGGAGAAATCTGGAAAGAAGGAAGGGACCATGGATAGAGGAGTAGGCGCATTTCGTGCCCTTCGATCGCTTGCCATCGTGGGGGCGATCGGGATTCTCGTTGCGGCGTGCGGCGGTGGGACGACCACCGGGGGCACGCAGCTCGCGGCAGACCAGACCCTGCGTTTTCCGCTCAATGACGACATCGGCACCTTCGACCCGGCCTTCCTCAATGCCGCGGTCGATGCCGCCTTTGCGCAGAACCTGTTCGACGGTCTCCTCAAATTCGACGACAACCTGAACATCGTCCCCGACATCGCGAAGGAGATTCCGACCACCTCCAACGGCGGCATCAGCTCCGACGGTTTGACCTACACCTTCAAGCTCCGTAACGACGTCAAGTTCTCTAACGGGGACAAGGTAACGGCCAAGGACGTCATCTACTCATGGAACCGCGCCGCCAAGGCTCAGGGTGACTACGCGTCTGACCTCGACCACGTGGTCGGCTACAAGGACGTCAAGGGCAAGAAGGCGACCACCATGAGCGGCCTGACTTCCTCTGACGATTACACCCTGAAGGTTCAGCTGACCGATCCGGCCGGGTTCTTCCTTACCGAGGTGGCGTTCTTCACCGCCGTCACCGGCGTCGTCAGCGAGAAGGCGGTCACGTCCGGCGGCGAGGACACCTGGTGGACCAAGCCCGAGACGCTGATCGGCACCGGGCCTTACAAGATGAGCGCTCGCGTGCCCAAGCAGTCGCTTGACTTCGTCCCCGTCGACAACTGGTGGGGTTCACCGAAGCCAGTTCTCAAGAAGATCCACGTGGACATCATCGCGGACCTCTCGTCAGCCATCGCCAAGTACGACCAGAACGGCTTTGACAACGTCGGATTCGGAGACATGAACGGCAACGTCCCGCCGGAAGATATCCTCCGAATCAAGGCCGGCCCGAAGTCCAGCGAGCTGAAGTTCATCCCCAAGGTGCGCACCACCTGGGTGGGCTTCAACTACGAGAAAGGTCCGTTCGCCGGGGCGGCGGGCAAGGACCTGCGCAAAGCGTTCTCGCTGGCCATCGATCGCTCGAAGTTGGTCGACGTCGCCTGCAGCCACGGCATCACCTGCGCAGCCGCAACCGGCGGTTTGATCAGCAAGGGGCTCAAGGGCTACCTGGGCGACAACGCCGATCCACTGGCCAAGTTCGACGCGGCCACGGCCAAGCAGTTGCTGCAGAGCGCCGATCCAAACAAGACCAAGACCAAGGGTCTGGTCTACCAGTACAATCCCGGCGCCTTCAACAAGGCGATCGCGGAAAACCTTCAGTCGCAGTGGCAGGATAACCTCGGCGTCAAGGTCGACCTGGCCGCGACGGAGCGCCAGACGTTCTTCCAGCGGCGTACCAAGAAGGAGTACACCATCTTCCGGCACAGCTGGCAGGCCGACTACGACCATCCGCAGGACTGGTTCGACAACCTGTTCATCACGGATGCGGGCAACGGCGGGACCGGCTACTCCAACCCGCAATTGGACGCGCTGGTCAAGACCGCCGACGCCAAGAAGACCGAAGACGCCATCGCCGATTACAAGAAGGCGTCGCAGCTGATGATCGATGACGCCGCCTACGCGCCGCTCGTCTACTCGCTGGGCGTCTTCCTGACCAAGCCCTACGTCAAGGGCCCGCAGGCCAACGCCTTCAACGACCCGTACTGGAACGAGCTCTCGATCCTGCAGCACTAACCTGACACGAAGGGGCGCTCCCTGAGGGAGCGCCCCTCCCGACTATATTTGAGCCGATGCTGTCGCGAAGGGCGCTCATCTACCTGGGCGAGCGGCTGGTCCTCATCGCCTTCACGGCGGTTGCCGTCTCGTCGATCGTCTTTTTCGGCGTGCACCAGCTTCCCGGCAGTGCCTTCCTGAGCGACCGGCGGATCGACCCGGCGGCGCTGGCCTCGATCCTGCACCATTACCACCTGGATCTGCCGCTCTGGGACCAGTACAAGCTGTTCGTCGCCGGCATCCTGCACGGCGACCTCGGCGAATCGCTCGTCAACCGCGGCATTCCGATCACGCCCTTGCTGCTGCGGGAGGCGTCCGTGAGCTTCGAGGTGGGAGCAACCGCGCTAGTCTTCACCATCGGGCTCGGGATGGTGCTGGGCGTGATCGCCGCCATCAGGCAGAACACCTGGGTCGACTACCTGGCGACCGCCACCTCGGTGATCGGCTACAGCATGCCGAACTTCGTGATCGCCTCGGTGCTGGTGCTGCTGTTCGCCGTCTATCTCTACAACTGGAGCGGAGGCGTCCTCTACTACGAGGTGGGCTGGGAGGGGACCTATGGCACCCCTGGCCAGATCCTGCTTCCCGCCTT
>VBEW01000114.1 GCA_005889225.1 Chloroflexota bacterium | reverse complement strand
ACCCGTGCCGCTTGAAGACGTGACTTTCGAACAGTGGAAATCGGTCGTCGATGCGAATCTCACCGGTGCCTTTCTCTGTACACAAGAGGCGATCAAGGTCATGAAGAACCAGCAGCCTCGGGGTGGACGGATAGTCAACAACGGTTCCATATCGGCCCACGCTCCGCGGCCGAACTCTGCTCCATACACCGCTACGAAACACGCGATCACGGGCCTGACCAGATCAACCTCGCTGGATGGCCGCAAGTACGACATCGCTTGCGGTCAGATTGATATCGGCAACGCCGCCACCGAGATGACGCAGGGCATGGTGAACGGCGTCCCCCAAGCGAATGGGGAGATCACGGTCGAGCCGCGAATCGAGCTCGAGCATGTTGCGCGGGCGGTCGTATACATGGCCAATCTCCCGCTCGATGCCAACGTTCAGTTCATGACCGTGATGGCGACGAAGATGCCGTTCATTGGACGGGGATAACATCCACGGCCGGGATGACGACACGTTGAGCAGGGCGATGCAAAGCCATCCCCTGACCGGAATCCGCGTGATCGAGGTCGCCAACTATATGGCCGGCCCGTTCTGCGCGATGCAGCTGGCCGACCTGGGCGCCGACGTGGTCAAAGTCGAGAATCCGGACGGTGGCGACACGGCTCGCGATTCGGCGCCTTTCCTGGACGGTGAATCATCGCCTTTTATTCGGTTGAATCGGAACAAGCGCTCCGTCGCGATGAACCTCAAGGCGCCCGAAGCAAAGCAGCTCTTCCGCCAGCTCGTCGAGGGCGCGGACATCGTGGTCGAGAACCTTCGGCCGGGAACGATGGGCGACCTGGAGCTCGATTACCCGCGGCTCTCGGCGCTCAACCCACGCCTGGTCTATGTCGCCGCCTCGGGCTGGGGCCAGACCGGTCCTTATTCTCAACTCGCAGGGCTGGACATCATGGCCCAGGCGATGAGCGGGCTGATGTCCATCACCGGCGAGCCCGACGGCAACCCGGTCAAAGTCGGCGTGCCCATCTGCGACCTGGTCTGCGCCCTTTATGGCACGATCGGCGCGCTCTCGGCGCTGCGCGTACGCGAGGAGACCGGCCGCGGCCAGTTCATCGACGTGTCGCTCTTCGAGTCCGGAGTATCGCTCGAGGTTTGGGAGGCAGGACGCTACTTTGCGACCGGTGAGATTCCAGGCCCACTGGGTTCGGCCCATCAGGCCGCGGCCCCGTATCAGGCGATCCGCGCGGCCGACGGCTTCTTCACTGTCGGCGCGACGACTCCACGTAACTGGCGGTCGTTCTGCGATGTGCTCGACCACCCGGAGTGGGTGAGCGAGGACCGTTTCAAGGACAACCCTTCGCGGCACGCGCGCCGGGATGTTCTGATCCCGATGATCGAACGGGTGACGTCGAGCCGGCCGCGGGCTCATTGGGTATCGCTGCTGCAGAAGGCGGGCGTGCCCTGCGCCGAGATCCAGACCTACGACCAGGTCTTCAACGACCCCCAGCTGCGGGCGCGCAACTTCTTCTGGAAGGGGCGGCATTCGAAGCTGGGCGACGTCGAGCAGATCGGCTCCCCGATCCATTTCTCGGAGACACCAGTGCGGCAGCAGCAGGCTGGCCCGGGGCTGGGGGAGCACACTTCGGAGGTGCTGCTCGCGCTCGGAAAGACAGACGTCGAGATCTCGGAACTCAAGGCCAAAGGGGTGCTGGGCGGCGCATGAGCGAGGAGGATGCGGCGGAACAGGTCGAGCCGGAGCTGCTCGAAGAGCGGCGCGGGGACTCGGGTGAGATCGTCTGGCTGACCCTGAACCGCCCGCGAGCGCGCAACGCGCTCACGTTCGCGATGTACGAGCGGATCGGTGAGGTCTGCCTCGAGGTCAACGCCGATCCGACGGTCCGGACCGTAGTGTTCACAGGCGCCGGTGGACGCGCGTTTGCCGCCGGCACCGACATCTCGCAGTTCCGCGCCTTCGACAAGGAGGAAGACGCACTCGCCTACGAGGAGCGGATGGACCGTGTGCTGGGTGCGCTGGAAAGCGTGCGAGTGCCGACGATCGCAGCCATCGCGGGGGCTTGCACCGGCGGTGGCGCCGGCATCGCGTGCGCATGTGACCTTCGCATCTGCACGCCGTCGCTGAAATTCGGTTTCCCGATGGCGCGGACGCTTGGGAACACGCTCTCGATGGCAAACTTCGCGCGACTGACGATGTTGATCGGCGCCGCCCGCGCAAAGGACCTGATCTTCATGGCTCGGCTCGTGGGCGCCGGCGAGGCGGCGGCGATCGGGCTGGCAAACGAGGTGGTCCCATCCGAAGAAGCGCTGGAGGCGCGGGTCTTGGAGATCTGCACCACGCTCTCCACAAATGCACCCCTGACGCTGGAGACCGCGAAGGAGGCGCTTCGCCGTATCCGAGTGCAGATGACGCCGCGGGACGGGGGTTCGGACCTGCTTATCAAGGCCTACATGAGCGACGACTTCCGGGAGGGGATCGAAGCGTTCTTCGCCAAGCGCCCGGCACGGTGGAAGGGCCGCTAAAGCCTGGGCCTCCCGGCGTGTGGAGCTGGTCCCGATCGTCAAACCGTTTGCGGTTACCCGATACCAAGGAGAGCGTTCGTACCGCAACGCCGGTGGTAAACGGTGATATCTGGTGGCATTCGGCGACACCGAACGAATTCAGCCTCCATCAAACTCAGGGCGGTTCACGGTGGCACCAACTGAGCTACGTGAATCTTCGAAGATCCGCTTTAGTACCGCAACGCCGATGGCAAACGGAGATAGTTGGCGGCACTCGGCGGGACTCAATGAACTAGGACCGTTATTTCCGAACGGGGCGTCATCGATCTGTTAACCGCAAGGTTCGGGGTTCGAGTCCCCGTCCCGGAGCCATTCCTGAATTCGAAATGGCTGGCGTTGTCAAGCTTTGATTGACTGCCATACAGCGACCGTACAGCAACGCGTAGCGAATCCTGACCATCGTCTAGGGCCTTATCGGGTCATAACCGAATTCAGCGTGACGGTGTGCACGCCGACAGCAAGACTTTCTTGCGGTGCAGAACCGCAAGGTGTTGCGCTTACCAGAGTTGTGGGCAGGGCGACGACTCACCCTGCCCCAGGCTTTTGTGCTACGGAACCGCCGGAGCTACTCCTGCGGGCCGTGTGCGGCGCCACCAGCTGTACGCGATCAGGACGATTCCGACGGCGATCCAGATCGCGCCGAGCGTGAGTGATCCCGGCCCGGCGCTCCACCCGGCGTATGCCAGCACGACGACTGCGGCAACCGGCAGCAGTGCATAGGCGATGGCGTACGGCGAACGCCGCATGAGGATGATGAAAGCGATCGCGGCTGAGCAGTAGGACAGGACCCACAGCAGACTGACCGAGTTGATGTAGAAGAGCAGGTTCGATCCGACTATCGCGATCATCAGCCATGCCACGCCGAGCACCAGCAGCGTGGTGACCCATGGAGTCTTCCAGTCGGAATGGACTCTGGCGAAGAAGTCGGGCAGATGGCCTTCTTTTGCCATGCGGTACGAGATTCGCGCCGCGGCCTGGAGGCTCATCTGAAGATTCGCGAACGAGGACGTGATGACGACGATGACCGCGATCAGGCTCCACGGGTAGCTCAGGTACTGATCTGTTATGTAGCTCAGTGCCACGCCCTGGTACTTCTCCGGCGGGTTGGCGGCGGCCTCCCAGCCGACTGCATACTGCCAGCCGATGGCGGCGATGCTATAGATGACAAGCTCCAGGGTCAGCGTGAGGAGCAGCGCCTTCTGCACTGTCAAAACAGGTCTCCGCGCCTCCTCGATCAGCTGGATCGCCGAGTCGAAGTTCGCCAGCAACCAGATCCCAAGCAGGACGCCCGACAGGACGCCAAGCCAGGGTGAGGGAGCATTGGCCGGGTTGTACATACCGAGGAAGGAGACGCCCGCGTGGTGCGGACTGACAATGCCTAGTAAGCCGGTCCCGACAATCACCGAGCACTCAATGATCAGAAAGATCGTTCCGGTGAAAATTGTCCATCTGACGCCACGAATCCCGATAGCCGCGTAAATCAGTACGACAACGGCCGCGATCCATTTGACATCGATGTTCGCTAGCGCGGGGAAGAGGACCTGCAAGTACTGGCTGCCGGTTACTGCCGTGAGCGGCACGATCATGGTGCAGGCCACTGTGTAGACCCAACCGATGAGGCTCCCCGCCTGAGGGTGGATCAGCTTTTCGGTGAACGTGAAAACTCCGCCGGCTGACGGATATCGCCTGACGAGCGCGATGAAACAGAAGCAGAGAACGAGCATCGGGAAGATAAATGTGAAGAGGATCGTGAGGGGGGTTGCCGTGCCCGAGACCGCGTACATCAGCGGAATGGTCGTCGCGGCGATCCACGCCGGCGCGTTGAAGCCAAGCGCCGCAACGGTGACGCCCAGCACGCCAAGAGAATTCTTCCGGAGGTCGGTGGCGACCGATTCCTCCTGGCCGGTGCCAAAGATGGCTGTCGATTCGCTGGCCTTCATCCGCTTCCCCTCCTAGTACTGATTGACCCGCAGCCAGTCCGCGTATTCAGGTATCCGCTGACGAAGTGGCTTCGTCGGCTCGAAACCCAGATCGGTCCGTGCCCTGCTGATATCGAACCTGGGCTGCTGGTACAGGTCCCAATCACCAGGGCCGAACCGGAAGTCGGCGTCAGGAAACAACTCCTTGACCATGTCGCCGACCTGTTGATAGGTGTGCTCTTCGTCGCCCGTGACGTTGTAGACGTCATGCGCCGGCGCATCCTTGTTGGCCGCGAGAATGCAAGCGTCGGCGACGTCGTAGACCCAGACGTAATGAAAACGCTGGTCGCGCCCTTGCGCGGTGTGCCATGGTTTGCTGTCGATGGCCGCTCTCAGCAGTTCGCGGAGATAGCACTGCATCTTCTGCCGAGGCCCGTAGATCCAGCCAACCCGAAGCGAGATCGTGGTCAGCCCGTAGAACCTCCCGTACAACCTCGTTAGATGCTCGGTGGAAACCTTGGTTGCGCCGTAGATGTCTCCAGGAACGGGCAGCGCGTCTTCGCGTAATGGTCCAGGATCGGGTTGCGGTCCGTAGGCCGCCTCGGAACTGAGATTGACAAAATGCTTCACCGAGCACAGTCGCGTGGCTTCGAGCACGGTCGTCGTGCCAACGATGTTCGATAAAACCGTCGTGTACGGCATGGCCTGTGAGTAGCCCGGATGCGACATCGCAGCGGTGTGGATGATTCGTTCGACGCCATGGGTCCCGATCGCCGACTGGAGTCGCCCAAGATCGAGCAACTCACCCTGGACGAAGACATGGTCGGGATCAGTGCTGTGCCCTTCTCGGCGGTTGTAGTCGACGACTTTCTCACCGCGCTCGCGTAGCCGCTCGACGAGGGCTTGGCCCAGGAACCCGAGTCCGCCGGTGACCATCGTCGTCACGGAGTGGCCACCTCGACCAGCCGCTTTCCGTCGCCCGACATGCCGCGGATCGCGCGCTCGCCGGCTGCCGAGACGTGTCCTTCCATGAGCCGACTGAATTCCATCGCGTTCTTCGACTTCAGCGCCTGCAGGAGCTGCTCGTGCTGAACGACGACGTCGGCCGGATCGTCGTACATGAGGTTGATCGCGATCGACTCCCGGATCTGAAGCCGCAAACTTCGCAGGATCCTGATCAACCGGCCGTTGTTGGAAGCCTCTCCGATCATCTCGTGGAATGTCATGTCGAGTGCCGCCATGCGGCGCATGTCGCGACGGCGCGCGGCTGACCGCATGCTTTCGACGGTTGCGCCGAGACGCTGAATCGCGGACGGCGTGGCCGACCGAACTGCCAGCCTGGCGGCCAGCGCCTCGAGGGTCGCCCGCAGCGCGTACAGCTCGATCAGATCATCTCGAGTAAGGCTTGTGACTCGGAAGCCGCGATGAGGCTCTCCGACCACCAGCCCCTCGAGCGCCAGCCGCCGCAGGGCTTCACGAATGGGTGAACGGCTCACGTTCAGCTGGGCAGCAAGTCGCAGCTCGATCAACCGCTCACCCGGTTTGAGCTGGCCGGAGAGGATCGCATCGGCGATTGCGCCACGGACCCTGTCCGCCATCAAACGGTCCCCGGCGAGCGGCGCGAGCACCCCCCTGCTCACGGTCTCGGACGATAGCACTTTGGATACAAAGCGCAAGTCCGGGCGAATTGTGGCAGGCTATAGTCGCGGCAGGCCTCGTTCTCGAGAGGGGAGTTCCCCGGCCGGTCGGCCTGGGGCGGGAGGCGCTCATGAAGGACGATAGGACCCAGGTTCATCCCGCCTTGATCCGTCGCGGGGAGGGCGTCTGTGCCGACGGCCGTTTCGAGATGCCGACCCGGGTTCTGTTCGGCAGGCACGTGGCCGATCAGGTCGGTGACGCCGCGCGTGAGCTAGGTGGAACTCGCGCGATGGTGGTGACCGATCCCGGTCTTCGCCAGCTCGGACTGGTAAACGCGATGGTCGAACACCTGAGAGAGGCAGGGATCGATGCCATGGTCTTCGACCACGTCCAGCCGAACCCGCGCGATGTGCACTGCATCGAGGCCGCCGAGCTGGCGCGGGAGGCGGGCGTCGACATCTTCGTCGGCCTCGGCGGCGGCTCGGCGATCGACACCGCGAAATGCGCGGCGATCCTGCTGACCAATGGCGGCCACCCTCGCGATTGGGAGGACTTCGGCGCTCTCGCTGCGACTCCGGCTTCGGTGGTCGCGATTCCGACCACAGCCGGAACTGGGAGCGAGGTGTCGCCGTCGGCGATCATCACGGATACGGTCCGGCTCAAGAAGATGAACCTCTTCGACCCGCGTATCTGCCCGCGAGTCGCGCTCGTCGACCCGGACCTCACCTTCTCGATGCCCTCCGCCTTGACCGCCGCCACCGGGATGGACGCAGTCAGCCACGCCATCGATTCACTGCACTGCAGGCTGGCCACGCCGGCTTCGGACGCCATGGCTCTTGAGGGGGCGCGCCTGATCGCCAGATACTTGCTGCGGGCCTACCATGAGCCGGCGGACGTCGAAGCGCGCTGCGGGATGGCCCAGGCAAGCCTCGTCGCGGGCATGGCTGTGGCTGTCACCGACGTCTCCGGATGTCACTGTCTCGCCGAGGCGATCGGCGCCGTCTACGACCATCCGCACGGCGTCTGCTGCGCGGTGACCCTGCCGCTGATCATGGACCACAACCGGGAGGTCAGCCAGGAAAAGTACGCGCGCCTGGCTGGAGCCTTCGGCATTGACGGGCACGGTCTTTCACAAGCCGACCTCGCCAGTCAGGCGATTCAATTCGTGCGAGGACTCAACAGTGAGCTCGGTATCCCGACCCTTCCCGAGTTGATCCGTGAAGCAGATCTCGACGTTCTCGCTGAGAAGGCGAACGCGAACACGAGCCGGCCGTCCAATCCCAGGGATGTTGACGAGGCCGGCTTTCGCGCCATGTTCGCTCAGGCCCTTTCGGCATGAGAGGCAGGCGTCCTTGACACCGCAGGATGCCGGTGATAGAAAGCCCGTGGTCGAAGACGCCACTAGGGTTCCGCCGGCGCGGCGGCCGGGACAGGTCCAAGAGTGGCGAGCACGACAACGTGCCGCACGGCGGGAGAAAAGCCCGGGAGACTTCGCCTCAGGGAGGAGGTGTTCGATTCCGGTGGCCCGCTCGACTTCGCATCTCACGCGGTGAGCGCGGGCGCTGCGCTCGATCCAGATGAGTTGCTCGCCGTGGCGGAGGACCTGGTCGATAGCTCGGCTCAGCGTGGCGTCACCCTTCGAATCCTTGGTTCCCTGGGCATCCGGCGCCATATGCAGGGGTCTGGGCCGCTGCTCGATTTGCTCGAACGCGTTCCGACGCGCGACATCGACTTCATGGGCTATTCCCGCGATGTCAAGGAAGCCGACCGAATGTTTAGTTCGCTCGGCTATACAGTCGATGCCGCGCTGGCGCACAGCCTCGAATACGACGTCAGGCGGCGGATTTACCACAAGGCCAATGACCAGTTAATGGCCGAGATCTTCCTTGACGAGCTGCGAATGGCCCACACGCTGGATTTCCGCGGCCGGCTCGAGCTCGATTCGCCCACAATCACGCTGATCGATTTGCTCCTGAGCAAGCTTCAGATTCAGCAGATCACAGAGAAAGACCTCAAGGACTTGATCGCGCTGCTCGCAAGCCACGAGCTGGGCAGCGGTGACCCTGAGCGGATCGATGTGATCCACATGCTGCGCCTTACGAGTGACGACTGGGGTCTCCATCAGACGGCGACCACGAACCTCGGGATTGTCAAGGAGTGGCTCGGGCGTTTCGACGTAATCGCTCCCTCGGTACGGACGGAGACCACGGGCAAGATCGAGGAGATGATCCGGCGCATGAAAGCGGCTCCGAAAAGCCTGCGCTGGAAGATGCGCAGCGTCGTCGGCACCCGCGTTCGTTGGTACGAGGAGGTCGGAGAGGTCCACCGATGACAGCAGGCAGGCTCGCGGACAAGGTGGTCGTCATCACCGGCGGGACGTCCGGCATCGGACGAAGCTCGAGCCACCTGTTCGGTCAGGAAGGAGCCAGGGTGGTGGTCGGGGCGCGCAATGAGGCCGCGGGCGAACAGGTCGTGGGGCAGATCAACGCGAAAGGAGGCGACGCCTTGTTCGTCAAGACCGATGTCGCGCATCCGGACGAGGTCCAGCACCTCATCGACACCGCGATGGACCGGTTCGGGCGGATCGACGTCCTCTACGGCAACTCCGGCATCTTTCCGGCAGGCTCCGCCCCTGACACCACAATCGAGATGTGGCGCGAGTGCATCGATGTCAACCTCGGCGGTCAGTTCTATCTGGCGAAGTACGGCATCCCGGCGCTCATCGAGTCAGGAGGAAACGCGATCATCTTCACAGCTTCGGAATTGGGCACGGTCGGGATGACCGAGGCGGTGGCGTATTGCGCTGCAAAAGGTGCGGTCATCAACATGACGCGGGCCGTAGCGATCGACTGCGCCCGTTATGGCATACGCGTGAACTGCCTGGCGCCTGGGCCGGTCGAAACGCCGCTGCTGCGGGACTGGATCAACGCATCGCCGCAGCCAGCCGAGACCGAAGAGGCCCAAACCAGGCCCGTCCTGCTCAAACGCTTTGGCCGGGCCGATGAGATCGCCGAAGTCGCGCTCTTCCTGGCGTCTGACGCTGCTTCCTTCATGACCGGATCCGTGGTCGTCGTCGACGGCGGCGCCACGGCGTGGTACGGACTGTGAGTCGGCGAAAGACATGCGCATTTACTACGCCTCTGACATCCACGGATCGCGGAAGTGTTGGCTCAAATTCCTGGCCACACCGAAGTACTACGGCGCCGACGTCATCGTGGTCGGCGGCGACATCACCGGCAAGTTCATCACGCCGATCATCCGTCGCAATGGCCATGCAGAGGCGACCTTCCTGGGCATCAAGCGGAAGCTCAAGAGCGAGCAGGACATCGCGAAGCTCAGTGAGCTCATCGCTAACGCGGGCCAGTATTCGGTGGAAATGTCACCAGACGAAGAGCAGACATACGCCCGCGATCAGGCTCAAGTTGACGCACTGTTTCAGCGCGTGATCTGTGAGAGGGTCGAGGAGTGGGGCCGGCTCGCGGACGAGCGACTGGCCGGTCAGCGCGTTCGCTGCTTTGTCTCGCCAGGCAACGATGATTCGTATAACGTCGACCAGGCCCTGGCGAAGTCAAAAGTCATCGAAGTGCACGACGGCCGGGTCGTCGACCTCGGAGACGGCTTCTCGATGTTCGGGTTGGGCTACTCGAACATCACGCCATGGAACTGCCCGCGTGACATCTCAGAGGAGGAGCTTGCCGCAAAGATCGATGTCCTGGCGAGGCAGATCGAGCGAATGGACCGCGCCATCTTCGACATACACGTGCCGCCTTACGACACCGGAATCGACTCCGCCCCAGAGCTCACCTCCGACATGACCGTCGTCTCAGATTCGCTCGGGGCACCGATCATGGTGGCGGTCGGAAGCACTGCGGTGCGCGAGGCGATCCTCAAGTACCAGCCGATGCTGTCCATGCATGGACACATCCACGAGTCGAGCGGGGTCCGGAAGCTCGGCGCGACCACGATCGTCAATCCGGGCAGCGAATACGCGGAGGGAATCCTGAGGGGAGTGCTGATCGACCTCGATCCGCGCGAGGGGCTGATCAGCGCCAACATGGTCACAGGCTAGAAGGAGAATCAAGATGGCGGCTTCTGCGACAGGGGTAGCAAGGGGTGTCTTCACGAGGACGAGCTCAGGCCTTGTCAGGACGGTGGGCACCACCGACACGTTCTTCTACTGCCTCATCCAGCTCGCGATTACCTTCGTCCTGTACAACATCGCGTTCTGGTTCATCTACCCGGGCGCCTCGATGGAGTTGGCCTCCGCCTTTGCGCTGGTGGCGGCCGTCCTCGAAGGCATCACCTATGGCCTCTTCGGCTCGATCTATCCGCGATCCGGCGGTGAGTACGTGCCGCTCTCGCGGGCGGTGCACCCTCTGGTCGGCTTCGTGGCGAGCTTTAGCCAGACGTTCTGGCAGACGTTCGTCACCGGGGTCATCGTGGCCGGGGCGTGCACCCTAGGGTGGGGCCCGATGCTGACCATGCTCGGCCTGCAGACGGGGAACGAGACCCTGACCAACATCGGGCTTTGGTTTGACAGCCCGACCGGTTGGTTTGTGTTCGGCACGATCGCGATCGTCCTTTTCATGTACATGCTGTATCGCGGGATGCGGGTGTATTTCTCGGTCCAGCGCTGGTTGTTCACCATCGCGTTGGGCGCCTACGTCGTTTTCATCCTGGTCATGATCCTCGGCAGCGTGGGCGTCTTCAATTTCGAGGCCAACTTCGACAAGTACGCAGGAGCCGGCGCCTACGCGAGCCTGCTCAAGGACGGCGCCGCTGCCACAGACCTCAACCCGCCGTTCAGCGGCACCCAGACCCTGTACTACACGATCTGGCCCGCGTACCTGTTCCTATTTGCGGTCCTCTCGCTCGCCTTCAGCGGGGAGATCAAGAACGTGAAGCGAGGCCAGCTGATCGCCATCCCGGTGGCGCAGATCGTCGGAGGCGTGCTCGTGATCTTGACCTCCTTCTTCGCGCGAACCTCCGTGGGTTCGGACACGCTGCTTGCCGCGGGCGCGGTCGGCGCCGATAAGTTCCCGCTGCACTACTCGTGGCTGACGATGCTCGCCTCGGTGATGGCCGACAACGTCCTCTTGACGATCATCATCAATCTGTCCGTAGTCATCCTTACGACCTACGTCGCCGCATCGACTGCGATCTACGCGACCCGCGGCGTGCTGGCGTGGGGCATCGACGGGATGGCGCCTGCCAAGGCGGGCGAAGTCTCCGACCGGTATCACTCGCCGACGTATGCGATCCTCACGGTCACCGTGCTGGCCATCGGTGTGCTCGCAATCTACTCGTTCACCGACTGGTTCAAGTGGATCGCAGCGCTGGCCCCGATGAGCATGGTTTTCCTGTTCACGACTTTCGTCGCGGCTTTGTTCCCGTTCTTCAAGCGCGAGGCGTACGAGGCCTCGCCGGCGAAGATCGAGATCTTTGGCGTCCCGCTGATGACGATCACCGGGCTCCTCGGCAGCGCGATGATGGCCTACATGGTCTACCGGGCGGTCGTTGATGAGAACTTCGGTCCGACCACGCCCATTACGCGGATCACCATGATCGGAATCTTCGTCCTCGGCGCGATCTGGTACTTCGTCGCGCGATACATCCGCCAGCGCCAGGGGGTCAACGTCGCCGCCCGTTTCCAGGAGATTCCGATCGAGTAGATATGTCGCCGATGTACGAGCCGCCCGACGCTCTCGAAGCGCCGCGATTCACCGGGCCGCGGACGTACGCCCGCCTGCCGTACGTCAAAAGTCTCGAGGGCGTCGACTGCGCGGTCTTCGGCATGCCGTGGGACGGCGGCGCGTCGTTTCGTCCGGGCGCCCGCTTCGGGCCTGAAGGGATCAGATCGGCCTCCGGGATGATCCGAACCTACAACGAAGGTATCGGCGTGCAGGTGTTCGGCGCCCTGTCGGTGATCGACTTCGGCGACGCGCCGACCGTTCCCGGCTACATCGAAGACACGCTCGGCCGCATCACAGAGTTCGTGCGGCCGATCGCGGCGGCAGGCGTCACCCCTATCGGCATGGGTGGCGATCACTCCGTCACCCTCGCCGAGCTGCGAGCCTTGGCGGCGGTCCACGGGCCGCTGGGGCTCGTCCACCTTGATGCCCACACCGATCTCTGGCGCAGCTACTTCGGCCGCCCTTACTCCCATGGCACGATGTTCCGCCGGGCTATCGAGGAAGGCATCATCGAAGCGGCACGTGTCATTCAGGCGGGCATGCACGGGCCGCTCTACGAGGAAGCCGACTTGGCCATTCCCGCTGAGCTTGGTGTGGAGATGATCCCGTGGAGGGCGCTGGCTTCGCTGACTCCCGAGGCATTCGCGGACCGCGTTCGCCAACGCCTGGGAGAAGGACCCTCTTTCCTCACCTTTGACGTGGATTTCGTCGACATCGCATTCTGTCCAGGAACCGGCACGCCTGAGGTCGGAGGGCCGACGTCGTTTCAGGCGCTTTCGTATCTGCGAGCGCTCAAGGGAACGCGTTTCGTCGGTTTCGACGTCGTCGAGGTTTCGCCGCCATACGATGGGCCTGGGCAGGTCACCGCCCTGTTTGCGGCCAACATGATCTTCGACATGCTCGGTCTCGTCGCGCTGAGCCGAAGGACATCCATTCGTGCGAATGCGGACTCGGCGCCGGCGGCGACGGGCCCGTAGGCGCGCCGGGAGGGAAGACCCCTTGTTGATGGAGAACATGACCTGGGTCGAGGTCAAGGAAGCGGCCGAGCGTGGACTGCCGGTTGTGCTCGCGGTCGGCTCGACCGAACAGCACGGTCCGCATCTTCCGCTTGCGACGGACTGCCTGCTGCCAGTCGGGATCGCGATGGAGGCGGCCAGGAGATTTCCGCTCGTCGTTGCGCCACCTGTCCGCTTCGGAGTGAAGTCACGCCCACTGAGCGGCGGCGGTGAGAGCTTTCCGGGGACACTGTCGATCTCAGCCGCCACGCTGACGGTGACGGTCACGGACGTGCTATGTGCGCTCGCGCGGAGCGGTTTCCGGAACCTGTGCGTCTATAACTGGCATTACGAGAACGCAGGCCATCTCTGGGAGGCGTGCGACATCGCGATGAGCCGAGGTGCTCAGGCCCGGATTCTGCTGGTCGAGAATCCGATGCCGGAGTTCACCAAGGAGCAGCTCGACGAGCTCTTCCCGCAGGGCTTTCCCGGTTGGGATGTCGAGCATGCGTCGATCATGGAGACGTCCTTGATGTACGCGCTGCACCCGGAGCTCGTGCGGCGCGACAGAATCGTCGACGACCAGGCGCAGCGCCATCCGACCTGGGACGTCGTACCTGCCCCGCCCGAGTTCATTCCCGCCAGCGGCGTCTTGTGGCGGCCAAGTCAGGCGACCCCGGAGCTCGGGCGGAAATTCCTCACCGCAGTAAGCGATCGTCTGGTGCAGGCACTCACCACCGAATTCGGGGCGCCATCCCAGGAAGCCGATATTTCCGGTTCGAGCAAGGCCGCGAATCCTTGACGGGCGGCGTGCTAAGCCCGTTCCGCACCACGTGGTTCGAGGTCAGCGAACTCGAACCGGGAGTGCACCTCGTCTCTGAGCCCGGGCACGTCAACTCCTGGCTGATACAGGGCTCGAAAAGCGCTCTCCTGTTCGACACCGGCCTTGGAGTGGCGAACATCCGCGAAGTCGCGGAGGAAATCACGCCCCAGAAGCTTTTGGTCGTGAATTCCCACTATCACTTCGACCATTCGGGCGGGAACCGGTATTTCGAAGAGTTCGCGATCCATCGGATCGGAGCCGATCTTGTCGCAAGGCCTTCGCCACCGGAGCTCGCGAGGGGCTACATGGAGTACACCAAGCGTCTGCTTGCGGCGTGGGGGCCGTATCGACAGGCGGATGACTTGTATTTCCACCTGCTGACGGCTGAGCGCATGATCCGTCAGCTCCCCACCGGCTTCGACCCCGCCGACTATCGAATCGTGCCGACCGTTCCCACGCGGCTCCTTGAAGATGGTGACGTCCTCGACCTCGGTGACCGAAAGCTAAAGGTCCTGCACACGCCGGGACACTCACCCGACTGCATCTGTCTGCTTGATGAGGCGAACGGCCTCCTTTTCGGCGGGGACACGATCAACACCGGGCCGATCTATGCCCAGCTCGCTGACTCCAACCTCGAGCAGTTCGCACAGTCGACAGCTCGCCTGGCCGACACGGCCAGCGATTTCCGGAGAGTTTTTGTCTGCCACTTCCTCCGATTCGACGAGCCGTCAAGCCTGGTCAACGAGATTGCGGCCGGGTTCCGCGCCTTGCTCGCCGGCGAGGCGTTCATTAGGGACAATGTTGACTGCCTGAACTACCCGGTGAGAGAAGCGTGCTTCGAGCATTTCTCGATCTTCGTACCGGCGGGCGAACCGACGAAACTCTGAGTTTCGTCGGCTTGGGTGTATGTGGGCTCCGCCCAAGACACCGCGGTTTCATGCAGCAACGCCGATACTAAACAGTGGCAAACGGCGGCACGCAGCGGCATTCGGCGAATTCGGACCAGGATTTCTGAACGGGCCGCGTCGATCTGTTAACCGCAAGGTTCAGGGTTCGAGTCCCTGTCCCGGAGCCACTTTCGAATACGAGAGCGAGTGCGTTGTCGACGATCGATTGACAGCGGTACAGCAACGCTACGGCAATTGGACAGCAACACCCGTCTCCTCAGGGCCGCTCTTGAGACGGTCCCGAACTCAGTAAGCGGTCGCGGTTCGGGGACGCGTCGGCGGAGCGCGCGACCGAGCATCGGCACGTTCTACGCTGAAAGCATGCGAATCGACAGGTTCGCTTTCGGCACCATCCGCATCGACGGCAAGATCTACGAGCGTGACGTCGTCATCGACCGCGGCGGAGTTCGGCCACGCAAGAAGAAACCCTCAAAGCACTTTCGCGATGAGTACGCCCACACGCCACTCTCTGTGGAAGAAGAGATCCCGTGGAAATGCTCGCGCTTAATTATCGGAACCGGCGCACACGGAGCGCTACCCGTTATGCCGGCCGTGCTTGAAGAAGCCAGCCGCCGCGGAATTGAGGTCATAGCGATGCGGACAGACAAAGCGGTCGAGTTGCTCCGCGACGCGGACAGCAAGACGAACGCAGTGCTGCACATCACCTGCTGAGGTGAGTGCGGTACGGATTCGGATGCCTTGCGCTGGCGGGGTTGCTCTTTGTCCCCTACCCCGCAATCCGGCTGTTCTTAGACGAGCCCTCACTGCAGGGGCCGCCGCGCACTGGAGATCCGGGCTCCTAATCAAGTGGAGTGGAACTCCGCTTGCGGTTGGCTTTGCGCTCTTCATCCCCACTACACCGGGTCCCAGGCGCTGCCTGTCGCAAACCGACTCCTGATCACGTTGGCATGCGGGCTCATGGCGTTGAACGTGCTCGGCTCGCATCGCTAGCAGCGCTGATCAGCCTCCTTGTAGCCTGTGGGAAGGAGTCGATGGTGGCCGCCTCGATTGGCGTTTCAAGCCAGGCCTTCAGCAGCGGCGGCAGTATTCCTGCCAGGTACACGTGTAACGGCGCTGACGTCTCGCCTCCACTCAGCTGGACCGGCGTTCCAGGTGGCGCGCATAGCCTTGCACTCACGGTGATCGATCCGGACGCACCCGGCAAACCCTTCGTGCACTGGGTGATCTTCAATCTGCCTCCAGCGTCGTCGGATCTATCCGAAGGTGCTGCCCCGCCAGGTGGCAGCGTTCAGGGGCGAAACGATTTCGGCAGCAACGGCTATCGTGGTCCTTGCCCGCCGCCGGGCTCGCGCCACCATTACCACTTCCACGTCTACGCGCTGGACATCATGACATCTTTGCCCGAGGGCTCATCCAATTCTTCATTTCAGGACGCGATCAAGGGACACGTGCTTGCGACGGGTGAAATCGTCGGGACATTCAAGCGGTGACAACGGGAGTGTTGATTGCATGACAAAGCGAACGTGGATCGGAGCAGCGGTGCTGGCCGCGGGTTCGGCAGTGGCGACCTATTTTCTCGACCCGGACAACGGCAAGGCTCGGCGCATCCGGGTTGTTGAACGATCCGGTCACCTTGTGCGAGTGACGGCCAGGCGTCTTGCGCGCGAGTCCCGAT
>VBEW01000194.1 GCA_005889225.1 Chloroflexota bacterium | reverse complement strand
CTTGGCATCGAGATTCTCGAGGGCTACGGTTTGACCGAGACGACAGCGCCGGCCACCTTCAACCGGCCGGGGGAAGCGCGCTTCGGCACGGTGGGGCTCCCGTTGCCAGGAGTTGAGATGCGGATGGGGCCGGACGGCGAGATCCTGGTCAAGGGAGGCAATGTCTTCGCCGGCTACTTCAAGGATCCGAAAGCTACTCAGGAAACGCTGTCAGACGGCTGGCTCAAAACCGGCGACATCGGCGAAATGGACAAACACGGCTACCTCAAGATCACCGACCGGAAGAAGGACCTCTTCAAGACCTCAGGCGGCAAGTATGTCGCGCCCGGGGCGATGGAGACGCAGCTCCGCAGCCGGCGCGGCATCGGCCAGGCGGTCGTTCTCGGCGATGGGCGCCCGTTTGTTGCCGCCCTGCTCACGCTCGACCGGGATTCTCGGGAGGCGCGCGGTGGGCCGGACGACCCCGCGGTTAAGCGGTTGGTTGATGAGGCGGTCGCCAGTGTCAACCACGGACTGTCGCATCCGGAACAGATCAAGAAATGGAAGATCCTCGATGCCGACTTCGTCATCGGCGACGAATTGACCCCCAGCATGAAGGTCAAGCGCAAGCGGATCGCCGAGAAATACGGCTCCGAGATCGAAGCCCTTTACGCACGGTAGGCCATTGGCCGGGAAGGAGGAATTTCCATGACCGAAAAGGCTACGTCGTCCAGTGCAACCACGAAGAAGATCCGCATCGAGCGGAACTACCCTGCGTCGGCCGGCGAGGTGTGGGAATTGTGGACCACCAGCGAGGGCATCGAGTCGTGGTGGGCACCCGACGGCTTCACGGTAGAGGTCAGGAAACTGGACCTCCGGCCCGGAGGCGAGCTGATCTACGCGATGACAGCGACCGGCCCTGAGCAGGTCGAGTTCATGAAGCAAGCCGGGATGCCGTTGACCACGGAATCGCGGAAGACCTTCACAGAACTGATTCCACCGAAGCGAATCGCTTACCTGTCGCTTGCCGACTTTATCCCCGGCGTTAAGCCATATGAGTTCCTGACTGTCGTCGACCTGCAGCCGGGCGCTGACGGTGTGCGGGCGGTCATGACCGTCGACGCGATGCACGATGATGAGTGGACCCAACGGCTTGTCATGGGGCGTGAGAATGAGCTCGACAACCTGACGAAGGTCATCGATCGCAAACGATCGTCGTGATCGAGATGCGCAAAGTGATCGCGGTTCCGGCCGACAGTTGAACTACGCCACGCGGGTTGGATTGACCCTTAGCGGATCCTGAGGTAGGGATTTCCGACGCGCTCCGCGCCGATCGTCGTATTCGGCCCGTGGCCCGGGTAAACGACGCTGTTGTCGGGCAATGTCAAGAGTTGTCCGTGCAGGCTGAGCAGCATCTGCTGAGGGCTCGCGCCCGGAAGGTCGAGGCGTCCGATCTTCCCGGGTAGCAAGGTATCGCCGGTAAAGACGTGGTTGCCCACCTTGAAGGAGAGGCCACCCGGGGTGTGTCCGGGTGTGGCCAGCACCAGCAGCTCAAAGGCGCCGAAAGGCAACGTATCGCCGCCGGTCACGTAGCGGTCGGCGGACTTCAGCTGCGCGGTGGCGTCAGCCAGATGCATGACGGTCGGAGCCTGGGTCGCGGTCTTCACCGGCTCCTTTGCGCCGGTGTGGCCAGGATGCGCATGGGTGAACACGATCCACCGGACGGTCAGCCCGCGCAGCTGCGTGAGGATTTTCGGCGCATCGTCGCCGGGGTCGATAACCACGGCCTCCTTCGTGTCGGCGCAGGCCACCACGTAGCAATTGGTGTCCTTTTCGCCGACGTGGACTTTCTGGATGGACAGCCGGGCCACATTGACAGATTAGCTACCCTTTTAGCCATGGCTGAAGCCCGCCAGGTCGTCAAATACACCTTCGTCAAGATCGATCCCGCCGCGCTTGCCTGGCCGGCCGACGCACGCCAGACGGCCGCTCGGGAATTCACCGAGCTGCTGGATGCCCGTGCCGACTCCGGAACCCTGCTTACCTACAGCACGGTCGGCCTGCGTGGCGATTGCGATCTGCTAATCTGGCAGGCCGCCGACACGGTCGACGAGATTCAACGGGCGGAGTCGCAATGGCGCGGCACGCAACTCGGGCCGCACCTGACCGTGGCGCACTCGTTCCTGGCCATGATGCGCCGATCGCCGTACCTCGGCCAGCACAAGCACCCCGACCAGGAAGGGCGACGGACCCGCCTGAAGCCGGCCGGCGGACGATACCTCTTCGTCTACCCCATGTGGAAGAAGCGCGTGTGGTATCGCCTCCCCTACGAGCGACGCAAAGCGATGATGGTCGAACATTTCGCCATCGGTCATCGTTATCCCCAGGTCAAGATCAATACCGCGTACTCGTTCGGCCTGGATGACCAGGAATTCGTCGTGGCCTTTGAATGCGACGAGCCGGCCGCCTTCCTCGACCTGGTCATGGAGTTGCGCGAGTCCCAGGCGAGCCGCTACACGGAGCGCGAGACCCCGATCTTCACCTGCGTCCGAATGGCGGCGAGCGATGCGCTCAAGCTCGCACTCGGGCTGGGCACGCCGGCATCGCTCGCGGAACACGAGCTCGCGCGACCGGTCAGCCTGATCGCCGGCGGATGAGAGCCGTTCAGGTGGGTGAGCTGGGCCGGCCGGCGGCCGAGCCGGTGCTGCCCGCTCTCGTTAGGGCGGCGAGGCGCCAGCCGGTCGATCGTCGCCCGGTGTGGTTCATGCGACAGGCCGGGCGATCATTACCCGAGTACCGGAAGGTCCGAGAACGATACGACCTCTTTAAGATCTGCCAGAACCCGGAGTTGTGCGCGGAGGTCACGATGCAACCAGTGCGGCGGCTTGGCGTTGATGGAGCGGTCCTCTTCGCCGATATCATGCTGCCGGTCGCTTTCGGCCTTGGCGTCGATCTGCAACTCGTAGATGGAGTGGGCCCGGTCGTCCAGCAGCCGATCCGAACCCGGCAGGATATAGATAGGTTGCAGCTGCGGACGCCTGCCGAGTCCGTGCCGTTCGTCATGGAGACGATCCGCCTCCTCCGCCGGGAGCTCGACCCTTCGGTCGCCGTCATCGGCTTTTCGGGAGCGCCCTTCACGCTCGCCGGCTACCTGATCGAGGGCAAGCCGTCGCGCGAGTTCCTGACGACCAAGCGGCTGATGTACTCGGAGCCCGCCCTCTGGGATGCGCTGATGGCGCGCCTCTGTGGCCTGGTGGTCGACTACCTCCTGGCGCAGGTTGAGGCCGGCGCCCAGGTGGTTCAGGTCTTCGACAGCTGGGTCGGCTGTCTTTCCCCGATGGACTATCGCCGCTATGTCCTGCCGTCCATGACCGGGATCTTCGCCGGTCTGCAGCGCGCCGGTGTACCGTCCATCCACTTCGCCACCGGTACGGCGGGCATCCTTTCATTGATGGGGGAGGCCGGTGGTGACGTGATGGGCCTCGACTGGCGGGTCGATCTTGGAGACGCCTGGCGCGTGGTCGGGTACGACCGCGCCATCCAGGGAAACCTGGACCCCGCGCTGCTGCTGGGACCCTGGCCCGTGATCGAAGATGGCGCTCGCCGGGTGATCGAGGCCGCCGGCGGCCGGCCGGGGCACATCTTCAACCTCGGCCACGGCGTCCTGCCGGACACCCCCCTCGAGCACCTGCAGCGTCTTACGGAGTTCGTTCATGCCGCTTAGCCACACCCCGACCCTCGGCTCATGACCTTCCTTTCCCGCATGCTGGCGATCACCCGCGGGCATCGTGGCCTGCTCTCGATCGCCGTCGCCGGGTCAGTCTTTTACACCGCCCTCAGCGTGCTGCCGGCCCTCATCATCCGGCAGATGCTGACCGTGCTCGCCCACCCCTCGCCGGCCGGCACGCTCGTCTGGTTGGGCCTCGGCATGGTCGGCGCCACGGCCTTGATGGCCGTCGCCCGCTACCTCGAGGGTGGGTTCGGTCATGTCGCCGCCTTCAAGGTTTTGCACGATCTGCGGATGCGAATCTACGAGCGGCTGCAGCGGCTGTCGATGGGGTTTCACACCAGGCAACAGTCGGGCACGATTGCGGCCAAGCTGATCGGCGACGTCGAGACTATCGAGTTCTTCACCGCGCACGCGGGCATCCAGCTGATCAGCGCCGCGACTGTTCCGTTCCTGCTCGGCATCCTGATGCTGGCCGTCAACTGGAAGCTGGCGTTCGTCGCACTCGCGCCGCTGGTCCTGATCCTGCTCATCCTGGTGGCATTTCGGCGATCCGCCTACCAGGCCTTCATGCGTTACCGCGACGAGCTTGGCCGGCTGAACGGCATCATCATCGATCACATCCAGGGGGTCGGCGTGCTCAAGGCGTTCGCAGCGCTCGGCCATGCCCGGCGTGCGATCGACCAGCGGAGCGATCAGCTGAAGCAAGCGGCGACGCAGGCCAACCTCATTCACACCTGGTATTTCGCCGGGGTCGAGTGGATGGCCGCGGTTCCCGTTGCACTGGTGCTGCTGGTCGGGGGATTGATGGCGCATGCGGGACAGCTCAGCATCCCCGACCTGGTTCTCTTCGTCTTTTTGACGACGCTGCTCTACCGGCCGGTCACCGAGCTCAACCGGCAGCTCGAGGGCCTGCGCAATGCGGAGGCCGCGACCGATCGAATTTTCGAGATTCTGAACGCGCCGATCGAGGTGGAGGAGTCGCCGACCGCGCGGGTTCCGACGGACCAGCGATACGACATCGCGCTCGATCACGTGACGTTCGCCTACGAAGCCGGACGACCGGTGCTGCATGACGTGTCGATCGACCTGAAGGAAGGCGCAGTCCTCGCCCTCGTCGGGCCCAGCGGCGCCGGCAAGACCACGGTGGCCAACCTGATCGCCCGCTTCTGGGACCCGCAACAGGGCGCGGTCCGGCTCGGCGGCGTCGACCTCCGCGAGCTGCCACTCGATTACGTTCATGGTTCGATTGGACTGGTCCTGCAGGACGTTTTTCTCTTCAACGACACGGTGAAGGCCAATATCAAGATCGGCAACCCTGATGCCGCCGACGCAGAGGTAGAGGCGGCAGCCCGCGCCGCGTATGCCCACGAGTTCGTGGAAGACCTGCCGAAGGGCTACGAGACGATCATCGGCGAGCGCGGGGTCAGGCTATCCGGCGGTCAGAAACAGCGGATCTCGATCGCGCGAGCGCTGTTGCGCGACGCGCCCATCTTGATCCTGGACGAGGCGACCTCGTCGGTGGACCCGGAAGCCGAGCACTTGATCCAGGCGGCGCTCGCGCGACTGGTGGCGGAACGCACCGTGCTGGTCATCGCGCACCGACTGTCGACCATTCGGCAGGCAAGCGAGATCGTGGTGCTCGATAAGGGCCGAGTCGTGCAGCGTGGCCGCCACGACGACCTGGTTGATGCGCCCGGTCTCTACGCTGCCCTCTATCGTGCTCAGCAGGTGGCGCGTCGCTGGGACGTGGCAACCTCGCAGCGTGTCGAGGAAGAGCTACCGCAGGCCGTCGAGTAGCAGCTGGCGGAGCGCCTCGAGACGCTCGAACTCTTCCATGCTCAACTTCGCGGTGCTCTTGAGGGTGTGCGGGTACTTGATCTTTTGCACGGCGTCGATGAGGGCTCGCACCTGCGGTTCAGTGAGCTGGTATTCGTAGTAGGCGATGCGCTCGAGCTCGATCTCCCGGCGGATGGGCAGGTGATGGATCGGCGCGTGAATCGGCTCCGGGTCGGTCTCGGCCAGGACCTCCGGGGTGCTCGCGGTCTCCCGAAAGAGCTCAGCTGACCCCTCCAGCGAAACCCGCTTAAACACGAGAGGCAACGGGCTGCTTGGGGGACTCCACCGGGGCCGCCGGTGCGCGCTTGATGACCGCTTTGGCGAGGGCTCGGTACGCGTTGGCTCCTTCGGAGCTGCCCGCATACTGGAGGATCGACATGCCGGCCAGCGGCGTCTCCGCAAACCGGATGCTGTCCTTGATCACGACATCGAAGACGACGTCGCCGTAACGCTCACGTACCAGCTCCAGGACTTCCTGCGAGTGCAGCGTCCTGGACTTGTGGATGGTGGCGAGGATGCCGCTGATCCGAAGCTTGGGGTTGAGCTTGGCGCGCACCCGCTCGATGGTGTTGTGCAACAGCTGCATGCCCTTCATCCCAAAGTACTCGCACTGGAGTGGGATCAGGACTTCGTCCGAGGCCACCAGCGCGTTGACGCAGAGCAGGCCGAGCGACGGAGGGCAATCGATCACCATGAAGTCGTATTCCTCTTGCCCGGGGGCGAGCTTCTCCTTGAGGAACGTCTCGCGGCCCATCTCGGACACGAGCTGGATCTCGGCCCCCGACAGCTCGATGTTCGACGGGATGAAGTCGACGCCCAGGTTGCTGTGCTTGACAACGTGCCCCAGTGTGACCTGGGGATCGAGCAGCAAATGGTAGAGGGTGAGCTCGATCTGATCGGGCTGCTTGAAGCCCATGTTGATCGTCAGATGCCCCTGGGGATCGAGGTCGATGAGGAGGACGCGCTTCCCGAGTTCAGCGAGCGCGCATCCCAGGTTCACCGCGGTGGTCGTCTTGCCAACTCCGCCTTTCTGGTTGGCAACTGCGATGACTCTGCT
>VBEW01000193.1 GCA_005889225.1 Chloroflexota bacterium | reverse complement strand
GCGGCCGGAGCTGCGCGCCAAATTCGCCGGCACACCCGAAATGCTCGAGGCCTACCTGACCCACGTCGCGCAGGAGATCCGCCAGATCCTCGCCGGGCTGGGCCTGCGCAGCCTCGACGATGCCATCGGCCGGGTCGATCTCCTGACCCAGCGAACGACCGGGGACGCCCGCGCCGATCGACTGGACCTGTCCAACTTGCTGGTGGATGACGGTCCGGCACCGCGCCGCTTCCGGAAAGCCGTGACGATGCAGCGGCCGACCTCGGCGCTGGGTGACCGGGTCTGTCTCGATGCGCTCTGGCCCGTGCTCGCCGGCGACCGGGTGGAGCGCAGCTACCCGATCGAGAACGCCGACCGCACCGTGGGTGCGCGGCTGGGCGGTGCGCTGGCCATGGAACTCGGCACATCGACCCCGCCCGGGTCGGCGCGAATGACGTTCACCGGCCAGGCCGGGCAGAGCTTCGGGGCGTTTCTCACCGAGGGTATCGAGTTCCTGTTGATCGGTGAAGCCAACGATTACGTGGGCAAGGGAATGGCCGGAGGCCGCATCATCGTGCGGCCGCCGGATGACGACGCGGGTGACCCGTACCTGCTCGGCAACACCGTGCTCTACGGCGCCACCGGCGGCGAGCTCTTCTGCGCCGGGAAGGCGGGTGAGCGCTTTGCGGTGCGCAACAGCGGGGCTTTTTCGGTCGTGGAGGGAGTCGGCGAGCACGCCGCCGAATACATGACCGGGGGCACGCTGGTGATCCTTGGCGAGGTGGGGCACAACCTGGGCGCCGGCATGACCGGTGGCGAAGTCTTTGTCTACGATGCCGGCATCCGGCTGCCGGCGATGGTCAACGCCGAGCTGGTCGACGTTCACCGCCTGAGCGGAGAGCACCAGCTACTCCTCGAGCAGGGCCTTCGTCTCAGGGAACTGGTCGAGCGGCACGCGGCCTTCACCGGGTCCACGGTGGCCCAGGCGATTCTTCAGGATTGGCACGTCGCCCTACATCGATTCTGGCGGGTGGCACCCAAGGCCGACGTGGCTCGCATCGAAAACCAGCACGAAGGCACCATCGCCGCTCGCGCCTAAGCGCGCGTCAAGCGCGGGGCTAGCTGAACAGCGTAATCAGCCCGGCCCCGAGCAACGTCACCGTCCAGAGCAGGTCGACATTGAACCAGGCCCGACGGAGGAACGCGACCCCAAAGCGCTCGTAGACGACGATTGCCACGAGACCCATGACGATCAGGAGCGCCACGGTGTGCAGCGTCGCCGCCGCCAGTCCCTGCCACGGCGAAAAGGACGCCGAATACGCGATCAGCGCCATGTCCTGGTTGCCGCTGCCAGTCGACGACAACCGAAGCAGGATGGGGACGAGCATCAGTCCGGCGCCGTGAGCCGACGACATCAGGAAGGACCAGCCGAATAAACCGCGCAGTCCGATCCGCATCCCAAAGCCTCGCGGATGCGCCGTCCTACGCCAGAGACGGTACAACGCAAACCCGAACAGGACCACCGCCCCGGTGATGCGAAGGGCTTCCGGCGCGATCAGAAATTGGGCCACGGCGACCAGGATGACGACGACCGCGATAGCCGCCTCGTGACCGATGGCGATCGGTAAGAACGATTGCCAGACAGCTGCTCGGCTGCGCTCCTGCAGTCCGCGGGCGACGGCAAACAGCCAGCCCATCCCGGGATTGAGCCCGTGGTAGGCCCCGAGAATGATCAGCACATCCCAGGGCCACCAGGCCGTCATTGCCTTACGTCAAGCGAAGCAGTACGAGTCTGACGAGGCGTCGCCGCCCTCCAGGTGCACCTGATGGAACCGCTGATCCGATTGCACGAAGAACTTGCGGTCGAGCTCGAAGCCGCCGTTCTCGCCGGCGTCGAGCTTTGCGACCCAGCCCTTCAAGCCATCCGGATAGAACTGGTCGTCCCATGCCTTGTAGAGCCCATTCGAGACATAGACCCGCTTGCCATCGCGGCTGACCTCGACCATCTGCGGGCCACCGTTGAGCGGACCCGATGTAGGATGCGCGGCCCGGCGAACGATCCCGCCGAGATGCACCGACCCCGTCTTCTTGGGGCTGAACGGATCCGACACGTCGTACTGCAGGAATTCGCCGGTGCCCCAGCAGGAAACATAGAGGAAGCGGTCGTCGAGGGACAGATTGATGTCGCTGACTAGCGGCGGAACCGCCTTGAAGCCCTTTAGCAGCGGCGGCAATTGCTCGGGGTCGGCCGGCTCGGCCGGGATCTCGATCACTTTGCGCGCCTTCCAGGTGTCGCCGTCCTTGTGCCACGCCCAGACCGACGCGCTCAAATCCTTGAGGCTGGTGACGACGCCGACGAAGCCATACGCTTTTGACGGGTCGTGCGCCGGTCGCAGCTCGAGCACCATCTGTTGCTCCGCCCCGAGATCGATCACCTGGCGGTGCCGACGCTTGGGCAGGTCCCAGATGTGCAGTTGATGACCATAACCCCCCTTCAGCAGGATGTCAGGGTTCACGCCGTCCTCGATCATTTTCGGCGTGCCCCACTCGCTGGTGATCATCGTGTCGTAGCCGAGGTGCCACCAGAAATCGTATGCCAGATATTGCGGGCCGCGGTCCAGCTCCCAGCGACCGCGGACCTCGAAGGTGTCGTGGTCGATGATGAAGATGCCGCCCGGGCCGTCACCGGTCGGGGACCCGAGGGCGCTGACGTAAATCCCATCGGGCCCGCAGTGGCTGGTATGTGGCCGGCTGTAGCCGGCGCGGTTCACTACTTCCTCCGGCTCGATGGTCTTGACAATGCGGGGCGATCGCGGATCGGGTTTGGTGTCGATGACGTAGATGCGCGACGAGCGGATGCCTGGCGCCAGCAGGTAGCGGCGCTCGACGTGGGGATGCGCCGCATAGGGGCATAGCGATGAGCTGCACGCGTTCCAGCCGAAGTGATGCAGCTCGTCTCCCGAATGCGTGGTGGCCAGGCTGCCGACCACGGTGCCGTAGGTTTTCGAGCTGCGGTCCGCGTCGACGACGGCGAGCCCGTCGGGCCCGTTTCCCGGGTTGACGATGATCACATAGGCCACGGTTTCCGGCGGCGCCTGCATCGCCAGCCGCGGTGAGGCATAGAAGGTCGGATCGGCCCTGAGCAAGGTCGCCATCTGATTCCCTCCCGGAATTGTTGACTAACTGAATCTAGATAGTCAAAAACGCGTGGGGCAACTCTACCGAATCGGCCCGACCCCGTCAACCCGAACCGAGGGGCATCCGTAGAATGCCCCGATGAGTCCGCTCCGGGAATCGACCCTCACCGTCGTCGGCGCGGGTGTGATGGCCGAGGCCATCATTGCCGGCGTGCTGGAGCGGCAGCTCGTGCCGGCTGCATCGATCGTCGCCAGCCATCCGCGCGAAGATCGTCGACGCGCGCTTGCTGAGAAGTACGGCATTCAGGTGACCGCCGACAACGCGGAGGCCGCCCGGCGCGGTGACGTCGTTGTGCTCGGTATCAAGCCGCAGGTGATGGCTAGCGTGCTGAAGGAGCTTCGCGGAAGCCTTGCACCGGAGAAGCTCCTGATCTCGATCATCGCCGGAGCGACCACCCAAAGCCTTCGTCAGGGACTCAACCACAGTGCGCTCGTTCGAGTCATGCCCAACACACCAGCCCAGATCAGCGAAGGCGTCAACGTTTGGTACGCAACCCCCGAAACGACGGAGACGCAGCGCGAGCAGGCCCGTGCACTGCTCGGTGCGCTCGGTCACGAACTCCAGGTCGGCGACGAGCGTTTCGTCGCGATGGCGACCGCGGTCAGTGGCACCGGACCGACCTACGTCTTCATGGTCATGGAGGCCCTCATCGACAGCGCGGTTCACCTTGGATTTCCTCGCCACATCGCCCATGACCTGGTCCTGGAAACCCTGAAAGGCTCGGTCGCCTTTGCCGAGCGCACGCAGAAGCACCCGGCACAACTCCGGGATATGGTCACCTCACCGGGCGGAACATCGGCTGCCGCCTTTTACGAGCTCGAGCGCGGACGACTTCGCACAGTCCTGGCTGACGCGGTCTGGGCTGCCTACCGGCGGACGATGTCGCTCTCGGACAGCCTCAGCGCCGGCAAAGATCCCGAACCGATGCCGCCTCGCTCCGAGTCCTAGCCAGGTGCTTCAGCCGCGAAAGACGGTCGAACCGGGAAGCCACTCGAGGACTCGGGTTACCCAGCCGATTCGAACCTGAAGCCCAGGGCACTGATCGGCGAGTCGGCTACTGAATCGTGTAAACCCCTTTTGGACGAGCACCCGAATCCGCCGACCATCTGAGGATTCGATGAATCCGTCCGTGCCCCAGCGAGCCCGGACGAGTCTGAGGTCCTGGAGCGAGGTTCTCCCGGATCGGAGCGGCGACTTCCAGTAGAGCCATTCGTTATCGAAGCGAAGATCGTATGCGTACTCAAACAGGTACCACCGCAAGCCGAGGATGACGAGGACGGCCCACACGACGAAGAATGCTCGCCTCGGAATCGATTCGCTTGTGGTGACCAGGTACAGGATGACGAGGGTGATGCCCACGCCGAACCAGGCCGTCAGGAAGAACACGAAGACGCGGTACCACCGGCCAAGGCTGTAGGCCGTCATGGCAGAGCGACACCATCAGGGGAGCGCTACTTGCACTACTCCGCAATCCGTAGTACTCTCTATGGCGTCATATGGGCCAGCCCGAACTGGACACCAGCCAGCTCCTGAAAGGCGTACTCGACCTCGCCGTCCTCGCAGTGCTCGCCGAGGCGGATAGTTACGGTTACGACGTCGTCCGGCGGCTCCGGGAAAACGGTCTCGACCACGTTGGCGATGCATCGGTTTACGGCACGCTGCGACGTCTCTTTCAGGCCGGGGCGCTGAACTCGTACGTGGTTCCATCGGATGAGGGGCCGCACCGCAAGTACTACGGGCTTAACCCGCGTGGTCGAAAAGCCCTCGATCAATCGGCCCACGCCTGGGCCTCGTTCAGCAAAGCGCTCAACCATCTCCTGAACGGGAGGAGCAACGGCCATGACCACTGACGATCAGGCGAGCGATGTCCCACCGTACGCCGCTGCCGTTCGCGCCGCCCTTTCCGACCTGCCGCATGATCAAGCCGAGGCGCTGCTGGAAGATCTCGAAGATCACCTACGAGAAATTGCGGCGGAGGCCGGTGCCTCGCTCACCGAGCGGCTCGGACCGCCCGAACAATACGCGCAGGAGCTACGAGCGGCCTACGGCGCCGCCACTTCCGGCAAGGCCCAGCGAGAGCCCGCCCTTAGAAACCTGCAACGCGCGATTGGCTCGGTGACCTCGTCAGTCTGGTATCAACAGCTGCGCGCCTTTCTCCCGGAACTGCGACCGGCGTGGTGGGTTCTCAGGGCATACCTGGTCGTCCTCATCCTGACTGCAGCCCTCAGTCCCGGTTACAACCTTCACCCGATTCCAAATCCCTTTTCCAGCCGCGGGCTGCTTGAAATCCTCGCGACGATTGGCGCGATTCTGTTCTCGATCAGACTTGGGCGCCGAAGCCATCCCCTCCGGCCGGGCCGACGCCGCCTGGCGATCGGTGCGAATGTCGTGATCGCCCTCCTGGCGCTACCGGTCCTGGCCAGCATGGGAACCTTTCCATCTTTTGCGATGGTGGAAAGCGGCGCTCCGGAGCAATCGCCGGATTTCGCGTCGCCCTACAGCCTGGGATCGGTGACCAACGTCTTTGCGTATTCAAAGGACGGCAAGCCACTCACTGACGTTCTTCTCTACGATCAGGATGGTCGGCCGCTGACCCTTGCCAAGGACCCGGACCGCACAACCGATTATCCGATCGGTGCCGACGGTCAACCGATCACCAACGCCTATCCGCTCAACCAGCGACGCCTGGACGGAACGCCGGTCCTCCAGCCGAGGGTCGCTATTCCACCGTGGCCGGCCACCGCTGTGCCCGCCAGTCCGACGGCCAGCCCGGCTCCCAGTCCCACTCGCTAGTGCCGCGCGCGGGTAACTGCTACCGGTTGACGCTTTACACGAAGATGTCCAGGGGTAGTACCGCCGAGACAACGAAGTTGGGTACGTCCACCAGCTCACTGATCTTCAGATCGACGGCCACCGAGCAGATGGCGTAGGCCTGCTGTCGGGAGTAGCCCCGCTCGGTAAGGTGATCGATCATGTTGAGCATGGCGTTGCGGGCGGCGAGCGTCGCATTTTCCGATTGGTTCAGCCCGCCCTTCTCGATCGACATCCCGGTGGTCGCGTAGAACCGGCGGGGCACGGCGAGCTCCGGCACCTGAACATAGGTATCCCGGTAATAGGCGACGTCGTTCTGCCCACGCTTCGATGCTTCGCCCTTCCGGACAAAGAACTGCGCGTGGAAGACCGACCGCATCTCGATCGCCGTCCCGCAGATTTCGCCGTCGCCCTGGGCGAAGTGGGCGTCTCCCACGGAGAAGAGCGCGCCCTCCGCGTGGATAGGAATCAGCATGGTTGTCCCGGCGCAGAGTTGCTTGATATCGACGTTGCCGGCCGTCTCGCGGGGCGGCACGGTGCGCAGCGCCTCGCCGCCGATCGTTCCGCCGGGGATGGCATCGGCCGGCTCGGGCGGCAGCACAAATCCGCCGCGATCGAGAAGTTCCTTCTCCCGTTTTCCAATCGCTTGCATCAACGTGCGCGAAGGCGCCAGTCCGATGGTGCCTGGGAACGGCGCGCCCTTGATGCGCACCCGTGGCAGATCGGGTGAGTCGGCAAAGCCGTCGGCGATTCGCCAGCGCACCAGGAATGGTTCGCTGAAGACGTCGCGAAGGAAGCCGAAGCCCGGAATCTGGCAGGTAAAACCCCACGGGGCCGGCTCGACCTCGAGAATTTTCACCTCCAGGAGATCGCCCGGTTCAGCTCCGTTCACGTAGACCGGCCCGGTCAGGGGGTGCACGACGTTGAGGTTCACGCTTCCGGCGTCGGACGATTTCGAATCCGGCGTCAGCTGGCCGTCAAGCGCGTCCCGGGTCTCGAGGATGACCTCGTCTCCCGGGTCCGCGCGCAGGATGGGAGGGATATCCGGGTGCCAGCGATTGTGGCCGGTGTTCGGCTCGGCCTTGAGCGGCTTCGAGGCATCGATTCGCACCTCGTGACGCCTCGCGGTTGCCAGTGATCGGGTCGGAGCAGTGACAGCCATGGCTTGACCTCCTCTACGCGATCGCCAACAGATTCCTTCTTAGTAGCACATCAATGGGTGGCAAGGGTTGCGGGCGGCCGGGTGATCGCTCCTTCGCTTGCCGACGAGACGAGGGCCGCGTACTTCGCAAAGACGCCGGCCGGGTATCGGGGAGCCGGACGACGCCAGTCCTGCATCCGCCGCATCATCTCGGCCTCGGTCAACTCGACCTTGAGTTCCCGCGCGTTGACGTCGATCTCGACGGTGTCGCCGTCCCGGAGCGCGGCGATCGGTCCGCCCCGCGCGGCCTCGGGAGCGATATGGCCGACCATCAGGCCGTGGGTGGCACCGGAGAAGCGGCCGTCGGTAATGAGCGCGACCGAATCACCCAGACCTTCCCCGACCAGGGCGCCGGTCACACCGAGCATCTCGCGCATGCCAGGGCCGCCGACCGGGCCCTCGTAGCGGATCACGACCACGTCGCCCGCCTTGATCTGCCGGGCGCGCACCGCGGCAAATGCCGCCTCTTCGCTGTCGAAGACCCGTGCCGGGCCACGATGCAGCAGTCGCTCGTGGCCGGCGAGCTTTACCACGCAACCCTCGGGTGCCAGGTTGCCGCGAAGGATGGCCAGCCCACCGGTCGGTTTCAGCGGCTTCGAGAGCAGAGTGACGACCTTCTGTCCGGGCGTTTCTCTGGCGGACTCCGCCACCTGGGCGATGGTCCGGCCGTCGACAGTGGGCGCATCCCCGTTGATCAGCCCCCCTTGAGCCAGTCGCTGGAGGACCAGCGGAATGCCGCCGGCATCGTGCAGGTCTTTCGCGACATACTCGCCGCCGGGCTTGAGGCTGGCGACCACCGGTGTCCGCGACGCCACCCGGTCGAAGTCGTCGATGGTCAGCGGTACACCGGCTTCGCGCGCAATTGCCAGGAGATGCAAGACGCCGTTTGTTGAGCCGCCCGTCGCGGCCACCGACGCGATTGCGTTCTCCAGCGCGGCGCGGGTGACGATCTGCCGCGGTCGAACATCTTTAGCGATGAGCTCCATCACCAGCCGCCCGGCCCGTTCGGCCACATCATCTTTATGTGGATCGAGCGCGGGGACATCATTTGAGCCGGTCGGACTGATTCCCAGGAACTCGATGGCGGTGGCCATCGTGTTGGCCGTGAACTGCCCCCCACACGCGCCGGCGCCGGGACAGGCGCCCTCTTCGATCTCGCGCAGCTCATCCCGGGTCATCCGGCCGGCCGACACCGCGCCCACCGCCTCGAACACTTCCTGAAGCGTGATGTCCTTTCCGCGGTAGCGACCCGGTCCGATGGTCCCGCTGTAGAGCGCTAATCCCGGGAGGTTCAGCCGGACCAGCGCCATCACGGCGGCCGGGATCGTCTTGTCGCAGCCGACGATCATCACCAGTCCGTCGAAGAGATGGCCGCGGAGTTCCCATCGACACGCCGTCGGAGACCGCGATCGTGTTGAACTCCATGGGCGTTCCGCCAGCGGTCCGGATGCCGGCCTTCACCTTCTCGCTGAGGCGGCGGTGATTGTAGTTACAGGGCATCGTCTCGATCCAGCTGTGCCCGACGCCGATCAGCGGTTTGGCCAGGTCCGCTCGGCTGAAACCGATGGCCCGCAGCATGGCCCGCGCCGGGGCCCGATCGTCGCCCTCGGTTAACCGGGTGCTCTCCCGTTTCAGTGGGGACACGCCGTTCGGATCCGGCATTGGCTTCACCCTCCTCGAAGCCCCGATTGTATCCTGCGATCCATGAGCGTCACGGTGACCGAGACGACGCTGGTCGAGGCCGGCCTTCGGGCCGAGATCCGGCTCCTCGGGCAACTCCTGGGTGAAACGCTGCGCGAGCACGAGGGGCTTCCGCTCTACGAGCTCGAGGAATCGATTCGACTCCGGACCAAGGCGCTGCGCCAGCACTACGACTCGACGAAAGAGAGCGAGCTGGTTACGGAGCTTGGTCGGATCTCGTTGCCCGACGCCGCCCGCCTGGTCCGGGCCTTTGCCACGTATTTTCAGCTCGTCAACCTCGCGGAGTTGGAGCGACAGGCGCGGTCGGTCATCGAGACGGGCGATGAAGTTGGCGAGCTCGATCGATCGGTGGCGCGTTGCGCCGAGCACGGCGTCCCCGACGTGCGCGTGGCGGCCGTCCTCGAGCAGCTCGAGGTCCGACCGGTGTTGACCGCGCATCCAACCGAAGCCGTTCGACGCAGCATCCTCGATCACCAGGACCGCATCGGCCAGGAGCTGGCGCGGCTACGCGCGCCCCTGTCGGCGAGAGAACGCGATCGGGTGCGACAACGCATTGCCACGCAGGTCGAGGTTCTGTGGCATACGGACGAAGTTCGGTCGGTCCGTCCCCGCGTACTCGATGAAGTTGGCAATGCGCTCTTCTACCTGGAGCGGACCTTCTTCGACACGATTCCTGATATCCACGAAGAGCTGGCCGAGGCGCTGGCCCGCAGCTACCCGGGAGTCCTCCCGCCGGTTGGTCCACCGATCCGGCTCGGGTCGTGGGTTGGAAGCGACCAGGATGGCAATCCCAACGCCGACGCCGCGATGCTGACGCAGACGCTGCGACTTCAGCGCCGCACGCTGCTGACGCTCTATCGCGACAGGGTAAGGGCGCTGGCCCGTGATCTCAGCCAGTCCACTCGCTTGACGTCGGTCAGCTCGCAGCTGACGGACTCGATCCAGCGGGACGAGACCGACCTCGATGATTACGCGGCGACCCTGAATCCGGGCACCCGGGAGGAGCCGTACCGGCGCAAGCTCTCCTTCATCTGGCGGCGGCTGACGACGGCGCTGGACGACGAGCGCGGTGGCTACCGCTCGGCGGACGAGCTGGCGACCGATCTCGATCTCCTCGATGCCAGCCTCCGAGGGCATGGCGATCGAGCGATCGCTGATGCCGATCTTCTCCGGCTGCGTCGTCAGGTGCGCGCTTTTGGATTCATC
>VBEW01000113.1 GCA_005889225.1 Chloroflexota bacterium | reverse complement strand
GAGGCACGGCGTCAGATTCTATCTGGCGGGCTCAATATTCAACCTCTCCTTCGCCAGGGGGCCAGTAGGTTTCCTCTTTGATGGAGGCCTGCTCGAAGCCGCCTCGCCGCAGAATTCCGCGCGCATTCACGATCATGCCGGCGTTGCCGCACAGGTAGGCGGTCGTCGTCTCCGGGGTCAGCTCGAGTTTGTCGGCGTACTTTCGGATGAGATCGTCGACCCTCCCCCGCTCCCCCTTCCATTCAGGATCCTCCCACGGCCGGCTGATCGTCTGGATGTACGTGAGCCATTGGTAGTGCTCGGCCAGCGCCAGCAATTCGCGATCGTAGCCGAACTCGTCCGAGCGTGACACGCCCTGCAGCACGACGAAGCGGAATGGCTGGGCGAGGCGACCTTCCTTGAGGTCGCGCACCAGGGTGCGGACCATGCTGATGTACGGAGCGATGCCGGTCACCGTCGAGATCAGGAAGTGCTGCGGGTGCCCGGATTTGGCGTCGACGTTGAAGATCCCTTTGGCTTTCTTGCGCATGAAGACGCAATCGCCCACCTGCAGTTCATACAGCTGCGGCGAGAGCGCGCCTTCGGGCACTCGCTCGATGAAGAACTCGAGCTCGGCTTCGTACGGGCTGGACACGATCGAGAAAGCTCGCTCCAGTACCTTGTCGTGGTTGTCGACCCCGAAGGCGACGTACTGCCCCGCCTTAAAGGCCAGCGGCTCCGGCGGTTTCATCCACACCGACCAGAGTGTCGGCGAGTAATCCTCCCGCCGCGTGATCGGGACCACCATGTACTTTTCAGAGTGATCGACAGCCACGGACCTATCCTATTCGGCGCCGGTCTGACTCAGCGCCGGACCGAAGATCAAGTCCAGCGCCACACCGAAGACGGCGAGCACGATCCCGGCAGTCAGGAACGTGAACGTAGCGCCGCCAGACAGGTAACCGCGTCCCCACAACGCGCCGAGCAGGAAGGAGAACGCGCCCAGAACGACCAACCAGTACGCCGTTCGACCGCGCCAGGCCAGCTGGGCCGCGACCACCCCACCCAGGCAGGTCAGATACACCAGGGCGATCAGGGCGAAGGTCGGCAGCAGCGGATGCTCAGCAGCGGCGTCAAGCAACCTCACCCGTCGCCAACGGCGATCGGCCCACCGCCGATCACGCGGTCACCGTCGTAGAACACCGCCGCCTGGCCGGGTGCGAGCGCCCGTTGGGGGACCTCGAAGTCGATGCGCGCCTGGTCACCTAACGGCGTGATCAGCGCAGCCGCCTCCGGAGAGTGCGAGCGAATCTTCACCCTCGCGTTGAACGGCGCCTCGGGCACGCTTCCTGCGACATAGCGGACGTCCTCCACCCGGCAGGTGGCCCGCTGCAATTCGTTGAGACCGCCCACCCGAATCGTATTGGTCACGCCATCGATGCCGCTGACGTAGCGGGGTGCCGACGCCGGGCCGCTTGCCTGTAGCCGGAGTCCCGACCGTTGGCCGACGGTGTACATCGCGATCCCGTCGTGCTCGCCCACGACGGCGCCGCCCTCGTCGACGATGGCGCCCGGCCGTACCCGGTCGCGGAACCGTTCTTTCAACAGCGTTCGATAGCTCCCGTCGGCCACGAAACAGATTTCCTGGCTTTCCGGCTTCAAGGCCGTCTTCAGCTCGAGCGCTACCGCTTTCTCGCGTACCTGCGACTTCGACCAATCCCCCACCGGGAAGCGAAGGAAACGCAGCTCATCCTGGCCAAGCTGATAGAGCACGTAGGACTGGTCCTTGCCCTGGTCGACGGCTTTGAGCAGGCTGTAGCCGCTCGAGCCGCGCTCGATGCGGGCGTAGTGGCCGGTCGCCAGCGCCTGCGCGCCAAGGGCTAACGCCTTGCGGAGCAGCAAGCCGAACTTGATCGTCTCGTTGCACCGGATGCAGGGGTTCGGGGTGCGCCCCTGCAAATAGGCTTCGGTAAACGGGTCGATGACCGCCGCCCGGAACGCGTCTTCGAAGTTCAAGACGTAGTAGGGAATGCCGAGCCGGCTCGCGACCCGCCGCGCGTCCTCGACCGCGTCCAGCGAGCAGCAGCCGTGGTGCTTATCGAAGTCGCGCGCCGCCATCTCCTTCGGCCAGAGCTGCAGCGTGACGCCGAAGACCTCGTGACCCTCTTCGCGCATCAGTGCCGCGGCGACCGACGAGTCGACGCCGCCGCTCATCGCGACGGCGACCTTCACGCCGGCTCCAGCCGCTGGACCCCGATTCCCCGGCTGCGGCAATACTCCAGCGCGCGGTCGACCTCGGCCTGCTCACCGTCGAGGTCGAGCTCGACCCACCCGCTGTCCTGGGCCACATCGGCCCGCCTGATATTCGTCACCACTTTGTACTCCTGGCCAAGCCGGTAGATGATCGGGTCATTCAGGGTGTCGCCGCGGAAGGTCAGGCGCACCGTCGTCCGCGCCACCGGGGTTATCCTCCGGCGACCGCCGGGACGATCGACAGATCGTCGCTGTCCTTCAGCGGCGTCTGGAGCCCAGACCCGAACCGAATGTCCTCGTCATTTCGGTAGATGTTGATGAACTGGCGAAGCTCACCCTTGTCGTCGTAGAGCCGCTCCCGGAAGCCCGGAAACTTCTCGTTCAGCTCATCGAGTGCCTGGGACACGTCACCGGCATCGACCTCGACGATGGCCGCCCCGCGAGTGAGTTGCCGCAGCGCGCCGGGCACGCGAATTTTTACCGCCATGGTGTGGTGCACATTATAAGTAGGTACGGCGGCGGGACCCGGCCCGCCGCCTCGAGTCGTCGTTGGACTGTGCTACGCCGCGCGCGCTACCCGATCGGTCTTGCCTCGCTGGGCGACCAGGTAGTAGATGGCACCGACGATCAGAATCACCGCGATCGTCGCCTCGAATATCGGGACGTTGCTGAGGGGGCCGAGGTCGGGGATGTTCGGCAGCGCGCTCAGTGGCGGGTTCGTCGCCGCCCTGGGCCACAGGAAGTTGAGGAGCATGCTGCCGCCCCACGCGAGGGCCAGGACGTTGACCACCATTCCCCAGCCGCCCAGCTTGAAGGGCGCCCCCTCCGTGGGCCAGCCCCGGCGGCGAGCGATCAGGATGGCGATGTTCCCCAGCAGGTACGAGAAGTAGATCATCCCGGTGGCGGAGATCGCCACCAGCCCCGCGCCGGCGAAGTACAGGAACGGCACGGCTGACAGCGCGCCGACGACCACACAGGTCCAGACCGGGGTGTGCAATGTTGGGCTGACTCTGTTGTAAAGGCGGGCGAGTGGAAGCTTTTCATCGCGAGCCATGCCGAAGGCCAGCCGGATGGTCGAAGTCTGGATCGCCAGGCAGCACACGTAGATGGCCAGGAACACGATCAGCAGGTAGAGATCCGACGCCCAGCTCGGCAGGTTGGCGGTGATGATGTCGACCGGCGGTGCCACCTTCGCGGCCGCCGTGTCGGCGACGTACTTGTGCACGTCGCCGGGGATGGCGATGATCGTCGAGTAGAGGAAGATCGCCCCGATGATGAACGCGCCGATGACCGCCGCGATCACCGCTCTGGGCGCTTCCCGTCTCGGGTTTCTTGTCTCTTCCGCCAGCGTGCTCGCCGTGTCGAACCCATAGATGACGAATAGAGACATGAACATGGCGATCATGAAGGTGCCGAACTGGCTGCCGAAGCCGGTTCCCAGCGCCGAGGTGTCGAAGACGACCCCCGCCGATTGGTGGTGGGAAAAGATCAGCAGTACCAGGGCAAACACGACCATGCCCAGGATCTCGAAGACCACCCCGGTGTTGTTGACCAGAGCGACCAGGCGGACACCGAAGATGTTCAGGACCGTCGTGCTGATCAGGATCAGGGCCGCGATGATGACGGCGGCCTGCGGTCCACCGGGCTCGCTGGCCAACGGGATGTGGAGGCCGAACAGACTGTTCAGCAACGGAATCAGGACGATCGGGATGGTGACGTCTACGGCGGTGACCGTCAGAACCCCGGCAAAGAGGTAAACCCAGCCGGTGAACCACGAGTAGGTTCGATTGGACAGATACTTCGTCCACTGATAGACCGAGCCGGCGACCGGGAAGTGCGAGCTCACCTCCGCGAAATTGAGAGCCACGATCAACTGACCGAGAGCGACGATCGGCCAGGTCCAGAAGAAGAACGCTCCGCCGGTCCCCAGTCCGAGGGCATACAGGGTGAAGATCCCCGTGCTCGGCGAGATGTACGAGAAGGCGACGGCGAAGCTCGAGTAGACGCCAAGGACTCGTTTGAGCTCCTGCTTGTAGCCGAAACCGGCCAGGTCGTGCGCATCCACGGCCTCCTGGCCGCCGGGGACGTGCTCGGCAGGCGTTTGCGGCGGACGCGTGAGGACGTCGTCGGGCATGGGCGGGTTCCCTCCTCTCCCTTGAACTCCGCCAAACGTAGCAGGGCGTGATCTCGGCGTCAACCTAAACCTTCTGGCATCCCCATCGCCGCCGATCCGGATCACGCCGATCCGGAGTCGGCCCAGCCCGACCTCCAGACCTCGAAGATGGGACCGGCCCGGCCTGCGGGGCTGGCTGTGGGGATCGATCGGGCGCGCCGGCGGGCGGCGGGCTCGTTTACGACATGAACTCGGAGACGAGCCGCTGAAAGTGATAGACACCGTTCTCTCGCCTCGCGTTGAAACGGCCCCGCTCGTACGAACGCGACTTCAGGCCACGCTGGACGTGCTCGCACAGTGCGATGTCCTCCTGCTGGATCTGGTCCGAGAAGGCAATCGTCTGCTGCATCGACTCCCACCCCGGGCCGGTGCCGGGTTGCGCGAAGAACCACTCGAAGACGGTCAGTGTCTTGTCGACGCCCAGCGGGACGATCAGGTTTGAGCTCATGTTGTCCTGGTAGATGTTGAACATCGTGTTTGGAAAGACCCAGTAGTAGAGCGCGTCCGCTTCCGTGCCGGGCTGCCGAACGTATCGCCGGTCGCGGCCAGCTTCCTCGCCCGGCTTCAGCTCTCGGATGGGCGCGTGCTGCTTTGAGTAGTAGCGGAACGTCTCGACCCGGTAGCCGTCGTACTCGAGCTCTTTGAACAAGCTGGGATGGGCAATCGGCAGGTGGTAACCCTCCAGGTAGTTATCGACGTACACCTTCCAGTTGCATTCGATGACGTACTCGCGCCGCTCGACCAGCTGCATTCGCTCGACGTCGTACCCGGCTGCGGAGACTTCCTGTGGGATTCGGCCCAGCACATCCCTCAGCGAAGGCGCCTGATCGTCGAAGTTGGCAAAGACGAACGGGCCCCAGCGCTCCACCCGGATCGGCACGAGTCCGAAGTCAGACTTTTCAAAATTCTCGGTGCCATCCATCTCCCGAGCGACCTGTAGGCGGCCGTCCAGCCCGTAGGTCCATCCGTGATAGGGACACTGCAGACTGCGCCGGTTGCCTTTCGACAGGACCACCTGAGCGGCTCGGTGGCGACACACGTTGTAAAAACCGCGCAACTTGCCGTCGAGCCCGTGCGTGATGAGAATCGGCTCATCGAGGATCGTGGCCGGCTTGAGGTCGCCAAGACGGGCCAGCTCATCGGTCCGGCCGACCAGCTGCCAGCTCCGGCCGAAGATCAAATCGCGTTCCTTCGCAAATGTCGCCTCGTCCAGATAGGCACTGGCGGGTAACGTGAAAGCGCGGGCGAGATCCTCGCCCGCGCTCACCGATCGGTCTTGCGTGATCGACACGCGACGAAGTCTACGCTCGGCGTACGCCCGCGACCTCGCGACGATCCGCGGTCGCCCCTTCATCGGGCCAGCGATCGTGCACCGCGTGTCGGCGGCCGATCAAATAGAAGCAGACGCCAACTCCGATGATGATCGCCATTGTGACGAGCACACTGATTTCGAATGGCGCTCGGTCAACGCCCAACGCCTGCCCGGTGACCGTGTCCGTAAATAGACCCGGCCAGAGTGAGAAGACCGTCGCCGCTACCACATAGAACCAGGTCAGCAGCATCACGACCCAGGCGCCCACCATGCCGCCCGGCACACGGTAGGGCCGTCTCGCGTTCGGATACTTGTAGCGAAGGATGACAAGCGCCGGGAACGCGAAAATATACGAGAACGTGGTGGTGGAGATGGCGATCGCGAGCACCACACCGAAGAGCGCCGCCAGGTTGCCACCAGCGAAGACGTGATTCACGATGACGTTCGCTAGCAAGAAGATTGTCGCCAGCACGCCGGAGAGCACGTTAACCGGCACGGGTGTGCCAAACCGCGCCGAGAACGTTCCCAGCGCACGCGGCCCAGAGCCAGCCAGCGCCCCGATCGCCATCATGCGATCGGCGCCCATCAACCACACCGTCCCGCTCGTCAAGAGCGAAAACACGATGGCCAGCCCGACTACCCCGTTCAGGATGTTGGCAGCGGTCCCTCCCAGAACGTTCGACACCACCGTTTGATAGGCGGCAACGAAGCTGGTCACGTTCACCAGGTCCTTGGGACTGATGACCAGCAGGATCCCGACGATCGGCACCAGGTAACCGAGGACACTCAGGATGCCGGAGAAGGTCACCATCCTTGGGACGTCGCGCTGCGGATCCTGCATCTCCTCGCTGGCGTTGGTGGATAGCTCAAAACCGATCCAGCTGAAGACCAGAACGCCGATGACCGCGATGAAGACATCGGATGTTGGCTGCCACCCGCTGAGGGTTCCGGCGAAGCCCTTGCTGGCACCCGATGCGACGACGAGAATACCGAAAATGGCGAGCAGACTGAGGCGGACGATGGCGCCAAGGTTTGGCACCCATTTCATCTGACGCAACGACAGGATGTTCCAGATGACCGCGACCCAGATGAAGAGGAAGCCCACGAGGAATTCCAGCCATCCGGTCTTCGCGATCCCACCGAACGGCTCGCCCCAGAACGTGTCCAGGGCGGCGATGGCAACTACGGAAAGCGTCCCGCCCAGCCAGACCGGATTGCTGATCCAGTACATGACCGCCGTGACCGCGCCCGCGAGGTGTCCGAAGGCGAGGCGGACCCACTCGTAGACGGCCCCCTCGACAGGGAATGCCGTCCCGAGTTCTGCCGTCAAGAGCCCGTACGGGATGAGGAACGTGACACCGGAAACGACGAGCCAGAAAACGGCCTGCGACCCCTGGGATGAAACGGCGCCAAGCGTGTCGAGCGCAACGATCGCGGCCACCGTGAAGAAGACCAGGTCCCAGCGAAAGAGCGACTTGCGAAGCTTGCGTTTTTCGGCGAGGACGTCAGCCGACGTCTCTAATACCGCCAATGCTTACCCCTCCTTTGTCGCGTGTTTGGCTATTGGGCAGAGCCTGAGGCGAAATTTGAACCTGCGGCGAACCATTGTCAAGAGACAATTGGCGAATTCGACCGCGGCTATACTCCGGCGGATGCCGGCTGAATACGACGCGATCATCGTCGGTGGCGGGCACAATGGCCTGGCGGCGGCCGCGTATCTCGGCCGCGCCGGGCTGAAGACCGTCGTCCTGGAGCGCCGGGGCGTCCTCGGCGGCGCCGCCGTCAGTGAGCACCCCTGGCCCGGCTACACCGTCTCGACTCTTTCCTACGTGCTCTCCCTGATGCCGCCCGAGGTCATCCGGGAGCTCGAGCTTCATCGGCACGGGCTGACGCTCTATCCTCTCGCTGCCGACTACTACGTGCCTTTTCCTGACGGCTCGCACCTGCTGCTGACCAAAGACGCAGGCCAGGCGAAAGCTGAAATCGGCAAATTCTCCAGGAAGGACGCGGATGCCTGGCCGGTGTTCAGCGACTACCTGGCGAAGATCGCCCGCCTGGTTCGTCCATTGCTGCTGATGACGCCGCCGGCCGTGGGCGCCAGGTCGCCGGGCGACTTACTCGAGCTGGCCCGCTTCGTCTGGAAGATGAAGGGATTGGACGTCAAAGGCGCCGGCGACTTCGTGAAGGTCATGACCCTGTCGGTCGCCGAGCTGCTCGAGGAATGGTTCGAGTCGCCCCAGGTCAAGGCCGCCCGCTGCGTGTCGGGCGCGATCGGAACCTACGGCGGGCCCTACACCCCGGGAACGGCCTACGTCCTGCTGCATCACTACATCGGCGAGGTCGACGGCCAGATGGCGGAGTGGGCCTTCGTGCGAGGCGGCACGGGGGCCGTGTCTCAAGCGATCGCCGATGATGCCAGGGAGCACGGTGCCGACATCCGCACCAGCGCACGAGTGGGACGCATCCTGGTCGAGGGCGGCCGAGCGGTCGGCGTCGCGCTCATGGACGGCACCGAGGTACGGGCGCGTGCCGTGGTGTCGAATGCGCACCCCAGGATCACGTTTTGCGAGCTGATGGAATCAACGCAGCTGCCGGCGGATTTCGTGCGTGCGATCGACCGTTACAAGACCCGCTCCGGGACTGTCAAGGTCAACCTAGCATTAGGCGAGCTCCCTCGGTTTGACGGCCTGACACCGGAAGACTCGACCACAGCGAACCGCTCCTTCATCCAACTGTGCGACTCGATGGAGTACCTGGAACGTGCCTTCGACGACGCGAAGTATGGAAAGCCGTCCGCGGCCCCGTATTCGGACGGTGTGATCCCCACGGTGGTCGACGATTCCCTCGCCCCCAGCGGCAAGCACTTGATGAGCTGCTTCACCCAGTACGTGCCGGCGAGCTGGTCGCAGGCGCCGCATCGCGACGAGCTGGAAGCCTACGCCGACCGGGTCGTCGAAGGCTATGCGCGCTTCGCGCCGAACCTCAAGTCAGCCGTTGAGCACCGGCAGGTGATCGGCCCCTACGACATGGAGCAGGAATATGGCCTGGTCGGCGGCAACATCATGCACGGCGACCTCACGCTCGACCAGCTGTTCTCCTGGCGGCCGGTGGCCGGCTACGCCGACTACCGCACCCCGATCAAGAGTCTGTATCTCTGCGGGTCGGGCACCCATCCCGGCGGTGGCATCAGCGGTATCAACGGCCGGAATGCCTCGCGCGAGATTCTTAAGGATCTGAAACGTCGTCGCACGAAGGATGGAGGTGCTGCATGAAGATTCTCCCACTCTCACGGAGACGAATTGGAGCCATCACGCCGATAGCCTTCGGTCAGGTTCTTAACTCCCAGAGCTCGTTGAAGTGGGTTAGCACTGGCTCAAGGGCAAACCCGGCATCGTCCGCTCTAACCACTGACAGCCGCGTATTTATCGTTCCTATGAGGTCCTTTATTTGACGCCCACTCTTGCCGAAATTGGAGTGCTGCCGCCGAAGGGGAGGACTGCCGAGCTCATCTAGCTTGGCATCGACAAGCAGCCGGAACGTTTCCGACCGAAGATCGGAATCCTTTTCGATAAATAGCTGTAAGTCGTAGAAGTCGCGGATTTCTTCACGCGTGAACGCCGCGCGAACCTTCTCAGCCCTGACTTCGACGGCGCTAAGAGCCCAGCAAAAGGCCTCATGATACGGGCTGGCCAGCGCCCCAGACAGCAGCTGCCTCAGTGGAGCTCGTCTCGGTGGACATAACACGGGACGAACACCAATCTCCACCAAAATACTGCCGCGCTCATTTGGTTCGAGTCGCGATGGATACTCAACTCTGAAATTTGCTTCGAGCCTTACTCTGTCAAGCAGTTTTTTCTCATCGATCATGTGGAAACCGACCGCTGTGGTCAGTTTCCTGAACCTCCGAAGTAGAGGCATCATGAATTTGACCTCTCGGTCTCTGCCGGACGGCACTAGGTCGCGAGGATACACAAAGTCGGCATCCTCGCTCATTCGATGAAAGCCGTAATCCACTTTGCTTAGACACGTGCCGCCTTTAAGAAGCAAGGTTTCGCCAAACTCCTGGGCGATCGCCCAGATAAGGCGAGTTAGTTGAAAGTCCTTCTCGACATGTATGGCCTGAAGGCGCTCGCTGCCGGCGATTTGTCGACAAGCATCGGCAAGCTCATCAAGATCCGGCGCTTCCGGAATCACCATAAGTTCACATATCAAGCGGCAAGGTCGTTTTCAACAATTCGCCAACGCGGGTTGAACTTGCCAGTTCGTGATCGGTTTGGCAACATGCTCGGCATGCTCGCAGAAGCCTGCACCTTCCTGGCCAACGGGGTCCAAAAATGATGCGGAGTCTTTTCGCGTTCCAGCAGAAGACCGAGCCGCTGGCAGGAGCTTGATGGCGAAAGTTCAACGGCGTATTGAACCAGCTTGGAAACGTTTACTTTCGGCAACGAAAGCCTGACCAGAGTCTCGGCCTCTCGAAAACCTCCGAAAAGCGCCGGATGGTCAAGAGCATCGAGTAGCGTCCGTTCTGGATCGCTAACCGAAACATTGGTACCCTCAACTCGCACAAAAGTAAGGCCCGATTGAAACGCCTTTAATGAAACTCGATGAAATACAACACGGGCGTTCCCTACCCTGCGAGGTCGCATGCTGACGGGAACAAACACGTCGACTCGCGACAGGTACAGCTGTTCACTAAGGCGGTGCAACGTGACAGCGGTTAGCCCTCCGACATAGTGAGGAGTATCCGAGAGAAGAGCCTCCAATGTTACTAACGGCGACTGGGTCCATGGGCGACCAGCGAACCTGAGGGGCCGCACTGCATAAGCTCCGCCGCCCAGTCGCTCAAAGACGCCTTTTTCGACAAGGCGAGCCGCCAAGGAGTAGGCACTTGACCCCGCCAAATTCTTGAGCTCGCCAACATTGACAACGCGAACATTTGTTCGCTCCCAATCAAGCCATAAGCCTAATTCCCGTTGTGACAGGCCAAACTTAGCCTTGTAAACCATATGCGCAATCTAACAAATCTAGAAAGAATTTGCAACTTAGCTACAAGCCCTAAGCTACACCAAATGCTCGCGTCTGGACGAACGCCAACCCACTTCCGGCTTGGCCAGTGACAACAAGTGGCCATGTCCCTGAAAAACCTAGATGGGTTGGGCGGCTGGAACGGGCTAGCGCCTAGAGCACGCTCGAGAGAAACGTCCGGGTGCGCTCGTGCTGCGGCTTCGTCAACACTTCTTTGGGCTTCCCCGCTTCCACCACGACTCCGCCATCCATGAAAACCAGGCTGTCCCCCACCTCACGGGCAAAGCCCATCTCATGAGTAACGACGACCATCGTCATGCCGTCCTCCGCTAACCCGCGCATGACGTCCAGCACTTCGCCAACCAGCTCCGGGTCCAACGCTGACGTCGGCTCGTCGAAGAGCATCAGCTTTGGCTGCATGGCCAGGGCTCGTGCGATCGCGACTCGCTGTTGCTGACCGCCCGACAGCTGGTTCGGGTAGGCCTTGACCTTTTCTGCCAGGCCGACCCGTTCCAGAAGGCGGCGCGCCCGCTCGATCGCGACGGTTCGGCCTTCTTTCTTCACTCGGATTGGTGCCTCGATGACGTTCTCGAGCGCGGTCATGTGGGGAAAGAGATTGAAGCGCTGAAAGACCATGCCGATTTCGGAGCGCTTCCGGCATACGACCGCATCGTGGAGCTCGTAGAGCTTGTCGCCTTGCTGGCGATAGCCGACCAGCTCGCCGTCGACCGACAGGCGCCCTGCGTCGATCTTCTCCAGGTGATTGATGCAGCGGAGAAACGTGCTCTTGCCGGAACCTGATGGTCCGATCATGCACATGACTTCTCTGGGCAAGACCTCCAGGTCAATGCCGCGCAGGACTTCAAGCCGGCCGAAGTTCTTATGGACCCCCTCGGCTTTGACCATCGGTGCGCCCTGCATGTCAGCGATGCTCACTGGGCAGCACGATCGGTACTTCCGTGGGACTGGGCGGAGGAGCATGGAAGGTCACGAGCATCCGCCGAAACCGCTGAAATGGTGTCAGCGGCAATCCGCGCTGCGTGCCGCGGCCGAAATGGCGCTCGAGGTAGTACTGCCCGACGGTCAGGATCGAGGTCATCAGCAGATACCAGAGGCTCGCGACGATGAGCAGCTCCAGGACCGCGTAGGTGGCGGTGGCGATCTGCTGCTGGCGAGTGAAGAGCTCAGTGACCGAGGCGGCGAAGGCCAGCGAACTGGTCTTCAGCATCGAGATGGTCTCATTCCCGGTCGGCGGGATGATGACGCGCATCGCCTGTGGGAGCACGATTCGCCGCATGACCAGCAGTCGATCCATGCCCAGGGCCTGGGCCGCCTCTGTCTGACCGTGCTCGACGGAGATCATCCCGGCCCGAACGATCTCGGCCATGTACGCCGCCTCATTCAAGCCCAGCCCGAGTGTCGCTGCCATGAACGGCGTAATCAGGGTATTGGTGCCGACCTGCCACCAGAACGAGGTAAACGGTATCCCGATCCCGATGTGGGGAAGGACGAGGTTCAGGTTGAACCAGAAGAAGATCTGGACCAGGACGGGTGTACCCCGGACTCACCGACGACACCACCGGGTTCGGTGACAGGCGCATCACCGCCAGGATGACGCCGAGGATGATGCCGATCACCATGGCAAGGACGGTGAGCTCCAGCGTGACGACGATGCCCTGGAGAATCAGTCGATTGAAGAGGTAGTGGCGGACGGTGGCCCAGCCGGGGCCCGCTGCCGTGACATTGTCCTGGATCGCCGTCGCGATCGTATAGAGGACACTGGCGGCGATTGCCAGGACGACAACCGCCGCCACCCAGCGCCCCGGATGCCTGACCGGGATCGCCTTGATCGCCGCCGGCCGCGTTACCCCGTCAGCCACAGCCGCTCGCGATTAGGTCAGTACGAAGGCACGCAGCTTGAACCGATGGCGTTATTGTCGTTGAGCTTCACTTCGGAATTGTTGAGTGAACCCTCCTCGACGCCCCACTTCTTCATGATGGTGGCGTAGTACCCGTTGTCGATCAGGTACTTGATGGCGTCCGTGAGGGCCTTCTCCAGCGGACTGCCTTTGACCAGAGCGAGACCGTACGGCGCCACGCTGCAGGGCTGACCACCCAGCTTCATCTTGCCGCCGCTCTGCTTGACCTGGTACCCAGCTACCGGCTGATCGAGCCAGAGGATTTCGGCTCGACCCGACACGAGTGCGGTGTTGGCATCGGTCTGCTTCTCGAAGCTGGAGACTTTTATCGGCTGCTTGCTTGCAGCGGCGCAATTGTCCTTGTCACCCGCAATGGCGGTCCCGCCAACCTGCTTGCCCATATAGCCCCAGGCATCGCTTTCCTCGGTCGTCCCGGTTTCCACGGCCACGGTGCGGCCACACATGTCGGCGGCGCTGTTGACCGTCGGCCCGCCGGACGCCTTCACGATCCAGGCTTCACCCGCCTTGTAGTAGGTGATGAAGTCAATCCCACTCTTCTCGCGCTCTTCGGTGGGCGTGAAGCTCGAGAGGCTGAAAATGTAACGCGGGTTATCCGCCTTCAGCTGCGGAATGATATTGGAGAAAATCACGTTGTTGAACGTGCAGGCGACCCCCATGACTTTGCAGATCGCCTTCCCGAGATCGATATCCCAGCCTTCAATCTCCCCGGTGTCGGGGTTGATGAACTCGTTGGGCGCGTAGGTGGCGTCGGTCGCAATTTGCAGTGGCGCCAGCGACTTGATCGAATCCGGAACCTCGCTGGCAATGCTGTCAACCTTGCCCGGCCCGCCGCTTGCCGTGGACGCCGTCGAGGTTCCGCCGCAGGCTGCCAGCGTCATGACCACGGTCACCAGAACCATTGGTAAACGCTTCATGTTTATCCTCCCCTTCCGATTGTTGAAACGCCAAGTCAATGCGCTGCGAGAATTGTAGGCGAATGCCAAAGACGCCCAACCTCGATGCCCAGGTCGATGGTCCCCAGTATCTGGGTCCGGCCACGTTCATGAAAGTCAGGTCGCTGAGCGAGCCCGAGCAATTGGACGAAACGCGTCCGAACGTGGCGATTGTGGGCGCTCCCTGGGACGATGGCACCACCTACCGGCCAGGCGCCCGCTTTGGTCCTCGAGCGGTTCGGGTGGCGAACTATCAGCCGCCTAGCTGGCATCTGGATCTCGAAGTCGCGCCGTTTGACGTCCTGAGCGTCATCGACTACGGCGACGCCGTCTGCTACCCCGGGCTGACAGACCAGGCGCACGAGGCAATCCGCGTCCGGGTTGCCGAGGTGGCCTCGCGCGAGATCGTGCCGATGGTGATCGGCGGCGATCACTCGATCACCTACCCCACCGCTAATGCGGTCGCCGATGCCTATGGTCGCGGCAAGGTCGGCCTGGTCCACTTCGACGCCCACGCCGACACGGGGAAAAGCACCTGGGGCAACCTGGCCTCCCACGCCACCCCGATGCGCCGGCTGATCGAGTCGGGCGCGATCCCCGGTCGCAATTTCGTCCAGATCGGGCTGCGCGGCTACTGGCCCGAGCGCGAGACGTTCGAGTGGATGCGGGCTCAGGGCATGCGCTGGCACCGGATGGGTGAGCTCCTGGATCGCGGCGTCGAGACGGTGATCGATGAGGCGATCCGGCAGGCGCTGGACGGCCCGGAATTCATCTACCTGTCGGTCGACATCGACGTGCTCGATCCGGGGTTCGCGCCGGGCACCGGGACGCCCGAGCCCGGCGGGATGCAGCCGTCCGACCTCTTTCGGGCGATCCGGAAGATCGCGCTCCGGACGGAATTGGTCGGAATGGACGTGGTCGAGGTCTCGCCACCGTACGATCATGCGGAGATCACCGCGCAGAACGCCAACCGATGCATACTAGATGCGATTTCGGCACTGGCCGTGAAGCAATCTCGAGGAGGGAAGCCGTGAGTACTGTTGCCGAGCCGATCGCCCCTGGCCGCGCTGCCGAGCTGATCGCCAGGGAGGAGGATCACTTCCGATCGAAGCGGCAACGGTCCGATCAGCTCTGGAAGCAGGCGAAGCAGTACATCCCTCGAGGGGTTCCCTCGTCCTTCCAGGACGCGGCGCCGCAGCCGATCTTCGTCGATCGCGGCAAGGGCAGCCGCGTGTGGGACGTCGACGGCAACGAGTACGTCGATTTCCACAACGGCTTTGGTGTCATGGCGGTCGGGCACGCCCATCCGCTCATCGTCCAGGCGATCAACGAGCGGGCCTCAAAAGGCACGCATTTCGCGCAGCCGGTGGTCGATGACGCGGCGGTGGCGGAGGAGTTGTCCCGTCGATTCAAGCAGCCCCAATGGCGGTTCACCAACAGCGGCACCGAATCGACGCTGGATGCCGTTCGGCTGGCGCGCGGCTTCACCGGGCGCGATCGGCTGATCAAGATCGAGGCCAGCTACCACGGCCACCACGATGCGCTGCTGGTTTCGGTCGAGCCGCCCCCCGACCTGATGGGTCCGCCCGACGCCCCGGCGTCGGTCCCTTACAGCGGCGGCACGCCGCAGGCGGTCGTCGACCTGGTCACCGTCGTCCCGTTCAATGACCTCGAAATCCTGGAGCGCACGCTCGATCGGCACCGAGGCAAGGTGGCGGCGATCATCGTCGAGCCGGTGATGATGAACATCGGGATCGTGCTCCCCGACGACGGGTACCTGGCAGGGGTTTTAGACCTCGCCCACCGGCACGGCGCGCTCCTGATCTTCGATGAGGTCAAGACCGGCGTCACCATCGCCGCTGGTGGCGCCACCGAGCGCTTCGGGGTCACCCCCGATCTGGTGGCCCTCGCCAAGGCGATCGGCGGCGGACTGCCCTGCGGCGCGGTCGGTGGCCGGGCGGATGTCATGTCGACGATCGACGAACACAAGGTGGTGCAGATTGGCACCTTCAACGGCAACCCGCTCACGATGGCGGCGTCGAAAACCACGTTGACATCCGTCCTGACGCCAGCGGCGTACTCGCACTTCGACGCGATCTCCGAGGCGCTCGAAGGCGGTCTGCGCAAGGTCATGAACGACTATCAGCTTCCCTTCCACCCGATCACGCTGGCGGCACGCGGCTGCGTCACCTATCGCAAGGAACGGGTGCGCAATTATCGCGACTACCTCACGATCGACAAGAAATACGCCTATCTCTCCTGGCTTTATCAATGCAACCGCGGCGTGCTCATGGCGCCGGGCGCTGAGGAGAACTGGACGCTCTCCGTCCAGCACTCGGAGGACGACGTGCTGCGCTACGTCCGCAACTTCGAGGAGATGGCGAAAGCCCTGACGACGTAGCTCAGGCGACCGGCACTCGGGTCAGGTAATCGAAGATCAGCTGCGACCAGGACTCCATGTCCAGGTAGTAGCTGCGCATCGCGTCCAGCGGCAGCAGCGCGCCCGCCAGCTTGTCGACCTCACGGATCGCGATCTCGGGACGATCGCCCTCCACCAGGAAGATGAGGCCCACGTGAACCCGCCCGACCGGCGTGGTCTGATCGTTGATCGCCCCCAGCAGCCGGGTTGAGAAGTGGCCGTCATAGACGACCTCTTCCTGCCATTCCCGCCGCAACCCGGCCTCGACCGGGTCGGCAGCCCCGGCGACGTCCTCGGGATTGATGTGCCCGCCCACGCCTAGCGAGTAGAGATGCCGCAGCCGGCGCTCGCTGGAACGCCGCAGCCGGTGGGTCAGGAAGTAGCGATCATCGTGACGGAAAACGACGTAGGGAATGATCTGCGGCTCTGACGGGTCGTCCTCTACCTCGCGGCGCGGCCGGAACCGGTAACTGCCGCGCACGCGCACCAGCAGCTCACTCAGGCCGGTATCACGAAAGCCCGCCCACTGATCTCCGGCAAACAGAGCATCGCGAGCAACGACCAGGACCTCTTCGCGCGCACCCACGCGCTGAGTCTAGCGGTGGCCCAGACGCCGCGCCACCGCAGATTAGTGGTGGTGTTCGTCGTCCGAGGGGGTCGGCCGCGGCGTCGGGCGCGCGGTCGGCTGCGGGGTCGGTCGTGGCGTCGACTGCTCGCCAATCACCAGGGTGGGCGGCGCCTCGACCGCATCCTCTTGTTCGATCCGATCGAGCTCGTCGTTCGCGTCTTCGACCAGCTGTTTGACCTGCTGATCATCGTCGCCGCGGCTGGCGTTTTCGCGCTCCACCGCGTCGAGCTTCAGGTGCAGCTTGTGCAGGGCATCTTTCGCCACCTTGGGGTCGGCCGAATTCTTGAGCCCGGCCGCCGCATCATTGACGACCACGCGGAAAGCGCGCAGGCTATCCTCGGCCAGCCGCGGCTTGTGATTCGACGCCATCGCCTGGGCTTCACGGAGACGCTCGTTCGCCAGCTGCAGCTGAATCGTCAACCGCTCATTGGCGGGCGCAAGCGACAATCGCACACCCTCTTCGAGCTGCTTCACCGGATAGAGCGGGTTGTCCGGGAGGGCGGCCGGTGCCGCAAAGGCGCTGCCGGCGGCGACGAGCACGGCGGTCGCGGCCATCGCGAAGGCAATGCCGAGACGCCGATAGGGTTGAATCCGAGGCATCCGCAGCGCGCGGCGCTGCGGCAATACCGCCTGAAGGTTCAGCCAGAACGGCGCGAAGGCGATGGGTGGGGCGGGCGGGAGCGTAACCAGAAGCAGGTTCAGCTCGCGGACCTCGCGCAGCTCGGCGGCACAGCTGGCGCACCCAGCGATGTGCCCGTCGATCCGGCGGCGCTCATCCACGGCAAGCATCCCGTCCGCGTACGGGATCAGCCAGTCGCGGGTCGTTGCATGACTCAACATGTTGGAGACAGCCTCTGCAAGATCAAACGGCCCGGTTTCATGCCGTATTCGCCTCCTCGGCGGGGCGAACCAGGTCACCCAGGCGCTCCCGAAGCAGGCGCTTCGCCCCGTTCAGCCGCGACATCACGGTGCCGAGCGGGATGTCGAGGGCTTTGGCGATCTCGTCATAGCTGAGCTCGCCAAAGGCCTGCAGCGCGATGGTGTCACGATAGTGTGGCGGCAGACTCGCGATCGCGTGACGAACGGCCCGCTGCAGGTCATGGCGAGCTGCGACGTCCTGTGGATCGGAGCCGGCGCTGACGAGTGGCTGCTCGAGCCCGTCGAGCGAGACCACTGGCCGGCGCCGCCGGAGCGAATCGGTCACCGTATTCGCCGCCACCCGGTGCAGCCAGTGCTTGAAGGGTTTGTCATGGCGGTAGGTCGGCAGCGACTTGTAGACCTTGATAAAGACGTCCTGGGCCACGTCTTCGGCCAGCGCGACCTCGCCCAGCGCTCGGAAGGCAACGTTGATTACCAGCCGGTGGTAGCGGAGCACGAGCTGGCGGAAGGCCTCCTGGTCCCCCGCCGCGCTCCGATCGATCAACCGGCGTTCCTCGGCATCCCCCTCGCTTGAGGGAACCTCTTCCGACTGGGCCATCTCCCGACGATGTGACGCGCCCCGGCGGATGGGCTTGCGACGCGAGTCAGGGGGCCGGCTTGACCCGCATTTGCGTCAGGAAGCGGCGGACCTGGGCGACCGGATCATCGGGCGCCTGAGCTATGGCATCCAGCAGCGCGCTCGCGACGATGACGCCGTCGGCTTGGCCCTGCAGCGCCGCCAGGTGCTCTGGTTTCGAGATGCCAAAGCCGACCACGACCGGCAGGGACGTATGCCGGCGCACCTTTGCGATCAGCGGCAGGACGGCCGGATCCAGCTGCACCCGCGCCCCGGTGACCCCGGTGACGGCGATGCAGTAGATGAACCCCGTCGCCGCTCGGCTGGCCGCCTCGATCGCCGCGTCGCTGCTGGTGGGCGCGACGAAGAACACCAGGTCGATGCCGGCGGTGCCGGCGATGGTGCGCAGGTCGCCGGATTCGGCCGGCGGGAGGTCGGGGACGATGAGTCCGTCGATCCCGGCCGCCTGCGTCGCCCGGCAGAAGCGGTCGAGGCCGAAGGCCAGGATCGGATTGAGGTAGGTCATGAACAACAGGGGCACCTCGGTCTGCATCCGCGCTGCCTTCGCCGACTCGAGGGCGTGGGCAACCGTGACGCCGGCCTTCAGCGCCAGCTGGGAGGTCGCCTGGATGGTCCGACCGTCGGCCAGCGGATCGGAAAAGGGAATCCCCAGCTCGATCGCATCGGCGCCGGCGCCAGCCGCGGCCTCGACCAATGCCGGGGTCAGCGCCGGCCGCGGATAGCCGACCGTGAGGTACGCGATCAGCGCCAGGCGGCCCTCCTCGCGGAGCCTGGCGAACATCGGCGCGATCCGGCTCACGCCAACTCGTTCACACCCCGGCGGCGGCGCCCCGGACGATATCCAGGTCTTTGTCGCCACGACCCGAGAGGTTGACCAGAAGGATGTCGTCAGCGGCAAGCTGCGGCGCGAGCGTCATCGCATAGGCGATCGCGTGGGAGCTTTCCAGGGCCGGGATGATGCCCTCCAGTCGAGAAGTTTCGTGGAAGGCGTGAAGCGCCTGCTGATCTGTCACGCCGACGTACTCGGCCCGCTGCGCATCGTGCAGGAAGGCGTGCTCCGGCCCAACGCCCGGATAATCAAGACCCGCGGAGATGGAGTGGGTCGCGAGCACCTGGCCGTCGTCATCCTGCAACAGGTAACTGAACGACCCGTGCAGGACGCCGGGCCGGCCGGCGACGATCGACGCCGCGTGCGCGCCGCTCGACAGCCCACGCCCGGCTGCCTCGACGCCGATCAGTCGGACCGGGTCGTCGTAGAACGGTACGAAGATGCCGATCGCATTGCTGCCGCCGCCGACGCAGGCGACCACAACGGAGGGCAGGCGGCCGGTCTCCGCCAGCATCTGGGCGCGCGCCTCGCGCCCGATCACGGACTGAAACTCACGCACCATCAATGGATACGGGTGCGGGCCGACCGCCGACCCGATGACGTAATGGGTCGTTCGAACATTGGTGACCCAGTCACGGATCGCCTCGTTGGTGGCATCCTTGAGCGTTTTGCTGCCGCTCTCCACCGGGGTCACCGTGGCGCCCAGCAGCCGCATCTTGTCGACATTGATGGCCTGGCGCCCCATGTCATCGACGCCCATGTAGACCTCGCATTCCAGCCCGAACTTTGCGCAGACGGTGGCGACGGCGACGCCGTGCTGGCCGGCGCCCGTTTCGGCGATGATCCGCCGCTTGCCCATCCGTCGGGCCAGCAGCACCTGGCCCAGCGCATTGTTGATCTTGTGCGCGCCGGTGTGGCAGAGATCCTCCCGCTTCAACCAGAGCGGCGCTCCGCCGGCTCGCCGGCTGAGCCGATCCGCCCGATAGATAGGCGTTGGCCGGCCGCTGAATGACCGCGACAGCGAATCGAAATCGCGCTGAAAGCCGTCGTCGCGCTGCGCGGTATCGAAGGCCATGGCCAGCTCCTCCACCGCCGCCATCAGCGTCTCGGGGATGAACCGGCCGCCGTAGCCGCCGTACCGCCCGCGCGCATCAGGTCCCTTGACCACCGATCCGCTGCTCACGCGTTGTCAGCCTCGCGCACAGCCGCGACGAATGCGCGCAGCCTGGCCGGGTCCTTGTGACCGGGCTCGGCCTCGACACCGCTGCAGACGTCGACGGCCCAGGGATGCAACGCCCGCACGGCCCCATCGACATTGGTCGGCGTCAGCCCCCCGGAGACGATCACCGGGTAGCGGCGCGCCACCTCCTTCGCCTGCGACCACTCCCACGTTCGTCCGGTGCCACCGATGCTGTCCGGCGCCCAGGTGTCGAGCAGGGGATGGTCGCCCGCGTCGAATCGCATGGCGGCCAACTCCTCGCCGGCGTGTACGCGAAAGGCGGGCAGGAGCAGCAGATTGAGCGAGCGATCGGCGGCGGTCAGCGGCCGGTAAACCTGGATCGCGGTCAGGGCGCACGCCTGCGCGACGGCGGCGATCTGGTCGGGCGGTTCGTCGACAAAGACCCCCACCCGTTCGACGGTGTCCGGCACATCCGCGAGTAGCGCCTGGGCCTGATCCACCCGGACCTGTCGCTTGCTGCGGGTGAAGATGAAACCCAGCAGGTCGACGCCCAGCTCGACGGCCAGCTGGATGTCGGCGGGCTGCGTGTTGCCGCACACTTTGATCCGGGTCACCGTCCGCTGAGCTCCCGAACCTTGCTGTCGAGGTCAGCCGCGCGCAGCAGCGACTCGCCGACCAGCACGGCATTGACGCCGAGGCGTTCGAGCTCCTCGATGTCGGCGCGCGCGTCGATGCCACTCTCGCTGATCACGAGACGGCCGGCCGGGATCCGCGGTCGCAACCTCGCCGTCGTCGCCCTGTCGGTTTTCATCGTGGTGAGATCCCGATTGTTGAGGCCGATGATGGCGGCATCAGCTCCGAGCGCGCGCTGCAGCTCCGCCTCCGAATGCACCTCGACGACGACAGCCATTCGGAGGCGTGTCGCGAGCGCATGGAGGCTTGCGAGCTCACCGTCCTCGAGAATTGCCGTGATCAGGAGAATGGCATCGGCCCCAACGGCCCGGGCGCCCATCACCTGCACCGGGTCGACGATGAAATCCTTACACAGGACCGGGATCTCGATGGCGGCATGCACCGCTTGTAGGTGATCGAGGCTCCCGCCGAAAAATTCGGGCTCGGTCAGCACCGAAATCGCCGATGCGCCGTTGGCTGCGTACCGGCGCGCCAGCCCGACCGGGTCATAGTCGCGCTGCAGCAGGCCGCCCGACGGCGAGCGTTGCTTGCATTCGGCGATCAGGGCCACGGCGGGCCGGCTTAGGGCGCCTCGAAAATCGCGTACCGGCGGCGCGGCGATGACGGATTGGGGCAAGCCGCTGACCGCCCCGGAGGCTTTGAGTCGCGCGATCGAGGCGCGCCGTGACTCGACAATGCGGTCGAGGATTGGTGCGGTGTGGGTAGCCATCAGCAGCCGGAACCCTGATTACGCCCGGGCTGCCGTCTTCTCCAGGACTCCTTTCATCCGCTTGACCCCTTCTTCGATCTGGTCAATCGAGTTGGCGTATGACAGGCGCAGATAGCCTTTCCCGGCTTCGCCGAAGGAGGTACCGGCGAGCACCGCGACGCCGCCTTCGTTGAGCATCCGATCGGCCAGCTCGCGCTCGTTCTGACCGGTTTTCGCGATGTTCGGGAACACGTAGAAGGCGCCCAACGGCTTGTGGCAGCTCACGCCAGGCAGCGCATTGAGCCGATCGACCACGACGTCCCGGCGGCGCTTGAACTCCGCGACCATCGCCTGGACAGCCGGGTCGGATCGGGGCGAGAGCGCTTCAACGGCAGCCATCTGGGTGAACGCGGCGGCGCAGGAGCTGCTGTTGATCATCAACGTCTCCATCTTCTGCGCCAGCGGCAGGGGGGCGACCGCAAATCCGAGACGCCAGCCGCACATCGCATACGCCTTGCTCAGCCCATCCGAGTAGATGGTGCGCTCGAGCATGCCCGGCACGGTCATGATCGACGCGTGATGCCCGTCGTAGGTGATCTGGCCGTACACCTCATCACTCAACACAAAGAAGTTGTGCTGCTGCGCCAACTCAGCGATCTGCTCGAGGTCGCGGGTTGACAGCACGCCGCCGGTCGGGTTCTGCGGCGAGTTGATCACCAGGAGCTTCGTCCGAGGCGTGATCTTTGATTTGAGCTCCTCGACATCGAGCCGAAAATCGTTGCGCTCGCGCAAGGGAATTCCGATCGGCGTCCCTCCGGCAAGCGTCGCCACCGAGGCGTAGATCGGATAGCCGGGGTCCGGGACGATGACCTCGTCGCCGTTCTCAACCAGGGCCAGCATCGTAAACAGCAGGACGTTTTTTGACCCGGGGACCATGACCACCTGCTCGGGCTTGACGTCGACCTCGTACCAGCGCCGAATCCAATCGGCCACCGCCTGGCGAGCCGGCATCAGTCCGCCCGCCGGGGTGTAGTGCGTGTAGCCGTCCCGGAGTGCCCGCTGAGCCGCTTCGACGATGTTCGGCGGCGTCGGAAAGTCGGGCTCCCCAATCTCGAGATGCACGATGTTGCGGCCCTGCGCTTCCAGCTTGCGCGCCTTGGCCAGTACCTCGAAGGCGGTTTCGGTGCCGATCTCGTCCATGCGGCGCGCGAATTTCACGGCATCATCCTCTGACTCCAAAGGGACCGAGGTCGCCTTTGAAGGACGTCCACTTCACCCGGACGTCCGCGACCCGCGCCATGCGAGGCCCCTGACGAAGCAGGTCGAGGAACCGCTCCAATGCGGGCGTGCTGCCTTCCGCCTCTACCTCCACGGCGCCATCGTAGCGGTTGCGCACATACCCCTGTAATCCGAGCCGGCGGGCATGCGCCTCGGCAAAGAGCCGAAAGCCGACCCCCTGGACGTCGCCGACGACCTCCGCCTTCAGTCGACGCCGCTGGGGAGAATCGGGCAACGGGCGGGCAATCAGGCGCGGGCCGGAGGTGCGGCCGTGACGACCACCTGGACCCGCTTCGGCGCGTCCGGGATCGCCTCGAGGGTCCGGCGCACGACCGGAAGGTACGCCTGGACCAGCTGGCGGGCGGACTGTTCGGTAGGGGCGCCGATCACCAGCCGTTGGTCGTCGCAGTGGCAGCACGTGGCGGTGCCTTCCCAGAGGTAATAGGCAGTGTCAGGCAGGTTCAGGCTGAGCAGCAGCTGGAGCTCCTTCCACACTGCACTCCCCTGCATTGAACCTAATCCTACTCCCGGAGACCGCCCTAAGCTAGGGGCAAATGTCGCTGACGGACGCGCTCAAGGCTCGGGCCAGGGCGCTGGGTTTTTGTGCCGTCGGCGTGACCGGGGCGGAGCCGTTTCTCGAGGCCGGGTCGGCCGCCGCGACACGCACGGCGGAGGGCCTCCTCGATGGGCTCAGCTGGTGGAGCTCGAGCCGCGCCCACGCCAGCGCGAATCCGCGACGGGCGATGCCCGACGCCCGCAGCGTGATCGCCCTCGCTTTTCCGCACCCCCGAGCCGCGGCGGCTCCCTCTCCCCGTGCGGGGGAGGGTCGGGGTGGGGGGTTGGGCCGCATTGCGGCCTATGCCCTCGGCCGCGATTATCACGAGGTCTTGCTCGAGCGGATGCAGCCGTTGCTGGGGATGCTTCGCGAGCGGGGATACGCCGCGAAGACCTACGTCGATCACGGCTGGATGCTCGATCGGGCCGCCGCAGCGCGCGCCGGCCTCGGCTGGCTGGGCAAGAACACGAACCTGCTCGTGCCCGGCGCCGGTTCGTATGTTCTGCTCGCGGAAATCGTGACCTCCGCGGCGCTCCAGCCGGACCAGCCGCTCAAGAAGACCTGCGGCAGCTGCGATGCGTGCCTGCGGATCTGTCCCACCGGGGCGCTCGTCAAGCCGGGCGTGCTCGACAACCGGCGCTGCATTTCCTTCTGGACGATCGAGCACCGCGGCGCGATCCCGCGCGAGATCCGGCCGCTGATCGGCGATTGGATCTTTGGCTGCGACCTGTGTCAGGAGGTCTGTCCGGTGAACACCCGCCCGGCCACCCCTGATCCTGCGGCGCTCACCGCATTCGGCCCGATGATCGAGCCACGGCCGCAGCTGGAGGAGCTGCTGATGATCGATGAGCAGACATTCCGCGTCCGATTTCGCCAGAGCGCGGTCTGGCGCACGCGGCGATCGGGTCTGCTTCGCAATGTCTGTATCGCGCTGGGAAACGTCGCGGACCGCCGGTCAGTACCCGCCCTCTTAGGTGCCCTGCACGACGACGAAACGCTTGTCCGCGGCCATGCCGCCTGGGCGCTGGGGCGGCTCGGCGGACCGGCCGCACGCCAGGCGCTGGCGCTTGCCCTCAGGCGCGAAGCCGACCCTTGGGTGCGCGACGAGTGCGGGCTGGCGCTGCGGGAGTGCGGCCCGCCCGCCGTCCGGTCAGCGGTTTGACCGTCGTCCCCTCCTCCGCCCGCGCCAGCATGAACAGCAGGTCCGAAAGCCGGTTGACGTAGCGGAGCACTTCCGCGTTGAGTAGATGGCCGGATTGCTGCAGCCCGACGATCCGGCGCTCGGCACGCCGGACGACGGCGCGGGCGACGTCGAGCGCGGCCGCGGGTTGCGTGCCGCCTGGAATCACAAACGCGTCCGGAAGCGTGATCCGCTGTTCGAGATCGGCGATCTCCGCCTCGCAGCGGCTCGTGAAATCGGCGGTGACGACTTTGAAATGCCGCAGCAGCGTGGCGTACTCCGTCGCGTCGGTCGCCAGCTCCGCGCCTACCGTGAAGAGCTCGCTTTGCAAACGCAGGATGATCGCATGCCGTCCGCGATCACTGACCAGCGCGCGGGCGGCGCCCAGCGCGGAGATCGCTTCATCGACATCGCCGTAGGCCTCCGTGCGCGGATCGGTCTTGGCCACCCGACCGCCGTACAGCAGCCCGGTCTCTCCCCCATCTCCCGTCCTGGTGACGATGCTCTTGCGGGCGATGACCAGAAGTCCTAGGCGGCACCGCGAGCGAGCACTTCCCGCGACCAGTGCTGCAGGATCTTGCGATGCGACGCAAAGGCCAAGGGCGGCAGCCGGTCGGGGCTGAACCAACCGACCTCCTGCACCTCGTCCCCTGCCGCCGGTTCACCGGCGATGAGCCGGGCGCGATAAGGCAAGACCACGAGTCCTTCCTCGTCGTGGACGACGTGCTGAACTTCAAGCAGCTGGATGGGTTCCACCGTCACCAGCACTTCCTCGCGGCACTCCCGCACCATGGCGACCTCGGGATGCTCGTCCCAATCGACAAAGCCCCCCGGCAGGCCCCAGAACCCGCGTCCCGGCTCGATGTCGCGCAGAACCAGGAGCACGCGCCCCTGTTCCTCGATCAACGCGGTGACCACCACTTTTGGGTTTCGGAAAAAGATCCGGTCGCAACCCGGGCAGACGCTCAGCGATTGCCTGGCCACCAGCCGAGTCACCGTTTTGGACCCGCAGCTGGCGCAGTAGGCGATCACCGGGAACGACTCAGGCGCCAGCCGGCCGGCAGCACGGCGGCCGCCGCAGCGAGCTTGATCGCGTCCCCGATCAGGAACGGGAAAAGCCCCAGCGCCAGGACACTCGAGGCCGGCACGAACCGCGCCAGCCAGAGCAGGCCAAACACATAGATCGCGATTTCACCGGCCACCATCGCCACCACGGTGTGTGGTAGATCCCGGGTCCAGCCGCGATCCGCGAACCAGCCCACGACGAAGGCCGCCACGACGAAGCCGGCGAGATATCCATAGCTGGCCGCTCCGGGCGCGACGGCGAACACGGGGAGCCCGAGAAGGCCTTCCGTGATGTAAGCGAGCATCGATGCCGTGCCAAGACGGGCGCCGAGTAGGGCGCCGCACAGCAGGACGGCAAAGGTCTGCCCGGTTATGGGAACGGGCGTGAACGGCAACGGAATGGCGATGTGCGCCATCAGCCCCGTGAACAGGCTGAAAGTGATGACCAGGCCGGCGTCGCTGAGCAACGATCGCTCCGGGACCCAGTGACGCGCCAGCGTGGCCGAGGGCGCCGTCCGCACGGAGAAATCCTAGCGCGTTCGAATAACCATTGGGCCCGGCGTTCGTTGTACCCGTAGTGCGAGCGCGGTATCTCCTGGTCACAGTCCTGATTCTGGCTGCCTGCTCGCCGCAGGCCGGCGTAAATCCATCCCCGACAGGCTCCAGGGTTCCGGCATCGCCATCCTCGACAGCGACGCCGACGGCGACACCGACGCCCGCTCCGAATGCCGGGCGGACCATGTCGCTGTCCGCAATTCAGCGTCTGAATCCCAAGGTCGGATACATTGCCGGCTGGAGCGGCACCGAGCTTGGACTGGCCAAGACCAGCGACGGCGGAACGACCTGGCAGCGCATTCCCATGCCGGCAGATCACCTCACAGCGCTGCGCTTCATCGACGAGCGCATTGGCTGGGCGGGTGGCTTTGTCAGTCGGGATGTCGCACAGATCGCGTGTCACCAGGCAGCACCCGCCGGAGCCCAACCATGCAAGGGCGTCGTCCTGCGTACGCAAGATGGTGGCAAGACCTGGCAGGCCGTCCTCACGATCCCGACGGACGGGACCTACGGCGAGCCGATCCGCCAGATTCAGGCGGTCGATGGGCTCCGCGCCTGGGCGCTCACCGTTGATCAGTTGCCGTGCCCGGCCATCTGCCCCTCATATCTCCAGCGCACGACGGATGGCGGTCGAACCTGGACCACGCAGCTGCACGCTTCGATCGCCAGCATCCGTTTCGCGAGCGCAACCCGTGGCTGGGTCGCACTCGACGACACACCAGCCCCCGGAACGGTCGAAATCCGACAGACGAGCGATGGCGGCGCGAGCTGGCGAACGGTGCTCCGGACGGCCACCGGCAACGCCGCGGGTCTGGACGCCGCATCTGTCAATACCGCCTGGCTGCTGACCCGCGACGGCGCTTACTGCTCGATGAGCACCTGCGAGAAGTACGACCTCTTCCGCACCGACAACGGCGGGTTAACCTGGTCCGACCTCGGCAACCCTAAGGATTCCACCGGCGGCTGTGCGGGAGGTCACCTCGCCGGCCCGCTCTTCGCCAGCACCGTGCGCGGTTGGCTTGGCCTGAATCTGGGCGCCGGCGGCGGGAACGTTGGACCGGTTGGGATCCTCAAGTCCGAGGACGGCGGCCGCAGCTGGCGCTGCGGCACGATGCCGAGGAACATCAGTGTCATCACCGCCGCCGATCCACTCCACGTCTGGGCGGCCGGCGAGGACCGAATGACGCAGGCGACGGCGCTCTTCACGACGGAGGATGCCGGGACAACCTGGCATCCCATCAACCTGGACTCGCTCCGCTAAGCGCTTCCGGCGGGTACCTTCTCGAACTCGGGGCGGGGCGTCAACAACGCGAGGTCCTCTTCGCTCAACGGCGTCGATTCCAGAGTGCGGCCAGTCTTCGCCGCCGCAACGATTTCGTCCTTGTGCAAGCGAATGCGACGAGCGCCCAGAGGACACTTCAGATACTCGGCAAGCGGCTCATCGCAGTAGCCCATGCGCTGGTCGCCGCATTTCGGTTGGACTGGCTTGGCGAGCTCGGGGAAGCGCGCCTTGAGCGCGTTGCGAGCCCTGGCCCACATGTGCCTGATCTCCCATTGCGCCCGCCAGCACAGCCGCAGGTCGGCGATGTGGAGGAACTCCTCGAAATTCACGGTGAACGTCAAGTTCGTCGACGCCGCATTGGGCAGGAGAAAGCGGGCGTCCTCGGCCGGAACGCCGGCCTTGAGCGCCTGGTCGTACAGCTCGCCGACGCGGCGCATGAAGGCGAGGTACTCCTCGCGCAGCCCGGCTCGTTCCCAGGTTTCCGGGACGACATACGGGAAATCGGCTTCTTTGAAGGCGTAATAGCGCTGCGACTGCTGGTCAAAGGTGATCCCGTTGTTGTGCCGGACCAACTGGTGGCTGGCGGAGCGCGACAGCCCGCTGACGGCAAACGTGAAGTACACCTGCGTTCGCGGCGAGGAATGGCCGCTCTTGAGCTTGTCGAAGATGAACGTCTTCATCTTCTCTTCGGTGATCTTTCCGGACTCGATGTCCGCCCAGATCTGCTGCGGTGTAAACCGCGAGTAGCAGGTCCGAAACGCGACGTACATGACCCGGATCGGGTCGGGGGTATGAGTCAGCAGCTGGACGTCGATCGCCGTTTCCATCCGGGGCCGTCCCATTCTCCTACCCCACAATATCTTGTGTCAAGGCCGGCTTTTATCCACAATCTGTGGATATCCTGGGGAGAACGTATCATGAGCCGAATGCCCGTCACCGAGGCCGATTTTCTCCTCCAGGGTCGCGTCGACAACTACCGCGAGCGCCTGTATCAGCTGCTGATCGCCCTCGATCGGATGGTCCGCGACGAGCTGGAGGCCGTCAACCGTGACAAGCTCGGCGGCAAGGGAAGCATCGGCTACGAGCCGCGCCCGCCTCGCTGGACGCTGGCCTGGAATACCAGGCGCAAGCACTTCGAGGTCAACTTGATGGCCTTTGCCCAGGGAGGCGCCTGGGTGATCCATGGTCGGATGGGCCTGGA
>VBEW01000192.1 GCA_005889225.1 Chloroflexota bacterium | reverse complement strand
GATGGCGCTCAAAATCCTGCGCTCACGCGGCTTTACGTGTGAGTCCGCGCCAAACGGCCGAGCCGCCGTGGCGATGGCTGCCGCGCTCAAGCCGGGCTTGATCCTGATGGATCTTTCGCTGCCCGAGATGAACGGCTGGGAGGCGACCCGGGCACTCAAGGCCGACCCCGCCCTGGCCGCGATCCCGGTGGTTGCCATCACCGCACACGCGATGGTCGGGGATCGAGAGACGGCGATCGCCGCCGGCTGCGCCGAGTGCCTTACCAAGCCCTACGAGCTCGAGGAGCTGATCGCCGTGGCCGAGCACTACGTCGGCCCGGCAGAACCACAGGCAAAGATCGCCTAGAAAAGAAATGGCCGGGCGGCGGCCCGGCCATTGCGTCGGATGCGTGCGACTTGGCTACTTGGTCGTGTGCGTGACGGCGTTCAGGGCATTGACCTGACCACTGCCGTACCACGAGTTGTGACCCGTGCCGCCGGTGCAGACCTGCGGCGCACCGTTGCTGACACTGACAAAGGCCGAATAACCCGCGGGTAGCGCCGATGGGCACGGCTGCGGATCGGCAGTCTGGCTGAGATAGGCCTGCACGGCGCCCGCCGACATCTTGCCGTTGGACGCGTTGTTCAGGTTGCCGAACATGCTGATGATCAACGCCGCCACGCCAGCGACGTGCGGCGATGCCATCGAGGTGCCTTGCTGATAGCACCACATGACGCCCGGATGTCCTACCTCGAAGACCCGGCGGCTGGCCAGGCAGTTGCCTTGGAGGGCAAACGGCCAGGTGGAGAGCACCCTCCCATTGAAAGACTCCGGGCCGGTACCAAACAGGCTATCCCCGCCGGGCGCTACGACGTCGGCCGTCGCTGCCCCGTAGCTCGAGTAGAACGACTTCAGGTAGCCGCCGTTGGGCTGCATATTGTGTCCATCGGCGATTGCGCCGATGACTCCCGAAATCTCGACAGGGATCACGACGCAGTCGTTATGTACTGTCCGCGTCACTGGCGTTGTGTCATCGGGACTGGTAACGTCCTGCGTCGGATGCGACAGGTCATCGCTCTCGTTACCTTCAGCGGCAACGACGACGGTCCCCTGTTGCATCGCGAACCGGATAGCGCGTTGCTCGGCCTTCCAGATGGCCCGCTGATCCGGGTCATTCTTGCAGTTGAAGAGGAACGGATCGGCGAAGTAGCTGTTGTTGGTTACGTCGACGTGGTGAGTCCCAGCCCACACGAAGGCGCAGACCACCGCCTCGGGGAAGAAGAACCCTTCCGCGTTGCCAGCCTTGATGCCCGCGACCTTGACGTTGGGCGCCACTCCGACGATGCCAAAGCCATTCGAGGCTGCCGCGATGGTGCCGGCGGTGTGGGTCCCGTGACCATGGTCATCCTGGGCAGCGAGCCCGGCAACTGGCGCGCCCGACACACAGTTGACGCTGTTGGCCACGTCGATGTTCGGCTGGAGATCGGGATGGGTGAAGTCGATTCCTGTGTCGATGTCTCCGACCAGCACGGCAGGACTGCCCCCTGTGATGGCATGGGCCTCAGGGGTGTGGATCTGCCCCATGTCCCACTGCAATGGCGAGAGCGAGTCAGCGTCACTGGCCGGCGCGTTCGGTAAATCACCTGGCGGCGGACCGGATGCGTCGGCGCTCGAACTCTGGTCATCGTTGAGCCTGGTTGCGAAGGCAGCCGTGGACGAAGCCCCTTCGACCTTGTTGTCCTTGACAATATTCGCGCGGAAGTTGGTGTTATCCGAGCGAGCGATGGCGACACCGATCTGGCTGTAGCTGTAGACGAGCGTGCCGCCGGCCCTGTTGATGCTGGCGGCAGCATCGGCCGGAACCGCCGAGCCGCCGTACAGGATTATGTAGTTCTGCATCGTGCCCGCCTGGGCGGCGACGGTTGACGCGAGGGGCGAAAAGCCGGTCACCAAGCCAAGGAGTGCCAGTGGTACCCCAAACCGCCTGGCAACGTGCGCACGCCACGTTCGGATAGTGCGTTTGAGCATCGTTCCCTCCTGAAATAGGCCGATTCCGCTTCCGGCAACAGGCTAACAACTGAGTCTGAGCCTGTCAAGAATCGGTAAATGGGCCGCCGCCTGGCCGAGGGGCATCGCCAGCCGGTGACGATCGTGTAAACGGCGCAAACCTTACTGCCGCGTCCGCGTTGCGCGACCCATGGCCGATGGACTGCGCCGCTGGCGCCGCCCCCTCATCACCGGCGCCGGGATCTGGCTGCTGACCTTCCCCCTCCTGACCTGGCATCCCGCCGCAGCCAGCCATCCCGTCCACGTCACCAGCACGCCTCCGGTCCACCTCACCAGCATGCCTGCCTGGAACAACGAGGCCGCCGATCACCGCCTGGTCCGTCAGCAAGCTCAGGAGGCGCGCACCGCCCTGGAAGCGGCCCAGGCGCTCGCAGCAGTGGCGACCCCGGCAGCCCCGACAGCCGCTGTTGCGGCCAATCCCATTCGGCAGACCACGCCGGCGGCGCCCCTGGCCGTCCGGGCCAATACCATCGTGATCCCGCGGCTGGGACTCATCCAGCCGGTCGGATGGTACCGCGACTGCATGGGACGCGCCGCCGTCCCCCGTTGGGGCGCCTGGCGCTGGAGTTGCGCCGGCGCGAATAACACATACATCATGGCCCATAACCCCGGGACCTTCACTCCGATCCTCAACCTGCGGCTGGGAGACATCGTTCGCTACGGCGACCCGTCCGGCCGGGTGCACACCTACCGCGTAAGCAGCACCACGATCGTGAGCAACACCCAGCTGTGGCCGCTCGGTGCGACTGGGGTGTCAACCCTTACGCTGCAGACATGCTGGACCTGGGACGGCAGCCGCGATTTCATCGTCCGCGCAATCGAGATCTAGCTGACCTCGAGGCGCTCACGGCGCTGCTATCGGATGCCGGGTTTCTGTCTGCCAAAGAAGAGGCGGACGCGCTGCTGGCTCGGGCAGCCGGTGATCTCGAGGTCCTGCACTCGCTCGTCGAGCGCCGGCTCACCGGTGAGCCGCTGGCCTGGATCGTCGGGCATATCTCGTTCTGCGGCGTGGCGATCCGCGTCGATCCGGGCGTCTACGTTCCGCGCTGGCAGAGCGAGCCGCTCGCGCGTCGCGCCGTCGAGCGGCTGCCGGCGGACGGTGTGGCGATCGATCTCTGCACCGGCACTGGAGCGATCGCCAGGACCCTGACCACGGCCCGCCCCTTCGCGCGGGTTGTGGCATCCGACATCGACGAGCGGGCGGTCGCCTGCGCGGCCGCGAACGGCGCAGAAGTCTACCGCGGCGATCTGTTCGAGCCCCTGCCGCGCATACTGGAAGGACACGTCGACGTGGTCGTCGGCGTCGTGCCCTACGTGCCGACACCGGCGCTCCCCCTGCTGCAGCGCGACACATTCGCCTTCGAGTCGCCGCTGTCCTACGACGGCGGGCCCGACGGCACGAAGATCCTTCGGCGCGTCATGATCGATAGCCCCCGGTTCCTCCGCCACGGTGGTGCGCTCTTGCTCGAACTGGGCGGTAAGCAGGCCGACGCGCTCCGCGACGACCTGGCGCGCCTGGGCTACGTCGACGTCACCGTGCTTCGCGACGAGGACGGTGATGAGCGCGGCATCGAGGCCACACTCGGAGCGCAGCGCTAACCGATCCCCGAAAGGATCAGGCGGCAGCCTTGGCTTCGAGCAGGTCGCGGCACCGGTCGAGCCAGCGAGTCAGCAGCCGCTCTTCCTCGCGCAGCTCCGCCATCTTTCCCGGGTACTGGTCGATGTTGGCGTGCAGATGATTGAAGCGGTCGCGGGTCAGCGGATCCATCCCAAAGATCTGCTTGAGCGCCAGCGCCCGCTTATGCTCGCGGGTCAGCTCCGCCATCTGTTCCTCGACTCGATCCAGCTCGCCTCGCATGTCGGCGGCGATGTCGCGCAGCGTCTCCAGGTCGATCCGCTCCGGCTGTTCGATGATCATCGGCGCACCCCCACGGTAAAGTCCGGCGCCTTGCGGTCAGGGAACAGGGCGGCGAGCGCCGGCGAGATCGCCACCCTCTTCGAATAGATCTTCGCCATCGCATTCGGCCGGATCCCGGTGGGGCTCAGCTTGCCCTGGAGACGGCCAATACTATCCATGCCCGACTCTTCGAAGAGGAAGACGTCCTGGAGGGTGATGGTGTCGCCTTCGCGGCCCACCACCTCGGTGATATTCGTGATCCGGCGCGATCCGTCACGAAGACGAGACTGCTGCACGATCAGGTGGATGGCCGACGCGATCTGCTCGCGGATCGCCCGCTGCGGCAGATCGACGCCAGACATGAGGACCAGGGTCTCGAGTCGTGACAGGGTATCGCGTGGCGAGTTGGCGTGGATTGTGGTCAGCGAGCCGTCGTGGCCGGTGTTCATGGCTTGCAGCATGTCGAGCGCCTCGCCGCTGCGGCATTCGCCAATGACGATGCGATCCGGCCGCATCCGGAGTGCGTTGACGACCAGGTCGCGGATGCTGATCCGGCCGCTGCCATCGATCCGGGCCGGCCGCGACTCCAGGCGAACCTTGTGCGGCTGGCGGAGCTGCAACTCGGCGGCGTCCTCGATGGTGACGACCCGCTCCGTGTCGGGAATGAAGGAAGAGAGGACGTTGAGAGTGGTGGTCTTGCCGGAGCCGGTGCCGCCGGCGACGAGCACGTTGAAGTGCGCCCTCACACACGCTTCCAGGAAACCGGCCGCCTCGGCCGTCAGGGTGCCGAAGCTGATCAGGTCCTGGACCGTGAAGGGCTCGCGGGCAAACTTCCAGGGATGCCCCATCGATCGCGAGCGGCGGAATGATGGCGTTGACCCGGGAACCGTCGGGAAGGCGGCAGTCAACCATCGGCGAATCGTCATCGATCCGGCGGCCCACGAAGGCGGCGATCTCGCGAATGACGCGGATCAAATCCGCCTCGCTGCCAAAGGTCACGTCCGAGAGGGAGAGCTGCCCTTTGCGTTCGATGTAGATCTGCCCGGCTCCGTTGACCATCACTTCACTGATGCTGTCGTCGTTGAGCAACGGCGTGATTGGGCCGTAATCCCGCGCATCCAGCCTCAGCGCCTCGCCGGAGGCAGATTCGAGCTCCGCGAGGTGGAACGTAACAGTCGAACCCATGCGGCCGACAATACGGCCGCAAGGCTACGGCTTACGTAACACGCAAGCTACCGTCACAGCTCTTTCAACAGCCTTGTTCACCCGCTTCTACCTAGGCGGCCGCGTGTAAAGAAAATCGATTGCCCGGCACGCTCTCAGTCACCTCTAAGGTTCCACTGCCGATGCCCTCAGCTGGCAACGCCACCATGGCCTTGTCGAGATCGTCGAAATCACAGGAGGTCATTCACATGTTCGGCAAGGTCATCGCAGGAATCGCGGCGGCGGGAGTTCTGGCAGCAGTGCTGGCGACCGGCGTGATGGCGGCGCCGGCTGCCGCATCGCCCAGCCCGACGACGAAGCAGCGCCCGGCGGCAAAGGACGCTTTTGGTGGGATCGTCACCGCGATCAACGAGACGCAGTTGACGGTCAAGAATGCGAAGCAAGGCAGCAAGACCTTCGCGCGGCAGGCAACGACCGTCGTCGTAAAGGTCGCAACGAGAAGTCCAGCTGGTCAGGGATCGAGATCAATAGCCATGTGCTCGTTCGTTACGAAGCGCGCGATGGCAAGCTCTACGCGAAGCGCATTCGCATCGGCCGGGCGCACGTCGCCGGCATGGTCGCGAGCGTCAACGGCAACGTGATCACGATCCGCACCCGTGACGGCAAGGATGTCAAGCTCACCGTGAACGCCAGCACGAAGTATTTTGAGATCACCGGCAAGCACGAGCGGAAGGCTGGCTCGCT
>VBEW01000185.1 GCA_005889225.1 Chloroflexota bacterium | reverse complement strand
GTCAGCATATCTTGCGGATATCCGCGCAGCGCATCGCTGACACTCCTGCTCGGAGCGGTCGAGGTCAGCAATGTGGCGCCGCCCATCTGCTGGACGACGATCTCCTTCCAGCCGAGCCGGCCAGGGTAGTTCGTATCGCGATAGCGTGCCGACTGCCGGCCGCCGGCTGCCGGCGCCGCGACGGAGAGCACGATCTGCAACCGCATCGTCTGGAGTCCGCCCTGGCCTGGCAGAAAGACAACCGAATGGTCGACAACCAGCAGCGGCGCGCGCTGAGCTCCGGCTTCCAGGAGAAGGCCGTGGCTGAGATCGCGTACGAGGTGGTCTATGTAACCGGCGTCGTCGGCGATCCGCTGCTGCTCCTGGAATGCGGGGATCTCCGCGTAATCGACCACATACATGACGTCGATCCGATCGCCGTTCAGCGATACCTGGCTGAATCGATTGATGGTGAAGTTGCCAAGCGGATGAGCGAACGCGGGCACGGCCACGGCGATCGAGAGCCCAATTGCCCCAACCAATGCGAGGAGTGCGCGATGCGCTTTCACACCAGGGAGTCCAACCTCTGTTGCGCGACAGGTGCCCAGAGGAGGGAGAAGTACGGATTGATGTGCAGCGCCTGCTGCAGGTCGGAAACCGCGGCGGCGCGCAGCCCGAGTCGCGCCTCGATCATGCCGCGGTGGAAAAACATGCCGGCATCCTGGGTGCCGAGCCGCATGGCCTGGGTCGAGGCGGCGAGCGACGCCCGATCATCGCCGGCCTGGTAAAGGGTCCAGGCCAGGATGTCGGCGCTGCGGATGCTGGGACGATCCATCATCGCGCGCCGTGCCGCGGCGAGCGCTGCCGGAAGATCCCGCCGGTGGTCAGCGTCGAACAGGGCCAGCTCAGCATCGAGATCGACGCCGTTCGCCCGGTACAGCCGCTGCTCGGCGGCGGCCAGCTCGTAGGTCTCTTGCGCTTTCGCGGCGTCGCCGGACGTCGCGTAGGTATCGGCGAGCCCGATGACGAAATCGGGAAGCGGGTAGCGGTCAACCGCCTGCTGATACCGCGCGATGGCGTTGGCGTACCGGCCGCGGGCGGCGTCGATCTTGGCCAGCGTGGCCAGCGCATAGGGATAGTTCGGATCGTCGATGAGCGCGCGCTCGGCCTGGGTCTCGGCCTCGGCGAGCCGGCCGCCATTGAAATAGATATTGGCCAGCAGGACCCGGGTGTAGGCGCTGTTCTCCGGAACCGGGCCACCGGCTTCAATCGCCTGCTGCATCGCGGCGATGGCGCCCTCGACGTCGCCAAGGAGCTCGCGAATGTAGGACACCCGAGCGTACGAGCTGAGGTCCGGACGAAGGTCGACCATCTGCTGGAGCGTCTTGACCGCGTCCGGATAGCGGCCGAGCTCGATCTGGGCATCGCCGATGATGCCGAGCGGTCTCGACGCGGCCGGATCCAGCGCCCGGGCCTTGATGCCCCATGCGAGGCCGGCTTTGAACTGGTGGCGAGCCAGGGCGAGCAGGCCCATCGACGCGGTCGCTTCGGGGTCCGCGGAATCATGGGCGAGCGCGCCCTTGAGTAGCGCTTCAGCCTTGCCGTAGTACGAGGGGTCGCCGATCTCACGTACCTTTTGCAGGTAGGCGGCGGCCAGCTCATCGACGGATTTCCAGTCGTCCGGTTTGACCCGCAGGCGGGTCTGGGCCCGAGCGATCACGGCATCCGTCTGGAAGCTGAGGGCGACCCCGGCGTGCGGCGCCGCCGGGTTCGCCATCGTCTCAGCCGTTGGTGGTCCACAGGCCGCGAGCAGTGTGCTCACGACTGCTGCTGCCGCGATCGCGATCGAATGCAACCTGTGTACCTTCATCTGCGAACTCCTCAGGGCATGTTCGGGTCGTTGAGGTAGGGGAACGCCGATTGCGTGGTCGCATGGTCGCTGTCCTGGGTGACGCCCTGGTGCAACTGGCCCGCGTTGGCGCCGGCGTGGCAGGTCGGAATAACGCCAGCAAAGCCGCAGAAGGCTCCATCCACCGCGTTGAGTTCGGTGTCGACGACGTTCTCGGTCAGGTTCCGTCCGTTCGGGAATCCGAAGTCCGGGACGTCCATGTTGTAGCGGAGCTCGTCCGCATACGCCGACCAGGCCGCGGGACGGTTGAGCGTGTTCACGCCCCGCAGCAAGATATCGACGAGGTCCTGTCGATTGCTCGTGTCGACCCCCTGGGCGAAGAGGACGTTGAAGTACGTCGCCAGGAGTGGGTTCTGGAAGCGCGACAGGAACTGCGCATCGTTCGCCGGACGCGAGGCATTGAACAGGTTCTTCTGACCAAGGCCGATCACGACCTCATTGATCAGCGGATTGCCCAGTCGCGAGACCTGCACCCAGCTGCCCTCCGACGCCTTGAAGGGCGCCCTGGTACTGAGCACGGTTTCCTCTCGCCGGCTGGCGCTGGCCCAGACGCCGATCACCGAATCGTTCGGGCCCTTGATCATCGACTTAGGAACGGAGAGGACGATGCTGTGGACGTTCTCGTTATCGAGGTAGTCCTCGCCGCCGGTCGCGCTCAAGGGATTGAGGCTGAGAATGTCGAAGATCGGACCCAGGTTCGCGTAGAACGGATCGTCGCGCTGGCCGGCCCAGACCCTGATGCCGCCGTCCAGGTTGTGGATCGCGGCGTTGGCCAGGCCGTGGTAGTAGGCGGCGTCGCCGGTCGAGGAGGTGCCGACCACGTCGGGCGGCGTCAGCAGGTTGCTGCCGAGCACCACGCTCGATGGGTCCTCGTCGCTGATCCGGCTCATCGAGACCGAGTACGTCTGCGGCCGGTTCCAGCCCAGGTACTTCGTTCCGTCGAAGGCGATCCGCTTGGTCAGGACGCCTCCCGACACGTACGGCGTGTTGTAGAGGAACGTCGTCGGATCGACCGTCGAGGTGCGGAATCGGAAGGTGAAGGTCACGTGGCTCCTGCCATCCCCGACGTTGTCGACGTGGAGCTGGTAACGGACGTCATCGCCGAATCGATAGAAGTTCGGGCCGCCCGCCGGATTCTCGAACGGCACGTAGTTCGCCACGAGGACCACGTTGTTCGGGTTGTCGGGGGCCTGAAAGGCGTACAGATCGGTGTTGTCGGCGAGCGGGTCCTCCGCGATCAGCGGGGCTTCCCGGTGGCTCGACGCGCTCGCCGTGAGCGGGGCCACCATCAGGCCCATCGTTGCGGCGGCAACGACGGCCAGCAAAACGCGTTTTCGCATGGTTGATGCTCCTTGTGATGAAGTGGCGATCGATCGCACGCCGGGAATCAATCCATAGGCTCCCTCCTCGGTTGATACCGGCTGTTACGGATGGACTGGCCCCTCGGATCAAGGGATCAAAGAAGTGATCCAGGGCGGTGGTGCGACCGTATATAAGTGAGTACGGGGATGAGTGGGGAGCCGAGAGACCAGGACAGTCAAATGGCGGCCCAGCTGAAGCGTGGCGAATCCACCGCAATCGAATCGCTGTACGACCGATACGGCCGCCTGGCCTTCGGTCTCGCCTTCCGCATCCTCAATGAGCGCGGTGCCGCCGAAGATGTGGTCCAGGACGCGTTTGTCAGCGTCTGGCGCAATGCCGCGGGCTTCGACGCGCGCCGCGGCAGCCTGCGCAACTGGCTGCTTTCGATCGTTCGCAACCGCGCGATCGATCGTCTCCGGGGGAGCGCCCGAGTTCGCAGCGAGATCGATCTGGCGGATGCCGGGCAACGAGCCGAAGTACCGGACGTCTGGGAGGCGGTCGCGCTCGACCTGGAGCGCAAGCAGATCCAGGAGGGTTTCCGCGAGCTTCCCGATCCCCAGCGGCAGACGCTCGAGCTCGCCTACTTTGGCGGCTACACCCACGTGGAGATCGCCAGCCGGATGCAGGTCCCGCTCGGAACGGTAAAGAGCCGCATGCGGATCGGCCTGGAGAAAATGCGAACCTTCCTGACGGCGAGAGGAGTAATGGCGTGACGTCCATGAGCTGCGCCGAAGCCGAAGACCTGCTCGGCGCTTACGCCCTGGAGGCGCTGCCCGAGGAAGAGGCCCGCCGGGTCGAGGAGCACCTGCGCAGCTGCGCCGAGCACCGCGCCGCCGCCGCGGAGCTGCGCCGTACGAGCGCGCTGTTGCCATTGACGGTGGAGGAGGGCGATCCATCTCCCGAGGTGCGCGCCCGCATCATCGAGGCAGTGAAGGCAACCCCGGCGCCGCGTGAGTCGGTCGGGCGTCCTGTCCAATCCGCGCGCGAGCCACGGGGCACGGTTGCACCGATCCGCCGCATCCCGACGCTTCGGGCATGGGCCGCCCGTTCGTCCCGGTTGGCGGTGGCCGCGGCCGTGGCTCTAGCCCTTGGGATCGGTGGACTGATCGGCTACCAGCTGGGCCACGGCTCATCACCGCAGGTTGCCTATACGTTCCAGGGCGACCCAACGGCGGCTCCGGGCGCCGAGGTGCGGCTCGTTTACTTCAAGGACCGCAAGCAAGCGGTGGTCGCGGCCACCGGGTTGCCGCGGCTCGCCTCAGGTCAGGTCTATGAGATGTGGCTGATCAAGGGCGGCGTCCCGGTCGACAAAGGCATCAGCGCCAGCTCGAGCGGTGACATTGGCGCCCAGCTGCCAGGCGACCTCTCGCAGTTCCAGCAGTTCGCCATTACCATCGAGCCAGGCGAGCAGCAGCTGCCGACGACGAAACCGATCCTGGTCGGGAACCTCCAGTCCGGCTAGCGAACCGCGCCGGTCGGAACCCGCTCCGCTACCTCGTTGAGGCGACCGGTTTTCAC
>VBEW01000184.1 GCA_005889225.1 Chloroflexota bacterium | reverse complement strand
GGTAGAGGGCGGTCATCCCGCCGATGGCCAGCATGCCGCGCTTGTGGCAGACCTCGGGCATAACTTCCCGGACCGCCTGGAAGAAGGCGACGTCGTGCGGAATGGTGTTCCGGTCGGGGAGCACCCACGCCGGCTCATGCAACGTGAAGTCGATCAGGCTCGCCATGTAGTCCCAGCGCCCGAGGTTCAGGCCCATGATGTGCTCGCGGAGGTTGTACGCGAACTCTTCCGTCTGGTAGGCGAGCGGATGCGACTCGACCAACGCCATGCACCTGATGTAGTCCTGCGGCCAGCCGCGCGCGTCGGCGATGGCGACAAACAGATCGCGCCACCAGAGCGCCTCGTCGGCCGATTCAGACTTGGCGATGTAGATCGAGAGCGGATGCTTGAGCTTGGTTGGGTCGACCTGATAGGCGACCATCGCCACGTCGAAGAGCGCGGCAGCCATGCGCTCGCCTTTGATGACGCCCGCCTGCTCCAGGTGGAGGCCGCGCGGACGGGTGTAGATCACGGTTTTGCTGTCGTTGATCGAGACTTCGCGATCTCGCTTCTTGTCGTGATACGTGAGCTCCCCGCGTAGCGCCGCGATGATGTTCTCGATGCCCTGCGTGATGTTCGACCAGGCGTTGGCGACCGAATCTTCGAGGTCGAGCATCACGCCTGGGGCGCCCGAATTGAGCATCTTCACCACGAGCTCGGCGTCATCCCCCGGCCCGGTCATCTGGTTGCGCTGGTCCTGGCACCAGCCGGGGAGGGAGACCTTCCAGCTCCCGGTGGTCGCCTCGGATGGGCCCAGGTAATCCGGCAACTTGCCGCCGCGGGCGGCCTCGAGCACCTGGCGCCGCCTGGCAGCAAGCGCCTGTTGCCGCGGCGTGAAGGCCCGATGCAACGGGATCAGGAATTCGGTGAAACCGCGGGGCAAGTCGCGGGATGGATCCAGGTCCGGCGGCGCGTGATTGACCGGCGGATCGGCCGCGATCACGGTCTTCATGGGTCTGAGCCTGACTGTACCAGCGGCTGCCCCCACCCTGACCCTCCCCCACAGGGGGAGGGAAATCTAAGCTCCAGCCTGACCCTCCCCTACAGGGGGAGGGAAAATCTCAATTAGCTGGCTTTGGGGAGGCTGGTGCTGCGCCGCTCGTGCTCTCGCCGCTCGCCACGGAGCGTGACCTGCACGGCGGAGCTCCTATAGATGTATCCGCGGGTAATCGCCTGCTTGATCTGGCGCCAGTACGCCTCGCGCACCCAGCGCCGCTCGACCACGAGCTCGAGCCCGGCGAGCGAGAGCCGTTCGGAGGTCAGCACCGCCGTTGTATCGGAGCGCTGGGCGTTGCGAACTGTCTCAAGGTCCAGCCCCGGCATCAGCCAGTCGGTCGGGATGTCGAGCATGGCCTCGGCGATCTCCTGGTGCCCGTCAGGCTGGTTCGCCACATAAGAGGGAACCGCAAAAACCCGGCAGTCTTGCTACCCCCCACCCCGACCCTCCCCCACAAGGGGGGAGGGAGTTTCGCCACCCTGACCATCCCCCGCAGGGGAGCAGGGAGTTTCCGGAGCCACCGGCAAATCGATCTCGAAAGCCGATCCCTCATCCAGGTGGCTGTCAACCCGAACCCGCCCACCGTGCCCTTCCACGACCTGCCGTACCAGGTAGAGGCCGATCCCGGTGCCGGCGACATTCTGGAGCTGCGGGTTGTGAACCCGGTAAAACTTCTCGAACAGGTGCCGGCGGGCAGCCTCTGGAATGCCAATCCCGTGGTCCCTGACCACCAGATGGATTCGGCCGTTCTCGCGGTGACCGACAACCTCGATCTGGGGAGGCCCGGTGCTGAACTTGACTGCGTTCTGGAGCAGGTTGTCAACCGCCGTGCCCAGCCGCTCGGAATCGCCGAGGATGGGAAGCGGAGCCTCCGCCAGCTCGAGGCGGAGCCGACCCTCTTTGAGCTGGACCTGCGGCTGCACTCGCTCGACCGCTTCGGTGACCACCGTCCGGAGATCGAGGGGCGCCATCTGGGGTAGCGCAGCCCCGTCCTCGAGCCGGGCGAGCAGGAGCATGCGCTCGATCTGCGCGCGCATCTCGCTCGACTTGTCCATCAGTGTTTGGACGGCTTGCCGCGCAGGCTGCGGCAGTTGACCGAGCGATCCCTCTTCCAGCAGTGAGGCATAGCCGCGGATGACGGTCAGGGGCGTGCGCAGTTCGTGCGAGGCGATCTGCATGAACTCGCGGCGCGCCCGCTCGAGTTCCGCGAGCGCTTCGGCACGGCCCCGCTCGTGTTCGAGCGCGTGGCGGGTGTCGAGCGCGATTGCTGCCTGGGCAGCCAGCAGCTGGAGCCGTCCCAATTGCTCTGGCCTAAACCAGCGCGGCCGTCGCCACTGCAGGCCGACGAATCCGACGAAGCGCTGGCCGGCGCGCATCGGGAGGTAGACGGCCGCCTTTACCCCGGCGAGCTGGGCGCCCCGCCCCGCCCAGTCGGGGAGTTTCTGGTCGGTTCCTGGGTCCGCCACATACACCGTCACCTTCGGATCCGACAGCCAGGCGACCTGAGCCGCCGTCAAGGGCTCGCCGGTCGACACCGCGTTCTTGGGCCAGGAACGGCCGCCAACGGCGGCGACGTGATAGCGCTTATCGGCTTCGAGCCTGCGCAAGAGGGCGAGGTCGGCCTGGCTCAAGTCGACGAACCCCTGCAGGATTCGCTGGTCGATGTCCGCATCAGGCAGGCCGCCATCCGGCGGTTGCAGCGTCTCGATCATGGCCAGCGCCTTGATGGTTTGCTCGGCCTCGGCGTACTGCTCGGCGTTGGCCAAGGCCAGCGCGGTCTGAGCGGCGATCGATTCCATGACGGGAACGTCCTCCAGGCTGAGCGATCGTGCGCGTAATCGTGCCAGCGAGAGGACGCCGAAGAGCCGATTCTGCGTGACCATCGGGACGCTGAGGACGCTTTCTTTGATGGGGGAGACCCCGGACGGGTAGACCATCCGCGCATCCTGGCTGGCGTCCGGCACGAGAATGGACCGCCTCGACTGCGCGGCGATTCCCGTAATTCCCTCGCCCAGAGCCAGGGTCACTGTGTGCCAGTCGATGCCGGTGTAGGGGTCGGCGCGGGCGACCGACTTCACCAGCACCAGTCGCTCGGCCGCCTCGTCCCAGCGGTAGAGGCGGAAATGCTGGTAATCGATGACCCGCAGTGTCGCCTCCGCCACCGTATTGAGGATCTCATCGGCATCGAGGCTCTGGATGATGCGAGGCGACACGTCCTGCAGTAACTCTTTGCGCTTCCGCAGCAGGAGCTGGTCATGGCGGGCCACGTGCACGAACTGGATGACCGCGGCCGCCGCCAGCACGCCGGTGATGAGGTGCACGCTGTCGCTCAGCGTGGTTGTTCCAAATCTGTTCTGGGGCTCGATGAAGAAGTAATCGGAGACCAGGGCAAAGGTTGCCGTTGCGAGGACCGCCGGGCCGCGACCGAGCTGCCAGGCGATCGCTCCGGCAAGCAAGACGAAGACCAGCAGAAAGGTCTCGATTCGCGGAAGGGCGAGGGCCCATGCCGCCACACCGAGCCCGGCTGCCACGACGGCGACTGCCGCAAGCGCCACGCCGTAGGGAAGGAGCCGACGAATCATTCCGTCATCACAATACGGAATTGGCGCACTCGGAAGACGCGGATAGCCCAGTACCAGCTTGACGACCAGCGGCCCGCCCAATTAGGCTGAGGGACCGATTTAAGGAAATATCCCGAAGGAGGTATCAGCATGAGGATCGCCTGTGTGCTTGATGTTGACTACGAAGACTCTGAGTTCAAGCAGCCCTACGATGCGTTCAAGCAGGCGGGTCACCAGGTCACGATTGTCGGGCTGGAACCCGGCAAAGAGCTCAAAGGCAAGAAGGGCACCGTAACGACAAGGGCCGAGACCGGCATCGACCAGGTCCGCCCAGACCAGTTCGACGCGCTGCTCATCCCGGGCGGCTACTCGCCAGACCACCTGCGGGCCAACCCCAAGATGGTTGCCTTTACCAAAGCGTTCGTTGACGCCGGCAAGCCGGTGTTCGCCATCTGCCATGGGCCGCAGCTGCTGATCACCGCCCGGGTGGTCAAGGGCCGCAAGCTGACGGCCTGGCAGACCATCCAGGACGATCTTCAGCAGGTCGGCGCGAATGTCGTCGACCAGGAGGTGGTGGTGGACAGGAACCT
>VBEW01000183.1 GCA_005889225.1 Chloroflexota bacterium | reverse complement strand
GGAGGGAACCCCCCACCCCGACCCTCCCCCACAAGGGGGGAGGGAGTAACGCTGGTTCGTCTTTAATGGGCGGCGATGCGAGCCACGCGGTCGGTCAGAGAAATCCTTATTACGGTCGCGCCGCTCGCGCTCGCGGTCTTCGTCTTCGCGCTGTCCTTCGGCGTCCTGGCCATCGCGGCGGGCATTCCCGGATGGGCAGCGGTGCTGATGTCCGCGCTGGTCTTCGCCGGCTCCGCGCAGTTCGCCGCGCTGGGGGTCATCACGGCCGGCGGGTCGGTCCTGACCGCGGTGCTCGCCGGAGGCCTGCTCAACCTTCGCTATATCGCCACCGGGATTGCGGTGGCGCGATCGCTGCCGGGCGGGCGATTGGTGCGTGCGCTGCTC
>VBEW01000182.1 GCA_005889225.1 Chloroflexota bacterium | reverse complement strand
AGCGCAGCGGCCCCCCGGGCGCGCATGAGCTAGCAATCTTAGCGAGGTCCTAACGACGCCGCTTCGTCGCGCCCCGCTTGGAAGCAGGAGCCATGTAGCGTTCCGCCCACTCGCCCAGCTTGACGAGGCCCGGTCCAATAGCGCGCCCGCTCTGGGTCAGCTGGTAAACAACGCCCAGCGGGGGACCATCGAGGACCCGGCGATCGATCAGTCCGGCCTCGGTCAGTTCATTGAGCCGGCCAGACAGCATCCGCTCGCTAATGCCGGGGATGGTTCGCGCCAGGACGGCAAAGCGGGCGGGACCCTGCAGGAGCAGCCCCAGGATCACGCCCGACCAACGCTTCCCCAACAGGGCGAAGACCCGAGTCAGGCGCTCATCGCACTCATGTGCGTGCTCCTGACGTTTGCGAGCCACTCCGTCAGTTTAGCCGGCCGAGCTAATTATGGCAGCAACTTGCAGAAAGTAAGCGGATGGTGATAAGTTCGCTATCGGATCACGTTCGAGGAGGAAATCCAATGGGCACCTGGAAGTTTGACCCGATGCACACACAGGTCGAGTTCTCCGCCAAGCACCTGGGAATGATGACCGTGCGAGGTCATTTTGCCGAGGTGATCGCGACCGGTCAGCTCTATCCCGACCAGCCGGAACGCTCGAGTTTTGACGTGACCATCAACACGGCGAGCATCCGCACTCACAACGAGCAACGTGACAATGACCTGCGTTCGTCCACCTTCCTGGAGGTCCAGAAGTACCCGACAATCACGTTCAAGAGCACGAAGATTGAACAGAAGAGTCCGGACCGCGGGACACTCACCGGCGATTTGACCATCAAGGGCGTCACGAAGCCCGTCACGCTCAATGTGGTCAAGTACGGTGAATTCAACGATCCACGGATGGGTCATCGGATTGGGTATGCCGCCGAAACCAGGATCAACCGCAAGGACTTCGGCATGGAGTTCGACGCGATGCTGGACGGCAAATTCATCGTGAGTCACGAAATCCAGATCAACATTGAAGGCGAGCTCGTTGAGGCGGAGGAAAAGGAAGCGGCTCGGACAGTGGCCTAGGCGCTCAATCGCCAGTTCGGCCGCAACTGGCGGCCGGTACCGGACTGAATGCACGTGGCCAGCAGGTCGTCCATCGCGTCGTGGTCCAGCGGCTTCGCCAGGTAGAAGCCCTGGCCCGCGTGGCACCCCATGGCGTTGAGCGCGGCCAGCTGTTCCTGTCGCTCGATCCCCTCCCCGATCGTCATCAGGCCCAGGGTGTTCGCCAGGCCGATGATGGCCCGCAGGATGGCACCATCCGCCAGCCCGCTGCCGATGCCGCTGACAAACGACCGATCCATCTTGAGGATGTCGACCGGAAAGTCGCGGAGGTGACCGAGAGACGAGTAACCGGTGCCAAAGTCATCGAGTGCCAGCCGAATCCCGCGGCTGCGGAGCTCTTGCAGGGTGTTGGCAACCGGCTCCGTATCTGCCATCAGCACACTCTCGGTCAGCTCCAGAATCAAGGACTGCGGGTCGAGTCCGGCGGCATCGATCGCTGCCAACACCTCGCTGATGAGTTCGGGGTGTTGCAGCTGCCGACCTGAGATGTTGACGCTGATCTGCATCGGCGGGCTACCCGGATACCGGACCTGCCAGCGGCGCCCATCGCGGGCTGCTTGCTGAAGCACCCAGCGTCCCAATTCCACGATCATGCCGCTCTGTTCCGCGACGCTGATGAAGCTCGCCGGATAGAGCATTCCCCGTTGCGGATGATTCCACCGCACCAGCGCCTCGACGCTATGGATGGCACCGCTCTCCAGCATCACGACCGGCTGGTAGTGGAGGACAAACTGTTTCTCGTTGATCCCGGCCTGCATGTCGTGCTCGAGCTCCATGCGGTCCTGGGCGGAGCTGGCGAGGGATGCTTCGTACTCAACGTAGCGAGCCTTGCCTTTTGATTTCGCGATATACATCGCGACGTCGGCATTGCGAATCAAGTCCTCAGCTGCCTCCTGCCCCGAGACCAGGCCGGCGATGCCGATGCTGGCATGCATCGCAATTTCCTTGCCGCCGATCGCGAACGGTGGCGCGAGCTGCCGTGTGATCCGGTCAGCGACGCGGTGGGCGATCTCCTCGTCCTCCATGTTTCGCAACAGCACCGCGAACTCATCTCCGCCGAGCCGAGCAACAGTGTCGCCGGGCCGCAGCGTGGAGGCGATCCGGGCTCCCACCGCCACCAGCAGCTGGTCGCCCATCTCATGGCCAAGGGTGTCGTTGACGGTCTTGAAATCGTCCAGGTCGAGGAAGAGGACGGCGATGCGTCGCTCGGTATCGGTGTGCAGCGCGTGGTCAAGGTGCATGCGGAAGGCCGCCCGATTCGGCAGGTTGGTGAGCGAGTCATGGAAGGCCTGGTGGGTCAGCTTCTCCTCCAGGGCCTTGCGCTCGCTCACGTCTCGCATGTTCAGGACGATGCCCCGAACGGCCGGTAGCTCGAGCAAGTTGGTGATCGTCACCTCGGCGGGACAGTACGAGTCGTCCTGACGGCGGAGGCGGCATTCCAGGGCGATCGGCGGGCCGACGATGTTGATCGCCTCCTCGATCTTGCGCACCACCTGGATTTGCTCGTCCGGATGCACCATGTCGCCGAACGGCTTGCCGATGAGCTGGCCATCGCGGTAACCCAGGATCCGCTCGATGGACGCGCTCTGATACCGGATTGCCCCGTCACGTCCGATCAAGGTGATGACATCCGACGAGTTCTGGACCAGCGCGCGGAAATGCTCCTGACCCTTGGTAAGAGCGGCGGCGTTCGCCTCCAGCTCTCGGTTCAGAGCAAGGTTGTCGTTCAAGGTGAGGAACTGCCGAACTACAACCAGCGCGATGACGACCAGCAGCGTCCAGAAGATGACCGGATCCAGGTCCCCTGGGCGGGCCTCTTCGTAGGCCGCCACCACCGCGGCTGCCGCCACCGGAAGGTAGGGCAGCAGCAAGCCGACCCGACCGGGCGGACCCGACTGCGCCGCGAGCAATGCCGGTGTTGAGGCGGCCCGCAACGCAGCGATGGCAATCAGCAGGTAGCCCGCCGCCCAGCCCACATCGATCACGGCCCCGACGCCGTACTGGCTGGTCGTGGTGAGGTAGGCAAAGCCGCTATCGGCCAGCAGGTTGGCAAGCAGTCCGCCGGCGAGCAGGTAAAGCGGCAGCCGCGTGCTCCGGGGGGCGCGGGCCGCCAGGATGACCAGCATCGTCCCGATCACCACGTCCCCGGCCGGATAGGCGAGGCCGATCAGCTGCGCCATCAGGTCGCCCGAGCCCGAGCGGTACACGGCGCCCAGTACCGAAGACCAGCTGATGACGAGGAGCGAGCCGGTGATCAGCAGACCATCGAGGATGGTGCGGGCCAACGATGTGGCGCGCGAGGGGGCCCATGGGAAGCACAGCACCCCGGCAATCGCCAGCGGCACCGCCATCAGGTAACCGAGGTCGGCAAAGGAGGGGAACGGCACTTGCTGGCCACCCAGCAATTCGTAGTAGGACCAGGCAACCTCGCCGGCGCCCCAGGAGAAGGCCGATACGGCCATGAACGTCCATGCGATCCGGGTTCGGCCGTGATGGCGGCGTGCCGCGAAGAGGCAGGCGCCCGCCGCGATGAAGGCCAGCACGAACTCGCCGATGTCGTCAAACCACTGGGTGGTCGTTTCCCCGCCCCAGGAAAACGCCAGCCAGGCGGCGAAGAGCACAGAAAAGCCAGCCCATCCGATGAGCACGATCAACAGGCGGCGGTTGCTTGCCATGGGTTGGTTCAGTCGCCTACCAGACTCAACCCAAATTCGCCCCCCCACTTGCTCTCAATTCCCTCCCCCGCTTGCGGGGGAGGGCTCGGGTGGGGGGTTCGCTAACGCCCGGCTTCGCCTACCGTGACGGCGATCTCTTTCAGCTCTCCGGCCCGGATGACCTTGAGAGTCTGGGTCGCCCCGACCTTGATCTTGCGCAGCCCGGCGTACAGATCCTCCAGGTTGCTGGTCACGGTGCCGTCCAGGGCCACCATCGTGTCGCCCTGCATCAGACCGGCCTTATCGGCCGGGCTCTGGGGCTCGACCGCGACGATCAGCAGCCCGCTGTCCTGGTTGACCCGAGCTTTTACCGCGTCCGGCAGCGGCACCTGTTGCGTCCCGATGCCGAGGTAGGGTCGCTTGATCCGGCCGTCGGCCCGGAGGCTTTCCACCACGCGCTCGGCCACATCCATCGCGATCGCCCGGCCGTCGCCACGACCAAAGACCCAGCTGTTCATGCCGACCGCCCGTCCGTCCGCGTCGACCAGCGGACCTCCGCTGAATCCGGGATACAGTGGCGCGTTCGTCTGGATCAGGTGCTCGATCTCGCTTCCACGCCACCCGCGCCACGACGACGACACGGCGCTGATGGTGCCGAAGGTCGCCTTGAGGCTACCCGGCCGGCCAATGGCGAGAACGATCTGCCCAGGCTTGAGATCTGACACTTTTGCTCGAGGCATGGCCGGCGCAGACAATCCATCGACCTTGAGCAGGGCCAGATCCGTCGCCGGATCGCGGCCCACCAGGCTGGCCTTGGCGCTTTTGCCGTCGACGACAACCTCGATGTCCTCTTCCTGCTCGACGACGTGGTTGGCCGTCAGCACCAGGCCGCTGTCCCAAACGATGCCGGTGCCGGCGCGGCCGCGCCGTGCATCAACCCGGACGACGCTTTGACTCGCCTTCTCGACGAGCGCCTCGATTTCCTTCGAAAGATCTTTGAGAGAACCCATGTCGCTTAGTGCTCCTTTGTAATCGCAGAATCCGACCCTCTCACGGTAAAGCTGGAGCGGTCTCGGCGCCTTCACCCGGATGGCCAGCCGCGCACCTAGACGTTCGTGCAGGCGTCAGCCTGCCTGTGCGGCTAGGGAGTCAGGCGCTCGGCAAGGTACTT
>VBEW01000181.1 GCA_005889225.1 Chloroflexota bacterium | reverse complement strand
GCCTTGACGATGGCAAAAGCGATCAGATGCGTGTACGAGAGCTTCTCCGGACGCCCGGCATTCTGGATGGCCTGGTTCAACTGCCGGCGCCGCTGATCGAGCACATCGACCCGCACGGTGCGAAAGCTGGTCGCCGTCGGGACCTCGCGGCTTTCCTCCATGTGCTTGACGAGCGCAGCAGCCGCGCCGCGCAGCGGGATCGCGCCGGTCGGGGATTGCGCCGGAGTCGGCGCGTCAGTCTCTTTCCCTCCCCCGCTTGCGGGGGAGGGCAGGGTGGGGGCCTTCTGCTCGATCGCCTCCGCCACGTCGCGGCGTCGAATCGATCCACCGGGGCCACTGCCTTTGACCGTCGCCAGGTCGATGCCGCGGGCCCGGGCGAGCAGCTCGGCGCCCTCGCTGATCTCCACGGTCGTGGGCTTGGATCCGCCGTCGTGCGGCAGGGCTGGCTGCGGCGCGGCTTGCGGCGCCGCCTTCGGCACGGGTTGCGGCGCGGCCTGCCGCACGGGTTGCGGCGCCGCCTCGACCTCCGTTGTCTCTTTCGCAGCCGGGACGCCGCCGTCGGCGCCGACTTCGATTTCGGCTAGCGGCGCCCCGACCGCAATCGTCTGGCCGGCGTCGGCCAGGATTTTCACCAATTTGCCGGTTGCGGGCGCGGGCACTTCCGCATCCACCTTGTCGGTCGTGACCTCAACCAGCGCCTCGCCTTCGCGCACCGGGTCGCCCGGCTGCTTCAGCCACTTGGCGACGGTCCCCTCCGTGACCGACTCACCCATCTCGGGCAGGGTGACCTGCATGGTCGACTGGGGCACGATGGGATTCTACCCACTAAACTTGGCTCCGAATATGAGCTTTAAGGCGAAGTTGCGCGCCAGCGAAGACGCCAGCGGCTCGCTGCTTTGCCTTGGACTCGACCCGGAGCCGGACCTGCTGCCGATGTCGATCGAGCGCACGCCCGTGGGCATCGCGGGGTTCATCCGGACGATTGTCGAGGCCGTCGGCGACTCCGTGTCCTCCTACAAGCTCAACCTGGCGTTCTACGAGCGATGGGGGAGGGAGGCCAGCTGGCTGCTCGACCAGGCACTCGGCGCGCTGCCCAAGGACCGGCCGGTGATTCTGGATGCCAAGCGCGGCGACGTGGGCAGCACCGCGCAGGCCTACGCGCACGCCGTCTTCGAAGCCTGGGGCGCGGACGCCGTCACCGTCCATCCCTACCTTGGCTATGACTCGGTCGCGCCCTTCCTGGCGCACAAGGACAAGGAGGTTTTTATCGTGTGCCGGACATCGAACCCCGGCGCCACCGAATTCCAGCACCTGCGCAGTGAGGGGGAGGCGCTCTACCGACACGTCGCACGAGCCGCGGTCCGCTGGGATCATCACGACAACGTCGGCTTCGTGGTGGGCGCGACCGCCCCGGCGGAGCTGCGCGACGTCCGCCAGATCGCGGGCGACCGGCTGCTGCTCGTGCCCGGGGTGGGCGCGCAAGGGGCGGACCTCGGGGCCGCGGTGCGGGCGGCGTTGCGACCGGACGGGCGCGGCGCGATCATGCCCATCTCGCGGGGCATCCTGTTCGCGTCGGCGGGCACTGACTACGCCGATTCGGCGCGGGCGGCGGCGCTGCGTTATCGGGACGCCATCAACGCGCTGCGGCCGGAGCCTGCGACGACGCGAGGCTAACGCGTGCCCGGCATCGTCGCCGGCGCGCTCTGCGCCCATCCGCCGATCCTGTTGACGGAGGTTGGTAGGCTCGAGTCGCAGCGCGTACGCACGACGGCGCAGGCCATGCGCGAACTGGATGTCCTGCTGGCGGGCCATCCCGCCGACCTGGCGATCGTAATCTCGCCACACAGCCCGTCGAGCATGACGTCGTTGCCGGTACGGCATGCCGCGCATGTGGCCGGCGACCTTGCACGCTTCCGGGCACCACAGGTTCGGGTCGAGGCGATCGTCGATACCGCGCTGGTCACCGCACTCGTCGGTGACGCGCAACGTGCCGGGTTCGCCTTGACCTGGGCCGAGGAAAGTGACCTCGATCACGGGGTCGTGGTCCCGCTCTATTCGCTGCCGCAGGCGATGGCGAACAAACGCTGCGTGTTTCTGGGCGTCAGCGGCTGGCCGCTCGCCCGCTTCTTCGCTTTCGGAGCCTGGCTCCATCAACGCCTGCTTGGTCGGTCGGCCATCCTGCTGGCGTCGGGCGACCTTTCGCATCGATTGACGCCGGATGCGCCATATGGCTTTCGTCCGGAAGGCCCCGTCTTCGATCGTCTCGTGATCGATGCGCTGCGCGATTGCGAGTGGGAGCGGATCGAAGGCATGGATCCGGAGTTGATCGAGGAAGCGGGCGAGTGCGGCCTGCGCCCGCTCGCGATCCTGCTGGGCGCGGCCCGCGCAGCCGGCCTCTCCTCGAAGGTCCTCAGCTACGAGGGACCGTTTGGTGTCGGATACCCAGTCGTGGCATTTACGCCCGCTGCCGGCGTGTTCGATATCCAGGACGTCGCGCGGCGCGCCATCGAAACCTACCTTCGCTCGCGCCAGCTGATCGACCCACCGCAACCGATTCCAGCCGCGCTCCGGGAACCGTCCGCCCTCTTTGTGACCTTGCGGAAAGGTCGCGAGCTGCGTGGCTGCGTTGGAAGTCTGCGGCCGACGGCGCCCACCGCGGCGCATGAGCTGATCCGGTACGCGGTCGCCTCAGCGGTTCGCGATCCGCGGTTCGAACCGGTTCGGATGAACGAAGTGCGCGACCTGTCAATCAAGGTCCAGTTGCTGGAGCCGGCTGAGCCGGTGACCGACATGGCGACCCTCGATCCCAATCTTTACGGCATCATCGTCCGCTGTGGCGAACGGCAAGCCTTGCTGCTGCCGGGCATCGATGAGATCGTCACGCCCGAACAACAGTTGCGGGCCGCCTGCGAGAAGGCCGGCATCGATCGCTTCGCCCCGTTGCAGGTCGAGCGTTTTCGTGCTCGGACGATCGAGTGATCGCGCTCCTGGCCAATCCAGCGCAGACCGGGCACCATGCCGAGGGTCATCCCGAGCGTCCGGAGCGGGTGGCGGCGATTCTGGACGCGATCGCCCTCTCCGGCGTGGGCCTCACACCGGAGCCGGCTCCCTCGGTGGCTGACGACGTGGTGCACCGCGTCCATGACCCCCGGTACGTGGCGATGCTCGATCGCGCCGTGGCGGCCGGTGGCGGCTACCTCGACGCCGACACCTACATCACGCCCGACTCCATGGTGGCCGCTCGCACCGCGGCGGGAGCTGTCGTCGAGGGCGTCGATCGCGTCCTCGAGGGCCGAGCCCAGCACGCGGTGGCGGTGGTCCGTCCACCCGGGCATCACGCGGAACACGCCCGAGCGATGGGATTCTGCCTGCTCAACAACGTGGCGATGGGGGTCGTGGCGGCGCGAGGTAAGAACATCCGGCGGATCGCCGTCCTTGACTTCGACGTGCACCATGGCAATGGAACGCAGCACAGTTTCGAGAATGATGCCGAGGTTTTCTACGCCTCGACCCATCGATACCCGTTCTATCCAGGTACGGGGAGCGCCGGCGAACGCGGCGCGCATCACAACGTCGTCAATGTGCCGCTTCCGGCAGGTAGCGGCGACCGCGCCGTTCTCGGCGCCTGGGAGAAAAAGATCGGTCCGGCGCTGGCGGCTTTTCGGCCGGAGTTCCTCCTGGTCTCGGCTGGCTTTGATGCCCACCGCGACGATCCGCTCGGAGGTCTTGCGGTGACAACCGAGGGATACCGGGCGTTGGCGGGCCTCATCAAAGGCTGGGCCGCTGAATACAGCCAGGGGCGAACCGTGTGGGCGCTCGAGGGCGGCTATGACCTGCCGGCGCTCGCCAATTCGATGGTCGCCTGCGTAGACATCCTGGCGGATCGCGGCTACAATAGCGGCTCGCCGGACTAAGTCTGGAGGCAGGAACCATGGCGAAGTCACGCGACAAGGGGAAGCGCGAGGCAAAGAAGAAAAAGAAGGAGAAGCCGCCCAAGGGCGCCCCTGCGCCGTTCAGCGGAACGACCTTCACTCCACGGCGCGAGCCGGGCATGCCCGGCTCGGCGGGAGCGCCGCCGGAATAGTCCGTCAGGCAGCGAGCGCCCTTGCGGCGCTGCTGCTCCTGGTTTCCGCGGTGCCGGCGCGCGCGGACGATCCTGGCACGCTCGCGGATCGACTGGCGCGGGTTCAGCAGGAGCAGGCGCGTCAGCAGCAGCGGCTCGCCGCACTCCAGAGTCAGCAGGGCGATCTACGGCAGACGCTGGCGGCCCTCCAGGCGCAACTGGCGCAGAGTAACGCCGACCTGGCGCCGATTGCGGCCAGGGCGCAAGCCATCGAGGCGCAGTTAGCTGATGCGCAGCTGCAGTTCTCTCACGACCAGCTCGCTTACCTGCAACACTTGCGCGCGTTCCAGGCAGATATCCGCAAGCTCTACGCCCTGGGCGGCATCCGGTGGCTCGAGTTCGTCTTCTCGGCGCGCAGTTTCGACGATCTGATGAACCGCACGATCTATTTGCAACAGATTTCGGTTGGCGAGCTGCAGCTGGCCCGCAAGATCCGCGCGGAACGCGATGCCCTCGACGCGCAACGGCAGTTGCTCGCCCAGGCCCGTGCCGAGCTGGCCCCACTGCTGAGCACCTTGCAAACGCGGGCCGATGCGATCGCTGGTCAGGTGGCCACTGCTGCGAACTACGACAGCCAGCTGGACAACCTGCGGCGGCAGACCGTCATTCGACTCGCCGGCTTGCAAAACCAGAGCCGGAAGCTACAGCAGGCCCTCGATGCTTACGAAACGGAAGCGGCGCTGGCGGCGCTCCGCGGCGCGGGCGCCTCCTATGCGGCGACCTGTCCGCCAGCCGCGCCGGCAGGCTCTGTGCGGTTCTGCGGTCACGGCTGGGGCCATGGCGTCGGCCTCGGCCAGTGGGGCGCGAAGGGAATGGCGCTTGCCGGCCTCAACTATCGGTTCATCGATCAACATTTCTACACCGGCACGACATGGTCGAGTCTCGACACGCGCAACACGCCAATCCATGTGGCGGTGCTCTGGGGCGCAGCCAGTTATCGGGTTGTTCCCAGCGGTCCGGCGCAGCTCATCGCCGGCAATCGCGTCGTCAATCTCGCTGCAGGCCAGGCGGTCTCGCTGATCCTGACCGGCGGTTTGCAGAAGGTCGTGCCAACATCGGCCGCGACGCGTCTGACCGTCTATGGACCGTCCGGGCGTTATCACCAGTACCGGGGTACGATCGTGGGTCAGCCGAGCGGCGGCCTGCTCTACGTCATCAACGTGCTGCCGATCGAGGACTACTTGCGGGGGCTCAGCGAGGTGCCGTCCAGCTGGCCGCTCGAGGCGATCAAGGCGCAGATCGTCGCCGCCCGCTGCTACGCGCTCACTCACCTGGGCAGCAGGGGGCTCTACGACGTCGACGACACGACCCAGTTCCAGGTCTACCGCGGCGTTGACGCCGAGAGCGGCTCGCAGAATGCGGCCGTCGACCAGACCGCGGGCCAGGTGCTGATGTACGGCGGCCGCGTGATCGAGGCGTTCTTCTCCGCGTCAGACGGTGGTCATACCGCCAACGTGTCGGATGTGTTCGGCGGCTCGCTCGCGACCTATCCGTATCTGAGAGGCGTCCTCGACCCCTGGGATATCGTGGCCCCGCGTCATACGTGGTACACGGGTGTCTACTCGTACGCGACGCTGGAGCGGGTCTACTTCAGTAGCGCCGACGTGGCGACCTATGGGCATCTCAAGGGATTCGACCTACGCGACCGCGATGCGTCCGACCGGCTGAACACCGTCGGGCTGGTTGGGACCCGGGGCGTCAAACGGATCGGCGTCTCGGCGTTCCTCCGTGCCTTCAATCGCTCCACCCTCACCGGGCACGATGTG
>VBEW01000112.1 GCA_005889225.1 Chloroflexota bacterium | reverse complement strand
CTTCTTCAGTCTGCGCACCAACGACCTGACCCAGTACGTCTTTGCCGCGGATCGCTTAAACCCGGACCTGGCGCCGCTCGCCGACAGTCTGCATCCGTCACTGCTCCGGTTGATCGATCAGGTCGTCAGGGCGGCGCACCGCGAGCGTCGCTGGGTGGGCGTCTGCGGCGAGATGGCCAGCGACCTATCGGCCGTGCCTTTGCTGATCGGCCTGGGCGTCGATGAGCTCAGCGTTCATCCGCCCCTGGTCGCTCGAATCAAGGCGACCGTTCGCGGGCTCGACGCGGCGGAGTGCGCTCGGGTGGCAGCGCAGGCGTTACAGCTCGAGAGCGGGGCGGCCGTGCGGCGTCTTGCTGAGCACTCGGTGTCCAAAACCTAGGGGCTGGCCGCCCGGATTCGCGCCATAATTCGGTTCGTTGCGTCCTGCCCGCCACTGCTCCGGTCTGGTCCTGGCTTCGCTGCTCCTAGGGCTTCTGCTTCCGGCCTGTGCCGGCCCGGCCGCCGCGGCCGAACTGGCACCCACGCTCAGCGTCAAAACCATCCGCGGCAGCCGCATCGCGTTTCAGAATGGCATTCCGGTTCCCACCTTTTCCTACCAGCCGCGACGCCGCCTCGACCTCAGCGGCCGCTGGCGGGTCCAGCCGATGCGGATGGACAACGATCTCTCGCTGGCCGCCAGATCCAGCGCCCTCAAGCGGATCGTGGCGGACGCCGCCGGCCGTGACCAATCAACCTACGACGACACAACCTGGTCAACGATCGACGTTCCGGGCTCCTACAATCCTCCGCCCACCGCCGCCGGGAGCGGCGCCTGGTATCGGAAGGATTTCGATGTGCCACCGGACTGGCAGAACCAGACCATCACGCTGAAATTCGGAGCGGTCAATTACATCGCGGACGTCTGGATGAACGGCCACTACCTCGGTTACCACGAGGGCGGCTCCACCCCATTTGCCTTTGACGTGACCGACGCGGTTGTTCCCGATGAGGTCAACACCGTTGCCGTCCGGGTCGACAATCCGCCCTGGGGGACGCGCCAGGACATCGTGCCGTGGGGCCTCACCGACTGGTGGAACTATGGCGGACTCACGCAGCCGGTCTGGATGGAGGCAACGCCCGCCGTCTTCGCGGTCCGCGCGGATGTGGTGCCGCACCTGGATGGGGCCGACATCGCCGTTACGCTTCACCAGCGTGGGGGCGACTCGACACCGGCGCAGGTCGGCCTCGACATCCTGCCGGCGACAGTCGATCCGGCCAATCTGACCAATCCCGATCCGGTCAGCCTGATCCCGGCCGGGGCGCTGCCGCTCGCGTCACAGCGAATCGATGGCGGCCAGATTGGCCGTGACGGGACGATCGCCGTGCACGCCGCTTTCTCCTTGACGAACGCCGATCTCTGGACGCCCCAATCGCCCGCGCTCTACGTCCTTCAGGTGCAGGTGTTCTGGCAGGAGCGTCTTGTCGACCAGATTTTCGAGACCTTCGGGCTGCGCCGCATTGCCGTCGATTCGACATCGCCCCGGCTGCTCCTGAACGGCGACCCGGTCGCTTACGCGGGCGTCGCGCTCCACGATGAACGCGTTTACCCCGCGGTCAAAGGCGAGCCGCGGGGCGGTCCGGTGGTGACTCCCGACGACATCCTCATCCTGCTGGACAAAGCCAACGCCAGCCATATCCAGCTGATCCGCGCCGACCACCACCCCGCAAATCCGCTGCTGCTGATGCTGGCCGACCGGCTCGGCTACGCCATCTGGGAGGAGATCCCGTTGTATCACTACACGCCGGCGACCTTCGCCATTGCCATGGACCGCGGCATCCCACAGCAGATGCTGAGCGAGATGGACCTGCGCGACATGAATCACCCCTCGGTTCTCTTTCACGGTCTCGCCAACGAGTCGACCGGTGGCATCGAACGGCAGCAGGCGCTCGCCGCGCTGCACAATCTCGACCGCTCGATCGACGGAACCCGCCTGACCGGGCAGGCCGCCTACGGCAACCAGCCGGACGACACCAGCTCGCGGCCTCTGGATGTCGCCGGCTATACGACGTACTACGGCGTTTTCTACGGGCCCGACGCCGGCCCGGGAACCGCCCGGGCCATCCAGGTGGCCCATGCCACCTACCCGAAGAAGCCGATCATCATCGTCGAGTACGGACGATGGTCGGACAGTGCGGCCGAGGAAGAGGAGCAGCGCCGGATCCTCGCGGACACGTACGAGGCGGCGGCCCCGTACCTCGACACGAATACCGGCGGTTTCCTGGGGGCCGCGGTGTGGTGGACCCTTGATGACTACTGGACCCAGCGGCCGGGAGTCAAGATCGAGCACTTTGGGCTCTACAAACCGAGCGGCGATCCACGGGCTGCCGGGCTGCAAGCCGCCGCGCTCTTCAGCGGCGGAGCCGGACAGGGTGCCCGGCAGGGGATCGTTTCGACGGCAACCGGTCAGCCCCGCCAGCCGGCTGCGCGAGGCCTGCGGTTCCTCGGGTATCTGGCCTACGCGCTGACCGTGGCGCTCGCCATCCCCGCCGTCATCCTGCTCGGGCTGCTGTTCGTCCGCCGCCGCCCTCGGCAGGCGGTGGCCTCGTAATGCACCAGGTCAGCGGTCGCGTCGTGGCGATCTCGGTGCGCGCCGCCATCATCGCCGGCGGCTGGATCGGTTTCGCGCTCGGGTTGGTCGCCGGATCGGTTTTGGGCGCGACCCTCGCCTGGTTTGCCGGCGCGATCCTGGGCTGGCAGCGGGAGCTGAGCCTGACGCTGGGCGTGACCGAGCAGCTGCTCCCGTTTGGCAGCCAGGTGCCGGTGCTGGAGCGGGTTCAGGCCGACTGGTTTATCGTCGTTCCCTTTGCCGGGCTCCTGGTCGGGCTCTTCGCGGCGCTCGTCGGCGGCCTGATCGGCGGGCTGGTCGCGGCCTCCTATAATCGCTCGCCCTTCGGGGTGCAGGTCGTGGTCGAGGTGCCGAACCAGAGCGCCTGACCGGGCCTTAACCGGCCTGTGAGTGGTCCGCAACCGGTCCGTTGGGCGACCCGGCACACCTTCTCATCAACCGCACATGAGATCGCAAGACATGGTCGTTAGCCTCAAGCTCAACCATGAGGGGTGGGCACGGCCGCGCTTGGCGGCGACTCGCGGTCTATCCGCTGGCGGCGATCTTCCTGGTCGTGGTCGGCAATGCCGCCTATGCCAGCTCGAGCGTGAGCGTGCCTCCGACGCCGGTCCTGAGCCGTCAGCCGGCGCACCTCACACGTCCACTCGCCACGGCGTCCGCGGCGAAACCAGCCCCGCCGCCGGTGACGACGCTCCTGGCTCCTTCGGCGTTCGATCTGCTCAGCGCCGACCTCCAGGCGATCGCCAGGACGAGCGGCGGCCGGGTGGGGATCAGTCTCCAGGAACTGAGTGGACCGCGGCGCACCAGCCTGTCCGTGAACGGTGGTCTGAGCTTTGTCGCGGCAAGCACCTACAAGCTGCCCCTGCTGATGGCAGAGGCGCAGCAGATCGCCACCGGGCAGGTGCGCGGCTCGGACGCGCTGTGCTATACGGCTGGCGATGCCGAAGACGGCTGGTTCATGGACTATCAGCCGGGCTCCTGCTATACGCGCGACGAGCTCGCGCGCCGCGTCGGCCGCTACTCCGACAACACCGCGGCCCATATCCTGGTGCGCTATCTGGGCGGTCCGGACGCGCTCAACCGGTACGCAGGAGCGATCGGCATGGATCACTCGGCACTCTGGGTCCCGAACACGACGACTCCGGATGACCTGTCGCAGGCGCTCGTCAATGAAGCGCTCGGCCGCCTCGGCGGCGCTGCCGCCCAGGGCTGGCTCTATCCGATCCTGACCCGCACCGCGAGCGAGCAAGGAATCCCGGCCGGGCTACCCGCAGGGGCGACCGTGGTCCACAAAACGGGGTGGATGCCAGGGACACAGAACGATGCGGCTTATGTGAGGTACGGCCGGATTGCCTACGTTCTGTCGGTCACGATCGACGGCCTCGACGACGGGCATGCCTGGTCGCTGATCGCGCGGATCTCAGCCCGAATCTGGCGGTACGAATCGGGCCGCCCGGACTTCGGGCCGCCGGTTGTCGTGCCGCCCGCGTCGACTCCCGCGCAGAATCGGGATTAGCGCGACTTCAGCTCGAAGACAGGGTGTCGAGCCGCAGCGGCATCAGGATCCGCGAGGATGTCGCCTCCACCAAGCAGCGACAGCAGCCAGCGACCCATCGGGATCCGGCCGACATACGGCCCCAGAACTTCTTTGAAGAACCGGGCCGTCTCGGCGGTCGACAGTTCGACGGCGTCAACCGACTCGGGCCGGCGATTGATGGTGATCGTGGCTTCACGAGCCGCCCGCAGGTTGCGGACCCAGTTGACTTCGCCAAATGGACTCTGCACCCATCGCCGGCCGTCCACCTCGACCAGCGCCACCGGCGTGGTGTGCGGCTGGCCGGTCTTGCGGCCGCGCACGGTGAGCAGGGCGTTCGGGCCCATTGGGATCCCTATCCGCAGCAGGCGGTGGGCGATGGGGTTCAGGAGTGGCACGAGAAACGGAACGTGTGGAGCGCGCTGACGGACGGAATCAGATGACATGGCCATTTTGGGGAACCTCCGAACTATTCAATCAAATGATTGGACCTAGAATACCACGCGCATCAATCACTTGCTTGAACGAATTCAGGTTAGGGCAAAACCGCCGGACGGAGCACGCGCTCCAGCTGCCGGAACGCCTGGTCGACCCGCTGGGCGGACGCGACGGTTGGCAGCGTCATGCTGGTGAGCGTGGCCATGATCAGGGCCGCCACATCATCGCTGTTGAGCTCGGGTGCCAGCTGTTCGTCTCGGGCCGCGCGCTTCAACAGGCCGCGCAGGGTCCGGTGCCACGCGTCGTACGTTTCGCGCATGACCTGGGCCAGCGACGGGTCACGCGCGGATCGAAGGGCCAGCTCGCCCATGACCGCGCCGACTTGCGGTTCGTCGCGTAGGAGAGTGCGGACGGCTCGTAAGTGGCGGCGAAGCGGATCTCCGGACGCGCCGTGGGGCGCGAGCGTCGTACGAAACCGCTGCATCGCGTGCGCAATCACGCCGCGGATCAGGGCTTCCTTGGTTGGAAAGTAATAGTGCAGTGTGGCGATGTTCACCCCGACCTCCGCCGCCACCTCGCGGGTGCGCAGCCCCTCGAAACCGCGTTCCGCGATCTGGTTGAAGGCGGCACGGACCAGCGCGTCGCGGCGGTCTTCCCGACGGCTTTTTGCAGGTCGAACCGGGGCTAAACTCACCCCATCAATTAAACACTTGATTGAACGCTAGCGGCGTTCGGTCCGGCGCCGGCCCTGCCCGGGGCGCCAGGACTCGATCACGAGACGGTCGCCCGCATCATTCAGCTGGGTGAGCACCACCTCACCGATGTCGATGCGGAAGCGGCCGCCCTGCATCGAGTCAGGTGCATCGACCGGCACGGCGCGTCCATTGATCTTGGCCTCGCCCGGCCAGCCGGCAGGATGGTGATCTGGCGGATCTTCAGTCGGGCTGTGCAAGGCCAGCCGCGGGTCGCGCTGCAGATCGTGGAGCTTGCGCGAGGCCGGCATCATCCCCAGGAAGAGCTCGCCCTCCCCGAACTCGACCTCGATGCCACTGATCCGCGGCGAGCCGTCCTTGCGAAGCGTCGCCAGCGTCTTGTGCTTGCGGATGGCAAACCGGTCCGCAACCCTGGCGGCGAATGCCGGTTCGGCCGAGGCAAACTCGGCCCAGCTCGCCATCAGCCGGTGCCAAACCAGCGCTGGCGCATGGGAAAGAGGTAGCGGTCGGTCAGGAAGTTGAGCACCCGGCGGGCGGTCGCGAAGTTCTCGCTCAGCTCGGCCAGCACGCCGGCCATCGCCGTCGAGCGGTCGGTTGCCTGCTCGGCCATCCGGTAGGCGCGGCGGCCGAGTCGTTCGAGCAGCCAGATCCCATCGCGATGCTCAGCTCGTTCCCGATCCGGGGCGGCCAGCGCACGTTCCAGCCGGTCGCGCTGCCGCTCCACGACGAGCTGCTCGGCCGCGTAATCCGGAAAGATGCCGCTCAGGAACAGTGAGAGGTCGCCCAGCCGCCGGTAGACCGACGGCCGCTCGGCGTCTGGAACGGCCTCGGCCAGCTCGACCAGCCGAACCGGGTCGAGCTCGCTGAAGCGCCGGCGTCGCCAGCCCCGCGTGGTCTGCACGAGAACACTGCCACTGCTCACGTGCGTGTACGACGCAAGGAGCTCGGCGAGGAAGAACCGGTGCAACGGGTCCGCACCGAATTCACGCAGGCCGCCCATGTCGAAGACGGGCACCCGCTGTCGCGGACCGACCCACTCGTCGACGAACGACGCCGCGCCCAGGTCGCGAGCCACCCGATGAATCAGCACGGCAAACAGGAGGAACGGCGAGCCCCGCAGGAGCGGATCTCGGCCCGCCGTACCGAACAGCGTCCGGAATACGGTTGGGCTGTCGATCAGCGCCTCGATCCGCTCGGGACCAGGTCGCGCCGGTCGGATCGGATCGGCGGCGTCGGCCAGCAGGCCGAGGTCCGCATCCGAGAGCTGCTCGAGGTAGAGCCGACCGACCATCACCTCATATCATGGACGGCGCCTAAACTTAGCGCCGGCATGCCCCGGCCCGCCGACGAGTGTCCCTACCCGAAACCGTTCCCCGCGGACTTCAATGCGTGTCCGGCATTCCAGGCGCGGCAGTTCATCCCGCTGGACACGATGTATCAGCCACTGGAACCCGTCCTGACGTGCCGTCACCTGGTGACTCGCGCCCTGCCGCAGCGACACCGATGGTTTGCGGCTTGCTCGCTTGGCGACGACGGAGCGCGCCGCCACTGGGCGAACGAAGTTGGGGTGGCTCGCCTGGAGCGCATTCGCGCGATTCAGCGGCAGCTCGGCGCCGCTATCGCGCCATACAGCGCCCGGCTCTGGGAGCTGAAGGGTCAGCAGCTCCGGGCGTTTCGTGACGGGCAGGATGCCGGTCCGGCGACGGATGCGCTTCGAATCCTGGCCAGCCAGATGACCGCTCACCTGCAGACCTTCCTGGAAGAGAACAGCACCGCGTTCACCGATATCGACATGCCCGTCGATGCCGCGCTGCGCTTGATCACGGTGGCCATCGATCGGTTCATCGACACGAAGTTCGCCGCCGAGGTCAGCTTCGAGGTACCCGACGACGTTCTGCGGCGGTTTCCCGAGCCGGTGCGCACCTTCTTTCGGCCGGATTCAGCGGAAGGGTCGCCAAACCCCTGATGCCCGCCGCGGGCTCCAGCCCTTAGCTGCGTCCTTCGCCCGCTTCGGCCTTGCGCGCGAGGCCCTGGAGCAAGCGCGGAAACGTGTCGGCGATTTGCCGGCTCATCATCCCGCCAACCAGCCCACCGAGCGGACCACCCACGCGGATGCCCTGGCTGATGATCGTGTTGCCGGCTGGACCGGCGGCCACCCGGCACTCGAAGGCAAACCGGGTCAGCGGAATCACGGTGGTCTCCAGCCGGAACGAACGTCCGGGTACGACTTCTGTCAGCTGAACCTGGCGCGTGCCCTGCTTGGTTTTCATCGTTCCCGAGGTTCCGGCGGCGAAGGGCCCATCGAGGGTGATGGACTGGACATCCGGATTCCACTCGGGCCAGGTCGACGTGTCCGACCAGACTCTCCAGACCGCCTGAGGGCTTGCGTTGGTCTCCACCGAGCGTTCCTGTCCAGCCATCCCTATCCCTCCATCGCTCTGCTCGGCCGTGCCCGGCCGCGATTGAGGACGATGTAGACCGCCCCCGCGACCAGGAAGCCGATGAAGTAGCCGAAATCGGCGCCGCCGAACCAGGAGGCGAGCGGGCCGGTGAAAAACTTCTCCGACATGAACGGAATGGAGACGATCAGACCGATGGCGAAGGCGATCGGGCCGTTGCGGTTCCAGGGAGGGGCGCCGCTGAACGCCATCGGCTCGCGATGCTTGAAGACGTAGTAGTCGAGCAAGACCACCGCCAGCCAGGGCATGATCCAGTAATCGAGGGCCACCAGGAAGTTGGCGTAGTTCTGCGTGAAGTTCTGGTAACCGACCAGGGCGACGATGAAGCCGAGGGCCCCACCCAGGATCGCCAGCTGCCAGCGCGGTAGTCGAACATCGAGAACTTTCGCCGAGATCGTGTTGGAGTAGAGATTGAGAACGTTGGCGGTCGTGGCGCCAAGGATCACCGCCACCACGGCCAGGACTCCAAAACCGCCCATGGCGATCTTCAGCGCGGCGATCGAGCTGGATGCACCGGGGGCGATGATGGCGACCAGCATTCCGACGACTTCGGTGAGGAACGAGGCGACAGCCGCGCCGGCAAAGACATAGATGGCGATGTAGGAGCGGGACGTTATTTCGGGGAGGTACCGCGAGTAATCGGAGGCGTAAGGCGACCAGCTCATGATGTAGGAGAACGAAGCGGCCAGCACAATGGCGAACAGCGCCAGGGTGCCTCCGGCCGGCTTGGGATGCCAGGCACTGATGGTCGAACCATGCGTCAGCGCAATCACGGCGGCGATCGCGAAGAGAACCCCGAGGATCGCGGCCATGTAGCGCTCGAACGCCTGGATCAAGTTGTGACCATAGATCACGAGCAGCGTCTGGATCACCACTAACACCACCGCCGCCACTGGAAACGGAACACCGGGCAACAGGAGCTGGACCGCGAAACTGCCCAGGATGGTGTTGACGGTGAACCACCCCGCGGTGCTCAGCCAGTTGAGCGCCGCCGGAATATAGCCACCAACCCGACCAAAGGCGCGGCGCCCGATGAACATCTGTGGGTAGCCGGCGGCCGGGCCCATGGCTGCCGACCAGGCGAGCACCAGGCCGCCGAGGATGTTGCCCAGCCCCAGGGCGAGCAGCGCGGGAACGATGGGCAGGCCCAGTGCCACCGGCAGGAAACCCAGCGCGTAGTCAGCGATCGTAAGGTTGGCTGCCAGCCAGAGCCAGAGCAACTGGCGGCTATGGCCGTGACGCTCGGCGAACGGAATATGCTCGATGGAATACGGCTCGGGAGTCGCCACCCGGTCCCCGTATCGAGCAGACTCATCCACCGCTTAACAGCCTAACAAGGACTCCGCCGGCAGATTGGCCGGGGTCTGTCGATTTGGCGCCCTCCTCGTTCGTCGTACTGTACAAAGCGGCGAGGGCCGCGGCAAATTTTGAGGAGGAGCTCACCAATGAAGTACGTGCTGCTGTTCACCGATAGCAAGGACCGCGCCCGGCAGTGGGACGCCATGCCGGAGGCCCAGAGGCAGGCGGCCTACGGCCCGATCAACGACTGGTTCGGCAAATACTCGAGCAAGATCACCGGAGGCCACGAGCTACAGCCCGAGCGCACGGCGACGACGGTCCGGTTCAACAACGGCAAAGCGGTGGTCACCGACGGTCCCTTCATCGAGGGCAAGGAGACGATCGGCGGCTACGCGGAAGTCACCGTCGCCGACCTCGATGAGGCCATCGCGATGGCGAAGGAGTGGCCAACCGGCGGACCGGTCGAGGTGCGTCCGGTGATCGACCGCGGCGAGCCTCAGCGCTGACCGAGCCCCAGTCCGCGACCGGCGCAGTGCTGACCGCCGTTTTCCGGGAGGAGGCGGGGCGGCTCACCGCGGCGCTGGTCCGCGCGCTGGGGGACTTCGACCTGGCGGAAGAGCTGGTCCAGGAGGCGCTGCTCGAGGCGGTCGAGCATTGGCCGCTGGAAGGCATTCCGCAGAAGCCGGGCGCCTGGTTGCTGACGACGGCGCGCCGGAAGGCGGCCGACCAGTTCCGGCGCCGGGCTCGCTATCGCGAGAAGCTGGCCCAGCTCGAAGGAGACGGCGTGAGCCTTGATACCGCGGAGGGCGATGATCGGCTCCGGCTGATCTTCACCTGCTGCCATCCGGCCCTGTCACGCGAGGCGCAGGTGGCGCTCACGCTGCGCGCGGTGGCCGGGCTCACGACGGTGGAAATCGCGCGCGCCTTCATCACGAGCGAGGCCACCATCGCGCAGCGGATCGTGCGGGCAAAGCGCAAGATCGTGGAGGCGAACATTCCGTACCGCGTCCCCGCCGAGCGCGAGATGGCCGAACGGCTTGATGAGGTGCTGGCGGTGCTCTACCTGATGTTCAACGAGGGCTACCTGGCAACTGCGGGAGCCCAAGCCTCGCGGCGGGATCTCGCCGAAGACGCGGCCTGGCTGGCCGGGCTGATGGTCCGGCTGATGCCGCAGGAGCCCGAAGCCCTCGGCCTGCTGGCACTGATGCGTTTGCACCTCGCCCGCGCCGATTCGAGGTTTGATGCGTCCGGCGGCCTGATGCTGTTGCAAGACCAGGATCGCGGTCGCTGGGACCGGGAGCGGATCGCTTCCGGGATATCGCTTCTGCAGCGAGCGGCCAAGTGGCGGCGGCCAGGGCCGTACCAGCTGCAGGCCGCCATCGCCGCGTGCCACGCCGAGGCGCGATCCTGGGAGGAGACCGACTGGCGTCAGATCATCCTGCTTTACGACGCCCTCATGGCCCTCACGCCTTCGCCCGTTGCCCGGCTGAACCGGGCCATCGCCCGACGCTACCTCGACGGCGCGCAGGCGGCCCTCGAGGACGTAGAGGCACTGGCGGCTCCCCTCGACAACTATTACCTGTTTCACGCGACTCGGGCGGAATTGCTCCGCGACCTCGGTCATGATTCCGATGCCCGCCTCGCCCTGATTCGCGCGTTGAGCCTGACCGAGAACCCGGCCGAGCGCGCCCTCCTGGAGAGACGGCTGGCCTGAGGTCCACCTCGAGGTGTCCGCCCGATTGGCAGACGACTTCGGCTGCCCCATGATGGTGCTAGCCCCATGCGCTGGTTAGCCGGCGTGGCCGCCATCATCGCCGCCGTTGTGGATGTCCTCTATTACGGCTTTGTGAATCATCAGGGCGGTCCATTGGGATGGCGCGTCGCATTCGTGGCCACGTTCATCGCCCTGCTGGCAATAACCGCTGCCCTCTCAACCCGAGCGTCAGCGACTCCCTGGCGACCGGCCCTCCTCGCGTTGAGCGCCGTCGGCCTGCTTTCCATGGGATTCATCGGCATCTTCTCGATCGGGTTACCGCTGCTTGTCGCGGGCGCCCTGGCGTGCGTCGCGTTGATTCTTTCGCTGATCGCAGCCCGGCAGCCGGCGGGCAGCCTCAAAGCGGGCGCCGGGGCGTTGCTGGCGCTGGCCATCTTCCTGGGGGGATTTGAGGTCACCGAGCACGCCATTGCATGTCCGGCCAAGGGCGTCGAGACGGGTAGCGGATCGGGCTTCCTGAGCGGCCCCTACCACTACACGTGCGTCAACGGGAAGCTCACCATGTACCCCGGCGCCTGCAACTCCGGAGGAGCAACCGTCGACGCCAATGGGAATGTCATCTCGGTGTCGAGCTGTTAGGGATCTACGGGCTGACAACCACCGTCAAGAAAAAGCTCTCGAAGATGTCGGCGTGACCCGGCAGCACCTCCGCGGTGATGGTCGCGGTGCCCGGCGAGGTCGCCTTGAACTCCGTGAACTGCACCGGGATGGTCGTGATGTGGGGCGGAACGGCGCACAGGGGTAGCGGGCGGAGCACCAACTCGTTCGAGCTGACCGGAGTCCGCCAGGGCCACGGCGCATCAAGGGCGGTGCCGAGTTGCACCGTCACGATGCTGCCACGGCTGACGCTGACGGTCTGGTGATTGTCATAGACGCGCGGGCCCAGATCGTCCACGCGGTTGGCCGGAACACAGCTGCCCTCGAAGTCGGAGACGCGCCAGGGTTCGACAAGCCCTAACCCAAGCGCGACCGAGAGACCGAGAAGGACGGCTCCCACGATCCAGCGACGCCGCTGCAGAAGCTGCCAGCCGCTTCGAAGCTCCACGCTCGAGTGACGGCGGGTCCGCCCACGCTCCTGCGGGTTGTTCCGACGTGCTCCCAGCATAGGATTGAATGGCCGTGCGTAGCCTGATGACCCTGGGGCTCGGGTGCAGCGGGTGTGTAACCCTGCTCGGAATCCTGCTGAGCGTCACGCTCGTCGCGATCCACATCGGGTTTCCACTGGTCGTGGTCGGGGTGCTTGGTCTCGTCGGCTTCGGTGTGGGCCGGGCAGTGTTTCGAGAATCCGACTGAGCGATTACGACGTTCGGTATCCGCCGATCGGCGATTACGGAATGATCGGTGACCTGCGCTCCGCCGCGCTGGTCAGCAAGCAGGGCTCAATCGACTGGATGTGTCTGCCGCGCTTCGACAGTCCCTGGGTGTTCGGCCGGCTGCTCGATTGGGATGGGGGCGGATTTCTCCAGCTCACGCCCGCGGGCGCGGGCGCCGGCATGTTCCGTCAGTACCGGCGCGACTCCAATGTGATTCAGACGATCTGGACGCTCGAGCATTCCCGCATGCGGGTTGTCGACTTCATGCCGATCGCGCTGAGGGGCAAGAAGCTCACGCCGCCGGAATCCCTCCGGCTCGTTCGGATGCTCCAGCCACTGGCCGGCCGGACAGAATGGAAACTGACCTTCAAGCCCCGCTTCGACTACGGCCGCCAGGTCCCCGGCCTGCGTGAGCTGCGGCCCGGACTGCTGGCTGCGGACGGTGAAGAGGCCAGCCTGTTCCTTCAATATCCGGTCGGGGCAACGGTCGAGCTGGTCGAGGGCACCGCCGTGATAACGGGCCACATCATGCCCGGTCATCGCGCCGCCATTCTGCTGCACTACGCCAGCGCGCGGTCGGTCCCGGCCGCGATCAGCATCGATGACGCGCACGCGATGCTCCACCAGACCGACGACTACTGGGTGGACTGGCTGCGCTCGACGACCTATCGTGGGCGGTTCGACGAACCACTGCATCGCTCGGCGCTGGCGCTCAAGCTCATGCAATACCTGCCGACCGGCGCGTTTGTGGCGGCGCCCACGAGCTCGCTGCCGGAAAGCCCTGGCGGATCGCTGAACTGGGACTACCGATACAGCTGGGTGCGGGACACCTCCGACCTGGTCAACGCGCTCGGCGAGATGGGTTTCGACGACGAGGCAGACGGCTTCATGCGCTGGGTGCGCCTGGCACACGATCGGCATCCCAAGAACTTCAAGATCGTGTACAGGATCGACGGTGATGATCGCCTGCCGGAGTTCGTGCTCGATGAGCTCGAAGGCTACCGGGCATCGAAGCCGGTGCGGATCGGCAATGCTGCGGCGGACCAGGTGCAGCTCGACCTGTATGGGGAGCTGATGCAGACCGCCTACACGTTCTGGCAGTCGAGAAGAACGCTGACCAGGCCGCGGCGGGAGATCCTGCTGCAGGTGGTCGACCGCATCCTCGAGTGCTGGGAGACGGAAGATTCGGGCATCTGGGAATCACGGCGCCGCCCACGGCGCTACCTCTACTCGCAGGTGATGTTGTGGGTTGGGCTGGACCGCGCGCTCAAGCTCGACCGGGCACTGCGAATGGGGAAATCACGCAAAGCCGCGGCCACGCGGACCAGAGCGCTGATCAAGCGTCAGGTGCTCGAGCTCGGCTACGACCGGGAAATCGGCGCGTTCACCCAGGCGCTCGGTCACAAAGACCTGGACGCCACCGCCCTTGCCGTGCCGATGTACGAGATGCTGCCGGCGACTGACCCGCGTGTGGTGTCGACCGTCCGCGTCCTTCAGGAGAGACTGAGCAACCACGGGTTCCTCTATCGATACGTCCCCGAGGAATCGGAGTTTCACCAGCCAGAGGGCGTGTTCATCATCTGCACGCTGTGGCTTGTGAACGTGCTCGCCCAGATGGGGCGGATCGACGAGGCCGAGGCGCTCTTCAGCCGTGTCACCGAGACGGCCAACGACCTCGGTCTCTTCGCCGAAGAATACGACCCCGTGACCGGCGAGATGCTGGGAAACTTTCCCCAGGCGTTGACGCACCTCTCCGTGATCAACGCGATCTTCAACCTTGAGGGCCGGCCCTCGGGCAAGGGCCGCCGTTCCGGCCGCGGCAGCGGCGGGTAGAATCGGGTCGCCGCGGAGCGGTCGCCTAGTCTGGTCGAGGGCGCGGCACTGGAAATGCCGTAACCGGCGTACCCGGTTCGCGAGTTCGAATCTCGCCCGCTCCGCCACCATATTCGGTAGCCGCCGAGGCGCTAGCCCCTAGGCCTCGTGATTATGTGAGCACAATAGCGGCGGTCGCCTGAGCGGTCAACAGCAGCGCTACGACTTGTACTCGAAACGGCTCTTTTCGGCGTGACATGCGGCCATCCGTCGGCCTCACGGCCGATATCTGCTCTCGGATGGTCTCGGTCATTAGACGGGCCGACTGTGCGGCAACAAAAATCAGCGCTGCCGCCTCGGGCAACACCTGTTAAGCAAGGTCAAAAAATTCGTGCGACGGTCTCGATCATCTGCCCTCATCCAGATGAAGGCGCGACTAGACGAAGTCTGGTCACTAGCAATCGACGTATAGTGCTTATAAGAGCTGACAGCAGGGACCTCCTGGTGAAACCCAGGGCCCCACGTGGGATGGATGGCCCTGATGTCGGTTTTGCCTTGATCGCGGCCGCACCTGCTGGTTTGCCCCGCGACAACCGCTGAACCGTCGCGGTCGACGCGGCCAGCAGGCGCTGGAGCGCTGGGCCCCCTCGACGGGGGTGCTGGCGCGGCGGCAAGCCTCTCGAACGCGGACTATGCTTTACGCATTATTGTTGCCGATGCTGGGGAGCGGAAGGCTGAGAGCCATGCGTGTCCACGAGTTCCGATAGGGCAAGTGTGCGTACGTTTTCAAGATCCTGAGAAGTACTGAGGCGCGAGAGCAGCAACGTGTTTGCCCGAGGTGCAGCAGTGCCGAAATCAAGCACGCGATCTCAGTCGTCTCGGCGAAGCCGCCGTCCAATTCGTTCTGAGCACGGAGAGATGGACCTATGCCTAAAGCGAAGCAACTGACCGCTTTGGTCGAAAATCGGCCCGGAATGCTGGGGGAGGTAGGCTCCGCGCTGGGGGCTAAGAAGGTCAACATCGTGGCGTTCATGGCCACCGTTGCTGACAGTCACGGCACTGTCCGGATGGTCGTGGACAAGCCGGCGGCGGCAAGGAAGGTCTTTGCGGCGCATGGCTGGGAAACGACCGAAGAGGAGGTTTTAGAAGTCGCGCTTCCGGACACGCCTGGCAGCCTGGGCCGGATCGCCCACAGGCTGCGCGAGGCCAGCGTCAATATTCAATATGCGTACGCTGGTTCGGCGGGGAGTGCACGGCGGGTCAACGCCTATTTTGGCGTCTCAGATCTGAAGCTCGCTTTGAGAGCCGTCCGCTAAGCTCGACCCGAGGGTCTTGTCCGCTGGGGCGTTTCTAGACACCCCACGTCTTGAAGAGTCAACCGGCCAGGTTGGAGTGAACCGGCTAGGTATGGGGCCACGGGGGGAACCGAACAGCGCCTGTAGGGGCAGAAGTCGATCCAATTCAGATAGCACGCGCGCGTAGATTGCTGGAGACTACGCAGAGTCAACGCGACACCACCCGTTACTTGGACGGACCCTTGCCTACAGATCCAAACGGTGCGTCGTGGGGCTAAAGCGCAAGCTGGCGTCTGAACGGGGGGCCCGACCTGCAGCTGCTAACCAGGCTGACGGTAGCTATCCTCCCTCCCACCTGACCCAGTTTTCCCCTTCAAGAAGCATTACCGACCCCGCGTGGGCGCGGTCGGGAGATTGTCATTACCCGGAGTGGGGACAGTCGTTGCGACTAAAGAGCCGTCCGCTATCGACGCGACTTTCGCCCTCATACAGGCACGGGCGCCGCTGGCCAGCACCAGTGAACTGACCGCCATCCCGCCAGCGACGCTGGCTAAGCTGCTGGTCTACGAGGCGCGGGACGAATGACACGCCGCTCTTTCCCTGCTCGTGGTCGTTAAGCGCCAAGCCGTGTTCTGGCAGGACCGCCTGACGGCGTTGAAGGCCGGAGCCATCGCGACGGGTTGGGCGCTAGGCCGAGCTTGCCCGCGTCACTGGCCGTAGGTGATAGCTCCCGCCGAACCAGCCTTAGAATGGGCGAAATGGTCAACACCCAATCCGCCGCCGCCAACGCCGCACTTTACAACAGGACCGCCAATGGCCTGCGTGTCAACGGTCATGACTTTCCCGATGAGGCTGCGGGCGACCACAACGCGGTCTACGGCGAGTGTCGGAAGTGCCACGTTGGGCTTCGCGTGGAGCAGACCGCCGCTGGCCCTGCCGTAACGCTGGGCCCGGCACGTG
>VBEW01000180.1 GCA_005889225.1 Chloroflexota bacterium | reverse complement strand
TCGACCTCGACCGATTCAAGGTCTACAACGACAGCTTCGGCCATGCCGCCGGTGACGTCGCGCTGAAGGCGGCTGCCCGCACGATTTCGTCCACCATGCGGCGCGAGGATACCGTGACCCGCTACGGCGGCGAGGAGTTCGTCGCCATCCTGCCGGGCGTCGACATCCAGACCGCGCCCATCCGCGCGCAGGAGATCTGCGACACCCTGGCCAAGGTCTTCATGTACAACCCCAAGACGATCTTCGCGCCGCTGACCGCCTCGGTCGGCTGGGCCACCTATCCCGTCGATGCGAGGAACCGCGACGAGCTGCTGAATCGCGCCGACCTGGCCATGTACATGGCGAAGAAGCGCGGCCGCAACTGCATCTGCGGCGCCTCCGAGCTGGAGAGCGTGGCGGCCCTCGACTCAGTGCTCAGCGAGGTCGTCGCGCAACTGGCCAGCGCCGACACGGTGGGGCCCGGCATGGTCGCCACCCTGGAGAAGCGGCTGGGCCAGATCGCCAACTCGAGCCACCTGGAAGAGCTCGCCGAGGGCATGCTGTCGCCGAACAGCGAGGCGACCCTCGAAGCGCTCAACGCGCTGGCCGCGTCGATCGACGCCAAGGACCCCTACACCAGCGGCCACTCCCAGTCCGTCGCCAAGCTGGCCGAGGACCTGGGCGACATGCTGCAGCTTTCCCCGGCGCACAAGAACCAGCTGCGCCTGGCCGCCATTCTCCATGACGTGGGCAAGATCGGCGTCGTCGACAAGGTGCTGCTCAAGGAAGGCAAGCTCGACGAGGACGAGAAGCTCATCATGCGGATGCATCCCATCCTGGGGGCGCGCATCCTGCAGCCGATCAAGGCATTCCGGCAGATCCTCAACGTCGTCCTCCACCATCACGAGTGGTACGACGGCAGCGGTTATCCGGATGGGCTCGCCGGCCAGAACATCCCACTGCACGCCCGCATCGTTTCGGTCTGCGACGCCTATCACGCGATGACCTCGACCCGTCCTTACCGGCAGCGCCGCACGCCGGAGTTCGCGCTCGCCCAGCTCGAGGCCGGAAAGGGGACCCAGTTCGACCCGATCATCGTCGACTACTTCATCCAGATGATGCGCAAGCGGCAGGCGGAAAATCCGGATGCCCTGGAAGCCGACGTGCACGACGACCACCCCGGCACGCCGGAGGCCGAGGCGGCGAGCTAAACCCATGGCGCTGGACGCGAACGGCCATCCCCTCTCCAAAATCGCCCAGCGCAAGCTCGAGCACCTGCGGCTCTCGCTCGAGGCCTCCGTCCAATCCACCCGCAGCGCCGGCTTCGAGCGCTTTGCCTTCACCCATCAGGCGCTCCCGGAGCTCGACCTGGACGCCATCGACCCGTCGACCAGCTTCCTGAAGAAGCCGCTCAAGCTGCCCTTCCTCATCTCCAGCATGACCGGCGGCGCCCATGCGGCCGGCGACATCAACCGGCGGCTGGCGCTGGTCGCGCAGAGCGTCGGGATCGCGTTCGGAGTCGGCTCGCAGCGGGCAGGCCTGACGCACAGGGATCTGCGAGGCACCTACCAGGTGCGGGGCGTGGCCCCGGACGTCTTGCTCTTTGCCAACCTGGGCGCGGTCCAGCTGAACTACGGCATGCGCAAGGAACAATGCCTGGAAGCGATCGAGATGATCGGGGCCGATGCGCTGGTGCTGCACCTCAATCCGCTGCAGGAGGCGCTCCAACCGGAAGGTGACCACAACTTCCGGGGGTTGATCGAGAAGATCGCGGTGCTCTGCAAAGAAATGCCAGTACCGGTGATCGTCAAAGAGGTTGGCTGCGGAATCTCCGGCCCGGTCGCGGCGCAGCTGGCACAAGCCGGCGTGGCTGCCATCGACGTCGCCGGGTTGGGCGGCACCAGTTTTGCCCGGGTTGAAGCCTTCCGCCGGGAACGGCCCGAGGAAGTCGAGCTGGCTCTCGCCTTTTCCGAGTGGGGCATCCCCACGGCCGACGCGCTGGTCGCCACCCATCGGGCCGCGCCAGGGCTTGCGTTGATCGCCAGCGGTGGACTGAGGCACGGGCTCGATGCCGCCAAGGCGATTGGACTGGGAGCCGACCTCACCGGATTTGCCCACGCCGTCCTGGCGGCGGCGTCAGAAGGCGAGGAGGCGGTACGCCGTCTGCTCGACGGCTTTGCCTGGCAGCTTCGGGTCGCCATGTTCTGCGCCGGTGCGCCCAACCTTGCCGCCCTCAAAATCAGCCCGCCGATCGAAGTCCGGTGATGGCGAAGACCAAGCCCTTCGCCAGCCGCACCGACCGGCTGCAGGCGATGAACGCCGCGCTCGACCGCGACCTGGCACGCCTCTCTCAGCAGGTGGGCTCCAGCCAGAGCGCCCTGCTGACGGAGATGGTCCAGTATCACCTCGGCCTGCGAAAGTCTGGCGACCGGCCAGGGAAGCGGCTTCGGGCCAACCTCGCGTTGCTGACCTGTGAGGCCTTTGGCCGTCGCTACGCCGACGCCATCTGGGCGGCGGTCGCCGTCGAGCTGGTGCACAACTTCTCGCTCGTCTTCGACGACGTGCAGGACCACGATGAGCTCCGGCGCGGGCGGCCATCCGTCTGGAAGGTCTGGGGGATCGGCCAGGCGATCAACGCCGGGGCGGCGCTCGAGGCGCTCGTCACCCGGGCGGTGGTGGACCTGCTGCCGGCGCGCTATGCCGATCGAACCAGGCCCGCGCTGTCACTCCTTTCCGAGACCATGCTCGGGCTGTGCCGCGGCCAGGTGCTGGATCTGCAGTTCGAGCAGCGGGTCGACGTGGGGGTCGAGGAGTACATGGAAATGATCGGTCTCAAAACGGCAGCGTTGTTCGAATGCGCCGCGCGCCTCGGCGGCATCGCCGCGGGTGTGGGCGACGCGTCACTCGAGAAAGCCGGTCGGTTCGGCCGCCACCTCGGCCTAGCGTTCCAGGTGATCGACGACATCCTTGGCGTCTGGGGGTCAGCCGCAAAAACCGGAAAGCCGCTCGGTAGCGACCTGAAGAACGGCAAGAAGACACTGCCGACGCTGGTGGCGCTCAAGGGCGGCGCGGCCGGCAACAGGCGAGTGCTGCGATCGCTGCTCACCCGCGCCAGGTTCAACGCGGCGGAGATGGAGACCGCACGCGCCATCATCAGCCAGTCCAGAGCGCTGGCGATCTGCCGGCGGCAGGCGACCGAGCACCTGGCCGAAGCGCGAATGGAACTCTTTGGCATGACCGACCGTCCCAACTGGGCCGTCCGGGCCCTGGCTGAGATGGTCACCACCCTGGAGTCGGGACTGGTCTAGCGCGTGTCTTGCGTTCGCGGGGGGCGCCCGAAGGGCGTGGCTGGCACAATAGTCTCTGGAGGTTGGGGTCAACGGCGATTTCGCTGCGCCCCCCGAGGGTCGTGACATATCTGATCTGGATCTTGCTTATGGTGCTCGTGGTCGGGCAGCCGGCGGCGAAAGGTCCGGCGATGGCGCCTAGCGAGGTGCTCGGCGTGCATGCCAACGCCGACCACGCCGCGCTGCAGGGCAAGGTCTATGCCGCCCTGGGCGACAGCATCAGCGCCGGCCGCTACGCGACGGCGTCCGACGATACGTTCCCGGTGCTGGTGGCCGAGAAGCTGGGGATGAGCCTCGACCTGGTGGCGCGCAGCGGGGCCAGGGCCGGTTGGGGCATCACGCAGATGAGTGCGGTCCGGGCGGCGCAGCCCGCCCTGGTGACGATCGAACTGGGGACCAACGACGTCGGCTTCTACACGCCGCCGGCCACGTTCGCGGCGCAGTACGAGACGATCGTGAACGCCGTCAGCGGCCCGCACACGCGCGTCCTATGCATCGGCAGCTGGCTGCCATCAACCGCGATCGACGCCATTATCGCCGACACCTGTGTGCGTCACGGCGGGACATTCGTCAGTCTCATTGGCTTCTACCAGGTGAACGAGTTTCACGCGCAGGACGGCGGGTCCAGCTACCTGGGTCGTAGCGACTGGTTCCACCCCGGCGACCAGGGCCATGCCGCGATCGCGGCCGCCGTGCTCTCGGTGCTGGGCGCCGGGCCGGCGCCGGTCGTCGGTCCGCTGCCGTCACCGTCACGCTTTCCCGACGTCATCCGGACGCATCCAAAATAGCTTTTGCGCTAAGCCTCGAGCACATCACCGATTTTGAGCGCCAGGTGCAGCGAAAGCCGCACCTCAGCGTCGCGCAGGTCGGCCTGCAGCAGGTCCTCGATCCGGCGCAGGCGGTAGAGCACGGTGTTGCGATGCAGGTGCAGACGATCGGCCGCGTCGGTCGGGCTACCGTTGGTCGCGAGATACGCGCCCAGCGTCTTCAGCAACTCGCCGCCGCGATCCTTCGCCCGCAGCCGCGCCAGTGACTGATCCCTGAAGTCGCGCAGCTCGGGCAACGGCTGCAGCGCGTAGAGCAGTCGGTAGAGGCCCAGGTCCGAAAACGCCGTCGCGCTATCGAGACCAAACAGACGGCGACCCATCGCCAGCGCCTGCTCCGCCTCGCGGGCGGCCGCGGCGACTTCGGTTGCCCCCGAGCGGATGGCGCCGTATCCCACCGCCACGGCCGCCGCCGTGGCCGATCGCGCCGCCCGGTGCAGCTGGTCGACCAGCGACTTCGGTTCCGGCGGCCGGCGGCCCCCCAGGCTGATGAGCGCCATGGTGGTCGCGCCGCGCTCCCGAACTAGCGCGCTGCATCGCATCGTGGCAAGCTGGCGCTCCCAGGCGCCTCGGATTTTCGCGGCTTTCCCCGAGGCGGTCGCATCGGCAGCCACGACGAGGAACGGCGCATCGACGTCGAATCCTTTGCGCTTCGCCCGCTCCCGGGCGGCCTCATGCGACCCGGGCCGGCCGGCCGTCAAG
>VBEW01000179.1 GCA_005889225.1 Chloroflexota bacterium | reverse complement strand
CCCTTACTGCCCGCGGTAGCGCCCGAGGCGGTCGCTTTACCTGTCGCTTCACCGGAGGTTTCGTTGGCCGTTTCCTGCGCCGTACCCTTTGTTCCAGCCGTTGGAGCTGTGGTGCTGGCCTGGCCGGTCTGCTCGGCGGCCGTCTCGTTGGCGGTCTCGACCGCGGTCTTGGCGCTCGCCGGGCTGGCGCCGGTCACATCATTGGCGGTTTCCGTCGCCGTCTCGTTGGCGGTGCCCGCGGTAGCGGAGGCCTGGCCGGTTTGCTCACCAGCGGTCTCGTTGGCGGTTTCCATCGCCGTGCCCTTACTCCCCGCCGTAGGAGCGGTACTGCTCGCCTGGCCCGTCACGTCACCGGCCGTTTCGCTGGCGGTCTCGGTGGCGGTCTTGGCGCTCGCCGGGCTGGCGCCGGTCACATCATTGGCAGTCTCCGTTGCGGTCTCATTGGCCGGCAGCGTGCCAGCGGTGGCCGATGCCTGGCCCGTCTGGTTGGCCGTGCCACTTGTCTCACTCGCCGTTTCCACGGCGGTATGAAGGCTGGCAACCGTACCGCCAGTGGCCGTAGCATGGCCCGTGGCTTCACCTGAGGTTTCGTTCGCCGTCTCCTGCGCCGTGCCCTTGCTGCCAGCGGTTGCCCCGCTCGCCGTGGCATGTCCGGTAGCCTCCCCGGCGGTCTCGTTGGCGGTCTCCTGCGCCGTGCCCTTGCTCCCCGCCGTCGGTCCACTACCCTTGTTGGAGTTGGCGGAGGCTTGCGAGCCCGCCGTGTTATGAGAGCCATGCGTACCGGCACCAGCCGACTGGCCTGCAGCACTCTTGGCGCTGCTGTGGCTGTCACCGGCGGAGCTCGAGCTGCCATTGCTGTCGCCTTCAGCGTCATCGCTTGACGTTCGGCCCGGCGAGAAACTGATGACTTCAGCGGCAGCCGCCCGCTTGCTCAGTGCGGCTGAATCGACAGAAGGAAGCGTCTTCGGAATCGGGGCCCGGGGTGGGGCTGACGACTTCAGGACCTCGACGACAACCAAGGGCGAGTTCGCCTGGTGGAAGGTTGGGGTCCAGGTGATGTTCCCGTAGCTCGCGGATCGTCCGATGACCAGGAGGCCGGCGAAGATCAGGCCGGAGAACTTGAGTGACCATGTCGACTTCGATATGAGTGCGTCGGTATCGTCTTCTCCGTAGGCGTGACGTCCTAGGGTATTGGCCTCAATCACCTGTGTTTCCCTCCCGCTAGATCTCCCCGGTTTACGGTCAGTTATCCAGTACTTAACCGATATAAAACAGTAACGCCATATCAACTCTAGGCTGGTGGGCAGAGGTGTGTCAATAGATTGCCCTGAAAAGCTGATAGCGGTTGCCGCATAATTCAGCTGTGGGCTGCCCCCCGCGGATCCGGCCGGCGGCTCGAAGCACCCGGGCACGGAAGGGGGGGCTGACCCTGGCGCTCTGCCTGCTGGCCCTGACGGCGTGCTCTCCAGGTGCCACCGCCGACCCCCTCCGGCCACCGTTGACCGACCGGGGCAACATCCAGTTGCCGAAGGAAGTTAACCAGCCATCGTTCGACCTGGTCACGCTGGATCCCAGGGTGGGCCGGCTCTACCTCTCCCATGGCAGCGTGGCCGCCCTGGACATCGTTGACGTCCGGGCCCGCAAGCTGGTCGGCAGCGTGGCCGGCCTCATCGGAATAAAGGCCATCGCGCTCAGCAAGGATCCGAAGGTGGTCTTCACCTCGAATTCGGACGGCACCGTCGCCGTCGTCGATATCCCCGGCCTCAAGGTGATCAAGAGACTGGCGGTTGGCCGATCACCCGATGCCATCGAGTACGACCCCGTACACGACCTCATCCTGGTGGCGCTGGCAGGAGACAAGAAGGTAGCCTTCATCGATCCCACCGCGCAGGCCGTGGTTGGCACAATGGCCCTGCCCGGCGCGCCCGAGCTGATGGACGTCAACGAAAAGGCTGGGGTTGTCTACCTGGCCATCCACGACCTAAGCGAGGTCGTGGTCATCGATCCTGTCACTCGTTCGATCGTCAAAACCCTCAAAGGATGCGACATCAGCAAGCCGACGGGCGTGGCGTATGACCCGGATCAAAACCTGCTCTTCGTGGCAAGCAGCGGCGCCCTCTCGGTCATCGACGTCCTGATAGAACAGTGTCGGGGCGTCATCGATATCGGTCATGGAACGGACCAGATCGCTCTCAATCAACACCTCCACCATGTCTACACCGCCGATGCAAGCAGCAAACATGTCTCTGTCATCGATACGGTCAGCCTCAAGCCACTGGGGGTAACCGGAACCGGCCCGGAGGCGGCAACGCTGGCAACCGATCCAACCACGGACCTCGTGTTTGTGATGGTGGCTCGTGCCGGAATCGTCGCCGTTTACCACGATCCCTGATCGCTAAGAGCCGTCCGGCGCGTCAACCATCCCCCACGCATCCATCAGCAGGGCCTGCAGGGTGGCATAGCCGATGTGGCCGAAGCCATGATCGCCCCACTGCCCACCCCAGCTGTTCGCAAACTTGAACATTCGGTTGCGCCGGTCGAAGCCAACGATGCAGATTGCGTGCCCGCCCAGGTACTCACAACCAGGCTCGGGCATCGGGATGATGCCACCGGGAGCGTCCATGAAGCGCTCGTGCACCATGACGCCGGCGACGAAGCAGTTGGACATCAGGTAGGCCTCCATCTGGCCGACCGTATGGAGGCGGGCGTAGCTCTTCGCGCGATAGGGTGCCGCGGCGGTTCGCTGTTCCGCCGTGGGCGGCAGGTTGATCCGCTGCACGTCATACGGCATGCAGGCGAGGCTGCAGACCCCCTGCTCCCCGATGATTTTCATCGCCTCGCGGATCGTCATCCCCTCGTCAGCGGGCTGTCTGCGCCGCTGGGTATAGATGTAAAGCGGCGAAAACTGGTGCTGGCTGTCGGTCAGCCCCCAGCGGTGCTCCAGGCCCTCCTGGAAGCTCTTGTCGTAGTAGGCCGTCGCGCAGGCGACGCAGGTGCCTGCCGGACCCTGGTCGAAGACCGGTGGCAACGCTGCTGCGTGGTCCACCCGCTCGGCGAGCGGCGCGGCCTTGAGGAAGGTCGCGATGTTGTAATCCCGATGATCGTACGGGTCCTTTATGCAGCCGAGGGCATATCTGGGCATCACTCATGTGACGCAGGGGCCGGCATTTTCCGCTGAGTACGATGGTCGGATGGCCCGCATCGACGAAGCCATCCGTGTTCGCTATGCGCCGAGCCCAACGGGGGCGCTGCATCTCGGCGGCGCTCGCACCGCGCTCTTCAATTACCTCTTCGCCCGCCAGAAGGACGGGCAGTTCCTGCTGCGCATCGAGGACACGGACCGCGCTCGCTTCCAGCCGGACAGCCAGGCCTCGATCGAGGAGGGCCTGCGCTGGCTCGGCATGAACTGGGACGAGCCACCGATGATCCAATCCCAACGCAAGGGGGTTTACGCGGAGGCGGCGGGCGTGCTCCTCGAGCTCGGCGCTGCCTATCGCTGCTTCTGCACTCCGCAACGGCTGGAGCAGATGCGCGCCGAGCAGCGGGCACGCCATGAGCCCGAACGGTATGACCGCCGCTGCCGATCGATCCCTCGGGCGGAATCCGATCGACGCGCCGCGAGCGGCGAACGTTTCGTCGTCCGCCAGGCCATCCCCACCGACGGGACGACGACCTTTCACGACCTGGTCATGGGGACGGTGACGTTTCGCAATGACACACTGGACGACCACGTGCTGTTGAAGTCCGATGGATTTCCGACCTATCACCTCGCCTTCGCGGTCGACGACCATGCGATGGCGATCAGCCACATTATCCGAGGCGATGGCTGGCTCCCATCGGCACCGAAGCATCTGCTGCTTTTCCAGGCCTTCCACTGGCTGCCGCCGGCGTTTGCTCATCTGCCGCTCGTTCTGGGACCGGACAAGAAACCGCTGGCCAAGCGCCACGGTGCAAAAGACGTCCTGGAGTACCGCGATGCCGGCTATCTGCCGGAGGCGGTCGACAACTTCATCGCCTTCCTCGGGTGGTCACCGGGCACCACGGAAGACGTCCTCACGATGGAGGAGCTGATCGCGAAGTTTTCCATCGACAAGATCCAGCCCAGCCCGGCCATGGCGAACCTGGAGCGCCTTGAGTGGCTCAACGGCCAGTTCATCCGCCGGCTCTCCACGGATGAGCTCGCTACCCGGCTCGCCTCCCGCATGCCAGGCACAAGCCCAGAGGCGCTGGCCCCGCTTGTCCCGCTCGTGCGGGAGCGCCTCCGCACGCTGAATGAGGCGCCCGACATGCTTCGCTTCTTCTTCGAGGAGCCGGACGCCTACCAACCGGAGCAGCTCACTCCAAAAGGGCGTGATGCCGCCGCCGCGGCCGTGGCATTGAAAAGCGCGGCGTCCACCCTGGGCGAGCTGCAAGACTGGAGACCGGAGACGATCGAGCCCACCCTTCGCGCGCTCGCCGAACGCATCGGCTGGTCATCGAAAGATCTGTTCATGGTATTGCGCGTGGCCATCACCGGCCGAACCGTAACCCCACCGCTGATCGAATCGATGAGCCGGCTGGGACAGGACCGGGCGTTGGCCCGAGTCGAGCGCGCGGCCACGGCGCTCGCCGATCCACTGCGCCGCTAAACGCGGATCGGGGGCAGCGGCCAGTAGCGCCAGCGCACGCGAGCCACGATGTGGTCGCGCGTCACAGGCCCGAACTGTCGCGAGTCAGTGCTCGCGGCGGGGTTATCACCGACAAGAAAGAGGGCGCCGGCCGGATCGATCGAGTGAATCCGCTTGATGATCTCGAGCTCCGGACGGTCCGGGCGGCGAGCCACGACGACGTCGCCGACGCGGAGCGGCGTGGCCTGCTTGAGAGGTCGGGCGACGATCAGAGCCCCGGACGGTAAGCGCGGCGCCATGCTGTCGCCATGTATCCGCAGCGGGTAGACTGATTTCAGGATCGGTGGTTCATCGTATAGGAGGAATTGGCACCATGAATTTGATGGAGTGGATTCGCCCCAGCCGGACGGTCGAGGCCCACTGCGATCTGCCCTGTGGGATTTACGACCCGGAACAGGCGCGAATCGAGGCGGAGTCCGTCTACAACATCATCAAGAAGTACAACGACTCGAAGGACGAGGTGTACCGGCAGCGGGCAATCGTGATCAAAGAGGAGCGGGCGGAGCTGGCGAAGCACCATCTCGATGTCCTCTGGAGCGACTGGTACAAGCCGGAGAAGCACGACGCCAAATTCCCCCAGCTGAAGGACGCACTGAAGCAAGCTGTCACACAGGGCTCGAAGGCAAAAGCGTCCGTGGATCTAAACGAAGCCCAAAAATTCCTCGACCTGATCGATCAGGTCGACCAGATCTGGCAAAAGGCCGGCGGTCCGCAGGAGACCAGGGTCGCGCGGGCGGGCGCGGCGCCAACCCGAGCGTAACCATAGCGACCCCTTCAGGGGGACCAGGCGAGCCGTGAATCGGCGTCGAGAAAACTGCCATGCGTCACGGCTTCGGCCGGGCCCGTCGGGTGGATCGTGCCATCGGTTGAAACCGGCAGGATGAAGAGATCGAAGCTGCCGTTGACCAGCTTCAGGAAGGCGACGGCACGGCCGTCAGGTGCCCAGACCGGCTGCGAGATAATGCCCGACTGGAGGAGCAGCGCGCCTTCCGTTGGATACGGCCGAGGCTCGCGGCTGAAGGTCGGGCCGAGCGGCATCACATAGAGGTCGTCGCTTCCGACGCCGGCACGGATGTAGGCAACGAACCGGCCGTCGGGTGAAAAGGTGGGCTGGAAGTTTCGAGCCAGGTCCGGCGAGAGGTAGGTGATCGCCTTGCTTGCGGTCGACATCCAGGTCAGCCGCGCGACCGGTTGCAGGGGTGCGCCGCCGTACAGATAAGTTGTAAAGAACAGCTGGTCATTGACACCCGGGCGGAACACTGGGTCACTATCGCCGCCGGTGTAGAGGACGGGTGCGACGAGCCGCTCCGAGTGGCCGCTTCTCAGGTCACAGCTCCAGACGCCGAGGTCGTTCGGTTGCAGGTTTTGGGGGCTGGAGGGCTGCTTCCCCCGGTCGGTCAAGTAGACGATTTGCTGGCCGTCGTCGGAGTAGTGCGGAGCAAATGCCCAGAGTGCGCCCTCGGGCGCTGATGAGGGCGTGATCGTTTGCCGGGCCTTGCCGTTCGCATCGCTGACGACGATGGCCGAACTCTGTTCCTGCAATTGGGCAAAGGCGAGGCGAGCGCCATCGACCGTGACGGCCGGATCCTTCACCATTACGCCGGCCAGGAGCGACGTGAGGTGAGTGCCGGAGAAGCGGTAGAGGCTACGGCCCTTCGTGGCATACAGCTTCCCCGAAACCGCGACATGCTTGCCGGAGAACACCACTTTGCCCGGATCGTGGGGCGCGGCGCCGTTCGAGCTGCAGGCCACCGCAAGCAGCGCGACAAGTGGGACGGTCAGCGCGCGGCGAGCCCGAGTCACGGCAAAAGCTCGGCCCCAAAGAGCTGACGCAGATATCGGTTGATTGCCGGCCAGTCGGCCAGCAGGATCTGCTGACCGTCAGGTGAGGTGGCATCGCGCACGTAGGGGGTGATGAAAGCCTGGCGCACATCGCCTCCGCCCAGACCGCGCATGAAGAGACCGAGCTGTGTCACGCGAACGAGGTCCAGGTCGGTTTTGACGTGGCCGTTCAAATCTCTTGCGAAGGTGGGCAGCGCCGTGACCAGGTCCATGCCCTCAGCCCGCTGCCGCACCGCCAGTAACACCTGTTGCTGGCGAATGGAACGGCCGAAGTCGCTGAGCAGGTCGCCGTGCCGGGAGCGGACATACTGCAGCGCGTGGCGGCCGTCGAGATGTTGGGGACCGGCGGCGATATAGACCCGTTCGGTGCCGTAGCCGCTGTCGTTGAAATCGTTTGGATAGTTGTCGTCGAGCACCGGGTGAACAACATCAACATCGATGCCGCCAACCCGATCGACCACGCGCACCAGCCCCTTCAAACCGATCCACGCGTAGTAATGGATGGGGATCCTGAATGCCTTCTCCACCGTCGCGCGGGCCAGTGGAGCGCCGCCCCGCGCGTACGCCAGATCGATTTTGCCGATCCCATGCCCGGGGATATCGACCCATAGATCGCGCGGTAGCGAGAGCAGGGTGACCTGATGATGTGCAGGATCGACCGAGACGACGATCATCGTCTGCGATAGCAGGGCGTCCTGCTGGAACTTCTGGTCGTTGTCGCTTCCCAGCAGAAGAATGTTGATCCGCTGCTTGGAATCGAGCGGCGGCGGCGCATGGGCCGGCGCGGGCACACCCCGGACCGGGGCAGCGTCATGAGCGCCCAGCAGTTGCAGCACCGGCAGGAGATACAGAAGGCCGCCAACAATCAGGGCGAGCCCGACCAGGGCGGCGGTGATAACCAACCATTGGGTGCGCGACGGCCCGGTCGCGCCAGGCACACCGGTAACACCCGAATGACTCATGCTTCCCAGATGGCGCCCTGCAGCGCGCCCGGCCTCCTTCCTAATTAGGCGCGGCGGCCGACGAGGCCGTCAAGTCGCGCGATTGAAAGGTTGGCCGTAATCGTGAAGCTCGGATGAGAAAGCGTTACCGAATCGTGGCCACCAACCGCGAACAAGCCGCTGAATACTGGACGTTACGAGGATTAGAGAGATGCACGAGCCAGGAAATATCCTCTCGCTGCGCTTCGCCACTCCGGCGGTCGCCCACGCGTCTCGCACTCCTGCCCAGCTGACCTTCTGCTACCAGTGCCATTGCGCGGTGGACCTGGGCGCAACCACCACGGCGCTCCGGTCGGGACACTGGGCGCGGATCGGCACCTGTGCTCATTGCGGGACGACCATTACGCGGATCCTGAAGGCGAGCTAGCAGACCCCACGCTGCCCCTCCCCCAGGGGAGGGAATTATCCGCGGTAACATCCATCCGTGACCTCCAGGCCCTCCCGGCCAGCGGCACGTCGCGCGCGCCGGGCCGCGCCCAACCCTGACGCCGTCGAGACCCATGCCACCAGCCAGCAGGGCCGGCCCGACAAGGCCTCCTACGCCATGATCCTGGCCTTCGCGGCCGCACTCCGCTCCACCTGCCTCTCACGAAGAGTGGGCTGCGTCATCGTGCGGGATGGCCAGGTCATCGCGACCGGCTACAACGGAACACCAAAAGGGACCTGGCATCCAGAAGAATTTCCCCAACCGTGTCCGTGCGTTGGCGGAGTCAGCGGTGCCGATCTCTCGTTGAAGTACTGCGCCCATGCCGAGGCGAACGCGCTGGCACAGAGCGCCTACCGCGGCGCCTCAACGTCGGGCGCCGATATCTTTTGCACAAACTTTCCCTGCATTGAGTGCGTCAAGCTCCTGATCAGCGCGGGTATTCATGCCATTCATTACGTGCATGGGTATCCGGACCTGAGCGGCTTACGCGACCGGTACTTGAGCCAGGCCGGGATCGCGACCCACCCTATTGCCTGGTCCCGAATCCAGCCGCATCTTTCGGCGCTGGCGAAGGGCTAGCCGACACATCGACCGCCACCGGTTCCACCACGAAAGACACGCTCATCGCGGGTCTCGCCCGCGCAGGAAGACTGGCCGCGGACGGCAGTAGGACCGCGCAGAGGAGCGCAGCGACCAGCCAGCGCCGCCAGGAGTCCCCCACAGAAACGCAACGGGCCCGGTTCGTCGCACCGGCCGGGTGTCGCCGGGCTGATCCACACGCGCCATGGCGGCGTTACAGTCGAGGGCCAGGACGACGAACGGACTGGGCGTAGCGCACCGAGTCGGCCGCCGCCTTGCGTGCCGGAGCCTGGCGGGCGAGCCCGACCCAGAAGGCTGCCGCGCCCGCGTATCGGTCTTTAGGCGCGCCTGCGGTCCGGTCGGCTGGGCATCCGTGGATGCGGCCGCCTTCCCTGAGCACCACGCTGCCGTCGGCTTCTGCCAGGTAGACGACGCGAGGGCCCATGGCGGCCACCAGGCGGACCGCCTCCCGGCCACTCACTGCGCCGAAGAGGACGCGAGCGTCGAGGGTCTGCAGGGCGACACTGTCGACGCTGGCCAGGGCCGGCTCCAGGACACGCCGCATCATGCGGGCATTGGTCCACCAGAGCAGGTCCGCCTCGATCAACAATGCCGCTCGAGCACCGCGAGCGCGGGCGCCCGCTAAGGCGCCGAGTGCAGCCGAGCGAGCGGGCTCAACCGAAAGGCTATAGCCAGAAACGACGGTAAGGGCGGCCGGTACAGATGGTGGAGGCAGCTCGTCGAGCCGCAACGTAAGGTCGGCGCCCCGCTCCACGCGACGCCGCTGCGGTTGGCCGTCGGGCTCATGCCAGACGGTGGTCGGCATCGCCCCACCGCTGCGCAGCCATCGAAGATCGACCTTCAGTCGCTCCAGTGCATCGCGCACGCGGCGCCCGGTGTCGTCATCGCCCACCTTGGCGACCAGGGCGATGCGCGCCCGGAGCGCCGCCGCATGGGCGGCGAGTCGCGCCGCGCCCCCGCCCAGGATGGCCGAGCCATCAGGGCCACGTTCTTCCGCCACATCGCCGACAGCGAGCCAGTCGAGGGCGCCGCTCATCGGCGTCATGATAGTTAGGAGAACGCCTGAGGCCGTGCCGGGGCTGGCCCTTTCCGCCATCCGTTCGGAGGACGGCCGGTAGAGTGATGCGATGGGCAATCGCCTCGCGCAGGAGACCAGTCCGTACCTGCTTGAACACGCCAACAACCCGGTGGACTGGTTCCCCTGGGGACCAGAAGCGCTGGCGAAGGCGCGCAGCGAGAACAAACCGATCCTGCTCAGCATCGGCTACAGCGCCTGCCATTGGTGCCATGTCATGGCACGCGAGTCCTTCGAGGATCGAGAGGTCGCCGCGCTGATGAACCGCGACTTTATCTCCATCAAGGTCGACCGCGAGGAGCGGCCGGACCTGGACCAGGTCTATATGCGGGCGGTACAGGGTCTCACGGGCTCCGGCGGGTGGCCGATGACGGTATTCCTCCTACCGGACGGCGCACCGTTCTTCGCCGGCACATACTTTCCACCGAGCGATCGGTTCGGCATGCCATCGTTCCGGCGGGTGCTGAGCGCCGTGGCGGAGGCGTTCGCACGGCGGCCCGCCGAAGTGCAGGCCACGGCGGCGCAGGTCCGCGACTTCCTGGAAAGGCCGGTCGTCCCGCTCGCCAGCGGCCCCCTCACGCCGGGGCTCCTCGATGAAGCGTACGGCCGGCTGCAGCGGGACCATGACCCGGTCCACGGCGGCTTCGGCGGCGCACCGAAATTTCCGCAGCCGATGTTGATCGAATTCTTGCTCCGCACCAGCGTCCGCAGCGGTGAACCGGCGGCACAGGAGATGGCGAACCAGACATTGCGTGCGATGGCCGAAGGCGGCATGTACGACCAGCTCGCCGGGGGATTCCATCGGTACAGCGTGGACGAGCACTGGCTGGTGCCGCACTTCGAAAAGATGCTGTACGACAACGCCCTGCTCGCCCGGGCGTACCTGGACGCCTGGCAGCTGACCCGAGAGCCGCTATTCCGGCGGGTGGCCGAAGAAACGCTCGCTTTCGTCTTGCGCGAGATGACCTCGTCCGACGGCGGATTCTTTTCCAGCCTTGATGCGGATAGCGAAGGCGAGGAAGGCCGGTTCTATCTCTGGACGCCACAGGAGCTGAGGCTCGCGCTGGGCGCCGACGACGCGGCGTCGGTCGCCACCGCCTTCGACGTGACCGAGGACGGAAACTTTGAAGGCCGAAACATCCTGCACCAGGTCACGCCGGACGCGCCGGCCGTGATGGCGGCGGCCCGCAATCGACTGATGGCGTTCCGGGACGCTCGCGTCCGGCCGCACCGTGACGAGAAGGTGATCGCCAGCTGGAATGGCTTGATGTTGCGCGCCTTCGCGGACGCCGGGCGGGTCCTCGATCGCCCCGACCTGGTATCCATGGCGCAAGCGAACGCGCGCTTCCTGCTCTCACGGATGCGGGATCGCGGCCGGATGCGACGGGGCTACAAAGATGGGCACGCGACCGTCAGCGGATACCTCGAGGACCAGGTCGCGGTGGCCGATGGACTTCTGAGCCTCTATGCGGCGACCTTCGACATGCGCTGGCTGGGCGAGGCGCGCGGCCTGCTGGACGAAATGCTGGTCGCGTTCTGGGACGATGGGCAGGCGGCGTTTTTCGACACGGCTGTCGACCATGAGCGGTTGGTGGTTCGACCCCAGGACGTCACCGATAATGCCACGCCCTCGGGTACGTCGATGGCCGTTGACGTTCTGCTGCGTGCCGGCGCCTTACTCGGCCAGGACGCCTGGGTTTCGAAGGCTCGTCACACGCTCGAGCGGCTCGCGCCGACCGCGGCGAAGGCGCCGCTCGCGTTCGGCCGGCTGCTCGCGGGACTCGATTTCCATCTCAGCCGGCCCATCGAGCTGGCGGTCATCGGCGCGCCGGCCGAGCCGGGAACCCGGAAATTTCTCGAGGTTGTGCGCTCGCGCTTCCTGCCGAATCTCCTGGTCGCGGTGGCGGCAGCAGACGCGAACCCACCCGGGATGCCACTGCTAACGGACCGGCGGGCGATTGACGCGACGGCCACCGCCTATCTGTGCGAAGGATTCGTTTGTCGGCTCCCCACCACCGATCCGGCGGAGCTGGATCGTCAGCTGGAGCGCGTCTTGAGCCACGCCGCGTAGTCGGCCGGCGTGTTGACATTGCGAAAGGATCGGAGCTCAGGATCGATCGCACGCAATTCCTGGGCCGTGAGGTAGCGCACGGCGCAGCGAGCCAGCAGGCTTCGGACGCTCCGCTCGCCGGCGATCAGCAATGCCTCGATGCTCGGCGCCAACGCGCGACGGTAGAGGGCGCACACGCCTTCGGGCTCACCGTCGACGACGGGCACGACCGCCTCATAGTCGCGGGCCAGGCTTTGCATCAGCGGTCCCAGCGCCGGCTCCACATCGGGCAGGTCACAGGCAACCACCCAGACCAGCGTGTGCCTGGCGGCGAGCAGGCCGGCGTGCATCCCGGCGAGTGGGCCCGACCCCGGATGATGGTCGTCGATTCGGCGCACACCGGCGAACTCCAGCGTGGCCGAGCCACCGGCGACAATCGTTTCGTCGACGACCGGCCTCAG
>VBEW01000093.1 GCA_005889225.1 Chloroflexota bacterium | reverse complement strand
AGGAGCACGTCGTTCGGCCATTTCAGCTCCGGGGCGGCTCCCGTCGAGAGCTCCACGCCGCCCGCGACCGTGACCGCGGCGAGCAATGGTAGCAGTGGCAGCACATCGACCGGCGGCTGCAAGACGGTGGAGAAGAGGAGCGCCTTGCCCACTGGTGCCGTCCACGACCGCCCATGGCGACCGCGGCCGCGATTCTGCAGATCGGTCGTCACCGTCCATCCCGGCGGGGCCCCGCCGGCCGCGGCCTCTCGAGCGAGGTCCTGGGTGCTGTCACAGGACGGCTCATAGTGCAGGGACCAATTGATTTCACCGGTTGCCAGTTGAGCCGTCACCCGCGCGAGGTCGAAGCTCACTGGATGCCCGGAGCAGTAAGGGCGGCGTCGCGGCTGCCGGCCTGCACAGCGATGATGCCGGCGACGATGACTGCGGCTCCGAGGATCTGAAGCGGCTGCAGTCGATCGCCCAGCACGAGGTATGCGATCAAGCCGGCGAAGACCGGCTCGGCCGTGGCGATGATGCCGGCGGCCGACGGACGCACCGTCCGAAGCGCCATCACGAAGAGCCCGTGCGCCAGCAGCGTGCCAACCAGGCCGAGCAGTGCCATCACCGCCCAGATCCGTAGATCCGTCGGCAAAGC
>VBEW01000092.1 GCA_005889225.1 Chloroflexota bacterium | reverse complement strand
GGCCGCCCAGAGCACGCTGCCCGCGCCAAAGCCGTAGAGGAGGATGGTCCAGGTGTCGAGCCGGCGCGCCAGGGTCGAGGCTCGCAGGATGTAGAAGGCAAAAAACCCGGCCGACATCAGGCCCAGCATGACACCTGGAAAGTTGACGCGGAAGAGAGCCGGCTGGTAGGCACCGACCGCGAAAAAGGCGCCGATCAGCACCATTGCTAGCGCAGCCCAGACCTGCCTCCCGACCGCCTGCCGGCGGTGATAGCGTTCAAAGACGGTCACCGCGACCAGTCCCAGATACTGCACGAGCAGCGCCACCGCAATGTTGATTCGGGCGATCGTCAGGTAGTAACTGAGTTGAACCCCGGCGAGACCAACCCCGCCGAAGATGGCCAGTGATGGAAGCTGCCTTCGGTCCACGCGAAGCAGCGACGGACGGATCACCAACAGTGAGAGGAACAGTCCGACAAAGGCCGACCAGATGCGCAGCTGCGCGAGGACCAGCGGCGAGTACCCGAGCTTGAACAAAGCCTTGACGACATTGCCGCCGACGGCGAACAGGAAGGCGGACAGCAGCACCAGCGGATAGCCCACCGGCCCGCCGGCCGTACCACCCGGGCGGTGAGTTCTTGACCAATTCAGTATTTGAAAGTAATGTAAACCCTCGGAAACCATGGCTCGGACCCTCGGAAGCGGGCGCATGATCGAGCAGACCTCGGTCCAGATTTCGGCGCTTCGCGAGCGGTGGCACGCGGAGCGCGAGCTGCGCTATGCCCGCCGAAACCGGATCCGGCACATCGACCGACTGCTGGATGAGCTCGAGATGCTGAACATCGCCGAGGAAACGCAGCTCCCGGCTGACCTGGCGCTCCGAGTCCAGCGGCTGACGGCCGAGATGGAGCATCCGCTCGGCAATCGAG
>VBEW01000091.1 GCA_005889225.1 Chloroflexota bacterium | reverse complement strand
GCTGCAAGTGCGGTCGTCGATTGGTCGATATCGTGCAACAGGCTCGCCAGCCCATTGCCAGGATTGGAAACCGCCTTGATCTTGAGCAAGAACGCGGTCTCCCGCTGAGCGTTCGTGGTTAACAGGGCGTCGGCATCGAAGCTCGTCGTCGCACGCAGATCGCGCTCGGCTGCAGCCTGTTGTGCCTGATAGTCCTTGAGCAGAGCCCGAACGATTTCTTCGGTCGATCCACGGCCCTCCAGCTTCAGCAACGACTGGTTGATCCAGTTGAAAACCGACCCGACCGGCGCCTTCGCATTGGACCCGGTGATGAGG
>VBEW01000090.1 GCA_005889225.1 Chloroflexota bacterium | reverse complement strand
CGCTCTGGTTCCATAGGGCGTCGGCGGCAGCGGTGTCGTCTGAGGCGGCTGTGGTCAGCGGGATGAGCACCATTGCCGATGCCATGGCAGCCGCGACCAAGCGGCGTCGTCCGATACGACCCAATGGGAGCATCAGCGGCCTCGATCAGATCATCTCGGAGCGCCGGTAGCGAACGGGGAAAGCCACGTCGCAATCCGTTGACAGGCTTGCGCCGTGCGACTGACGGGGATCAGCGGACCAGGTTTTCCACCACGGTGGCGATCCCCTGGCCGACACCGATGCACATGGTGGCGAGCCCGTATCGTGACTTGCGGCGGGCGAGCTCGTGGACGAGGGTGGCGATGATGCGTACGCCGCTCGCACCCAGGGGATGGCCGAGCGCGATGGCGCCGCCGTTGGGATTCACCCGCACAGGATCGAGCTCGAGGTCTCGAACGCAGGCGATGACCTGGGAGGCGAACGCCTCGTTCAACTCGATGAGGTCCATGTCGCTCGCCCGCAGTCCGGCGCGGGCCAGTGCCTTACGCGATGCCGGAATGGGCCCCAGGCCCATGCAGGATGGATCGACGCCGGCGCTGGCGGCGGCCAGGATCCTGGCGATCGGCCGTGCATTGAGCCGCTGGGCGCGCGATTCGGACATCATGACGAGGCACGCCGCCCCATCATTGAGGGGCGACGAGTTGCCGGCCGTCACGGTCCCGTCCTTTTCGAAAGCCGGCTTCAGCGCGGCCAGCTTCTCCAGGCTCGTGTCCGCCCGTGGCCCTTCGTCGGTGTCGAAGGTGGCGCCGGCGGGCAATGCGACGGGCGCCAGCTCGGCCCGGAAGTGACACGCCTGCTGCGCAGCGACCGCTTTTTGATGGCTCTCCAGCGCCCATCGGTCTTGAGCCTCCCGGGTGATGCCATAGCGGCCGGCCACGACCTCGGCGGTCTGGCCCAGGCTGATCGGCGGATACTTTTCCGCCAGCCGCGGGTTCACCATTCGCCAACCGAGGGTGCTATCGTGCAGCGTCTGACTGCCGCGCGCGAATTCACGCTGCGGTTTTTCGAGAATATAGGGGGCGCGCGTCATGCTCTCCACCCCACCCGCGAGAAAACAATCCCCATTGCCCGTCTCGATCTCGCGGGTGGCCGCCACCACCGCCTGCATCCCCGAGCCGCAGAGCCGATTCATCGTGGCGGCCGGGATCTCAACCGGGAGACCGGCAAGCAGGACCGCCATACGCGCCACGTTGCGGTTGTCCTCTCCCGCCTGGTTGGCATCGCCGAAATAGACGTCCTCGATGCCGGCGGGATCCAGGGCGTTGCGCTGGACGGCCTCGCGGACGACGAGCGCGGCGAGATCGTCCGGCCGGACATCCTTGAGCGCACCACCGTAGCGTCCGATTGGCGTGCGCAACGCATCGATGATGACCGCGCTCTCCATCGAGGTCATGCTACGTCATTAAAATGTTGCCGAACTCATGAACGATCTCGCCCGGCAATACGACGCGGTCAACCTGGTGGCCGATCCGCTGCATGGCTACATCAAGATCACCAAGCGGGTGCACGGTGAGAGTGTGGCTGCAGAGCAGGATCTGCTCGACCATCCATGGCTGCAGCGACTGCGCCGCATCCATCAGCTGCAATCCGCCTGGTGGGTCTTCCCGGGCGGCGAGCATTCTCGCTTTCAGCACGCGCTGGGTGCGATGCACCTCAGTGGAGAATGGGCCCGCCAGCTCTACCCCAACCTGACGGCCCTTGTGCCGGAGGTCCCGTCGGCTGCCTGCGTCGAGGAGACCCTGCGGGTTGCCGGGCTGCTGCACGACATCGGCCACGGGCCCTTCGGGCACTTCTTCGACCAGAATTACCTGGATCGCTTCGGCGTCGACCACGAGGTGATCGGCCGCGCACTGATCGAAGGCGAGTTGGCTTCGACGATTGCCGCCCTCAACGCGAGTCCGGGCGGCCTCTTTGGCCCAGGCGAGCGGATCGAGCCGCACTGGATCGCGGAGCTGATCGCCGAGCCCGAGCTTCCCGGTGCCGCTGTGCCGCCCTGGGTGAAGGCGCTCAAGCCGATCCTGAACGGCATGTACACGGCGGACAACCTCGACTACGTGCCGCGGGATGCCTACATGTGCGGCGTCAAAGTTGGTCCGATTGACCTGGAGCGGCTTCTCCACTACTCGTTCCTCGACCGGCAGGGGCTGCTCCTTCATCAGCACGGCGCCCAGGCCCTGCTGCTGTTCCTCAACGCCCGCCTCTACCTCTACAACAACATCTATTACCACCGCACGGTACGCCGCATCGATCTGCACATGCGCGAAATCTTCCGGGAGACGATCGAGCGAATCTTGACTGGCAATCCGCTCGACCAGCTCGACCGATATCGGGAGCTGACCGATTGGTCCCTGATCGACACGGTTGACCGCTGGCGGCACGAGGGCGGCCGGGCGGCCGAGCTGTCTCGCGAATGGGGGCGGATCGTGCGACGGGAGCTCAAATGGCGGTTGATCTTCGAGGACTATTACGAGTTTTCCAGTTTGCCCGACGCGTGGCTCTCCCCCGAGCCGGCTGACTACGTCCGGCGCATCCGGGAGGCGCTGCCGCCCGGGCTGGCGCACGCCTCCTTCGAGGTTGATCTGGCGTCGGTCGATCCCCGACCGCAGAATCCCTTCAACGATCCTTTCCCCGTCAACATCTACAACCCGGTGAGCCGCGCGGTCGAGCGAAGCGCCGTGGCGGACCTCTTCCGCCGGCTGCCGATCCGCACCACCCTGGTGCGGGTGTTCACCGATGAGACCACACAGGCCGAGGCGCTGCGGCGCGCCGTCGAACGCGCACTGTACCGGCGCGACTCGAGCCTGGCGGAGGCGGTGCCCTAGATGGCGATCCAGCCACAGGAGGCGATCAAGCCGCTCACCGTCCTGGAGCTGAACACGCGCATCCACGACCTGCTCGCCGCGCGTTTTCAAAGCGTTGTCGTCAAAGGCGAGGTCAGCGGTGTCTCCCTGCGGAGCGGGCACGTCTGGTTCACGCTCAAAGACGCCACCGCCAGTGTGGGCGCCGTGATCTTCAGCAGCACCGCCCGCCGGCTGCCGTTCCTGCCCGAAAACGGCCAGGAGCTGGTCGTCACCTGCCAGGTCGACTACCACGCGCAGTCCGGCCGGATCAATCTCGTCGTCAGCCGGCTCGATTACGACGGCGCCGGAAAGCTGCGGGCCGCCATCGAACAGCTGAAACGCCGGCTGGAGGCGGAGGGAGCCTTTGCCCCCGACAAGAAGCGGGCGTTGCCGTTCTTGCCCCGCTGCATCGCTCTCATCACCTCGCCCAGCGGCGCCGTGATCCACGATCTGCAGCAGACGATCTGGGAGCGCTTTCCCAACTCGCGACTAGCCCTCTACCCCGCGCTGGTCCAGGGCACCGCCTCCCAGCGCAGCCTGGTGGCCGCGCTCCGCCAGTGCGCCCTGGACGGGCTGGCCGATGTCGTCATCGTGGCCCGCGGTGGCGGCAGCTTCGAAGAGCTGATGGCGTTCAACCAGGAGGCGGTGGTGCGCGCCATCCAGGCGATGCGCATCCCGGTGATCACCGCGCTGGGTCATACCTCGGACCGAACGCTCGCGGACCTGGTGGCGGACCGCGAGGCGAGGACGCCGACGGCGGCCGCGGAGATGGTCGTGCCGAAGAAAGCCGACCTGCTCCGGCAGCTGGGGGAACGGGGCCAGCGGCTTCAACGCGCCGGGCTGGCGGCGTTGATCGTGCCGGCCCACCAGCTGCAGCTCCGGCGCCAGACGCTGGCCCGATTGGCCGGTGATCTTCACGCCCGCCGCAGAGAACGGCTGGCGCATCTCACGAGCATGCTGCGCCAGCGAGATCCGCGCGAGGTCTGGCGCCAGCGGGAACGCTCGCTCCAGGAGTGCCGGCGGCGCCTGACGCATGCTCGGGAGCTAACCGCGCAACGGATGGCCGGCGCGCGGCTCCAGATCGGGGGCCTGCGTGACCGCCTGATCGGACTCGGTGAGCGGGGCGTTCGCGAGCGCCTGAGGAACCTGGAGAGCCGGGCGGCTCGGCTCACCGCCCTGGCTCCCGAGCAGACGCTCAAGCGCGGCTACAGCATCTGCGTCGACGGCCAGGACGGCGGCATCATCCGGGAAGCGGGCCAGGCGCGCCAGGGGCAGCCGGTCAACGTCCTGCTGTCCGCCGGACGTCTGGAAGCCACCGTGGACCAGGTGATTCCATGAGCGTGGACCAATCGATGACCTACGAGCAGGCGCTCGCGCAGCTCGACGCGACCCTGCGCTCGCTGGAAGAAGGGAAACTCAGCCTCGAGGAAGCGATCGCCGCCGTTGCCCGCGGGCGTGAGTTTCTCGAGCTCTGCGAGCGAAAGCTGGAAGAGTCCCGGCAGCGGATCGAAAGCCTACCGGTGACCGAGGACGCGTCGCCCGATGAACAGGCCCCCCACCCAGCCACGGTCGCGGAACTGCGAGCCGAGCGTGACCAGCTGCCGTCTACGCCGCAGGGGGAAATCCCCTTCTAGGGTTCCGACTTAGGGGTTGTCGGCGGCGGGCCGTTCGTCGCGTTCAACCTCGGGACGCTCGCCCGGCGTCTGACCAGGTCGGAAGACGCCCCACTCATTGAGCGACCGCCGCAACATCTCTGGCGTGGTCTTGTAGGCAGCGGCGAGTTGCTCGAGGTCGTCACTGCGGAAGGTGACGACTGGCGTGTTGAAGTCCTGCCGCTGTTGCTGCAAGCGGGCCACGTGCCGAGCCAGGATGGACCCCTGGCGCTCGGGCAGCCCCTGCAGCTGGGCGAGGTCGATCGCCAGCTTCGGCGGGAGCGCGGGCTCCCCAACGCCTTCGATCTCCTCCGGCAGCAGCTGGTTCACCGGGACGCTGTAGAGGGTGGCGATCTGGTGCAGCCGGGTGACCGAGATATTGCGGTCGCCGCGCTCATAGGCCGCCAGCAACGAGCCCTTGAGCCGCTTGTTCGATAGGACTTCCACTTGCTGGAGCGTCAAGCCGCGCTGCTTCCGAAGGCTGCGCAGCCTGGCCCCCACCTTTCGCGAGTATCCGTCCATTAGTCCCCCTTGACTGTGTGTGACCAGTCTATCGCAGGATGCGACGCTAACCAAACTTTTTGCGTGTCCGCAAGGAGGGTGGCGGGGGGATCGTTCTCAGCGAACGACACCACCTTCCGTGGTGGTAATTATGGCTGGTCGTAGTTGGCTCTGTCAAGTGGAGCCTACCTATGCGCCAAACGGACTTGACACACCGGCACCGGGGGCTGGTCCTCGGCCCGCCTCGTAGGCTTGCCGAAAACGGAGCGCCGCCTGGGCGCTGTCGCCCTCGGCCTCGAGCGCCCGCGCGAAGTCGTAGGTGACGCGGGCTCGAAGGTCGGGGTTGTCGACGGACGCCGCAACCTCCAGAGCGCGGCCGAAGTGCCGGTGCGAGATCTCCCGCAGGCCGCGAGCGTGGGCGATCCGTCCGGCCACCCGATGGACCGCGACCGCCGCCAGCGGATCGCTCGAGCGACTTGCCAGGTCGATCGCCTGCTGGACGAGGTCCTGGGCACGTTCCAGGTCGTTGAATTCGAGAGCGGACTCAGCCATACCGACCACCAGGTGCGGGAGGAGCTCGCGGTCCCCGATCCGCCGAAGGTTTTCGGCGCCCTCGGAAAAGAGCCGATCGGCCTCCGTCACGCGACCCTGCTGCAGCAACATATCGCCCATGTTGAGGCGCAGCTGTGCAGTCATCCGGACGTCGCGCAGGGTCTCGAAGAGGCGGAGCCCCTTTTGCGCGTAGGCGAGAGCTCGATGGTACTGGCCGGTCTGTCGCAGCGACAGGGCAAGGCCCTCATAGATGCCGGCGAGCGCCGACATGTCGAGCACCTCCTCCGCGGCAGCGATGGCCGATTCATAGGCCGCGATCGCCTCGGCGGGTTGCCCGGCGACATAGTGGAGGTTTGCCCGGTGACCCAGGACGCGGGCCTTCAACCCCGGGTCTTTCAGGCTGGCCGACTGGTACCGCTCGATCGCTCGCTCGAACCATTGGCCGGCCGCGTGGGCATGGCGAAGGAGGTAATAGACGCTGCCCAGCCGGTCATAGAGGTCGACGAGCAGGTGCGGCCACGGCGACCGTTCGGCGACATCGATGGCCTCCTCGAGCACGGGTTTGGCCGGTTCCGGCCGTCCCTGTCTGAGGTACGCGGCGGCCAGGATCAGCTGGGCCCGGGTTCGAAGCTCGAGGGGAAGCGGCCGGTGCAGCATGCGGCTGACGAGGCGTTCGGCGCGCGCGGCGTCGCTGTGGTGCAGGCTCATCTCCGCTTCGGCAAGAATGAGCTCCAGCGCCGCGCTCGAGTCACCGGGCTCTTCAAGGAAGTAATCGATTGGCTGTTGGAGCCGGTGGGCGATGATGCGCAGGGTTTGGGTCGAGGGCTGGGCGCGGCCGAGCTCGACCTGGTTGAGAAAGGCGCGGCTGAAGTCGTCGCCGGCTACGGCCGCGAGGCTCAGCCCGAGTGCCTGGCGGGCTTGCCGAATCCGCCGGCCCAGCGAACTCGGCGCCCCGGGGTCGTCCACCGTGGGACGCCCCGGGCGCCGCTTGGTAAGCATGGCCTACAGTCTAGCAACAGGCACTTGACAATGCAGGCCGGCTACGAGGGGTTCGGCCAGACTTCAGCGCAGGAAAGCACGGCCGCGGCAATCACCAACAGAACCCAGGGGTTCAGAAAGCGGTGCACGGTTCCACCTCCAGAACAGGCAGCTCGCTCCAACACGCCGGTTCTGTAGCCAGCTTATGGAGCGTGATCAATCAGCAGGGTGACGCCTGTAACGGATTCCGTAAGGGGCGTCGCGAAGCGCAGACCATGCCTTCGCGGCGTCTTTATAATCGAGTCCCGTCCCGTGTCCCCGTAGCTCAGCCTGGATAGAGCACCGGCCTCCGGAGCCGGGTGCACAGGTTCAAATCCTGTCGGGGACACTACCTATTCCGGGTGTTCTAGATCCCGCCCCTTCCGTTGTGGCGGGTGGAGCCATCCATCCGCGCAGTGCGTGTCGCCGGCTGCTGGACACGCAACGTTCGAATCGCTGTTCGAATTGACCACCGGAGCTGACCGCGGAGATCATTCCGCGGCTTAGATGGGGATGACGACGCCGTTGCTGAACCTGCTCATGACAACCATGTTGAGTTGCGGGCGGAGCTTGACTTTGTGACGCAAAGTCGCATAGACTTTGTGGCGCAAAGTAATCCTTGGAGGGCGAAATGGGTGAGAACACCGACATGAACGGGACTAGGGCGGTCGACGAAGGCAGCGAGCTGGATCCCAGGACGGCGGCGACGCTCCTCGAGCAGACCAAAAGGCGGGCGCAGCACCAGTTCGAGTTCCCCTCGCCACTGTTAACACTCATTCAGGCTGGGGCGGTTCTGGCCGCGTATGGCGCGATCTGGCTGTCGGTGCGGGGGCAGAATCCCTACAGCGGACCGAGTTACGCTGCTCTGGCCGCGCTGTACGCATTCGTGGCCGTGGCGGCGATTGCGGCCACCTTGGAGGGCCGGCGCGCGAGCGCCGGGGTGATCCGGCGCTCCTCGCGGCAGCAGTGGAGTCGCGCCATCCCTCTGATCGCGGCCTTTCTCGCTGTATACGTGCTCATGGGGGCGCTCCGGTATGACGGATTCAGCCACGCGATTGTCTACGGCATCCTTCCGGCCGCCGGGCCGCTGATAGTCGTCGGCGCGGCGATGGCAGGCTACGCGGCCGCGCGGGAAGAGTGGCACTTGCTCGGCGTCGCCGTCGCTGCGATCGCGGTCGGCGCTGGGAGCGCCTTCGCGGGACCTGCCGGAGTGTGGGGGGTCGCCGGAGCGGGCATCTGCGCCGTGCTTGTTTGCCGGGCCATCGCTCAGGTCTGGCTGCGCCGCACGTGACGGGTGCAGGCACGACCACTGATGGGCTCGATCCGCTGATCCACGTCCCGGCACGGCTGCGCATCGTCGCGACGCTGGCGGCGTTGCCCGAGGGCGACGCGCTCTCGTTCACCCGCCTGCAGAAGATGATCGGGCTGACGCCCGGCAACCTGATCACGCACCTGCGCAAACTCGAAGACGCCGGCTACCTCAGCAGCGAAAAAACTGGCAATGGGGTCGCCTCGCGCACCTCGGTCGCGCTCAACAATCGCGGCCGGGCAGCACTCGATACCTACACCGCAGCGCTGCGCGACCTGCTTGCGGGGTTATAGGCGTGGCGGCGGCCCTCGAGCTCCGGGGCGTCAGAAAGATCTACGGGACCCTCGTCGCCGTCAACGACCGGGACATGGCGGTCAGCCCAGGCTACGTCTGAAACGAAATCCCATCGGGTTGAGATGCGTGGCCGATCGGCTACATGCCGGAGATGCGCGGCCTGTATCTGAAAATGCGAGGGGCGTAGGGCGGGCCTGCCGCCATGGGCTGTCGGTCGAATGCCCGGCGCCGAGGCCTGGGGTTCACTACTCCTCAAACGAGCACTCCGACTCGTTGGGAGGTATGGAGGCGTTCGCTTTACGCGCGGTTCAGCAACTCACCGCACGCACCCGGCGGCCTTTCTTGATTAGCCCGGCAGGCAAGCGGGTTATCTAGCAGCTTGAAGATCGGCTGTGTCGATCTCGATCGCCAGGCGCTCCTGGATTGACGCCTCATCGAGAAAGGTCGTGATGAGACGATTTATTTCAGCGCACCTCTCCAGCATCAGCACCCATGCGGTGCGACATTGGTCGGGTGTGAGCTCATCGTCCTTGAGCAGGTCGGCGTAACCCTGAATCAACGTCAATGGCGTACGAAGCTCATGCCCGAAACGTCTCAGCTCGGTAATTCGCGCGGCGAAGTCCTCCTGCATGGCTCTCCGACGTAACACAGCGTGGACTGCGCTGGACTCATTGTCAAGCTGGGTCTCCGCGTCCGGCGACCCTATGTAAGCTCATAGAAAGTTATAGGAGTGATAGAATATTGTCGGGGAGGTGAACGGCACCAGCTTAGATACCTCCAAAGATCGGTGGCCCAGTATTTTGCGCCTGGTGGCGCATCAGTTGCGGATCCCGACGAGCCTCATCGCCGGGTATGCCGAGATGCTCGCCACGGACGAGATCCAGCGAGACTCTAAGCGGAGACACCAGATCCTTGGGGAGATCCGCCAGAACCTGGGCGAGCTCAACCGGCTGACCATCGAATTACAGGAGGGGAGCCGGGCTGAGACCAGCGGCTTGCCCATCCATAAGTTATCCATTCCAGTGGGCTCCCTGATCGAGGAAACGATCCAGGCGGCCGCCCCTATCTGCGAGTACCGGAAGGTACGTTTCGAATCGAGCCCCCAGGCCGCGGCCACGGGTCTCATCGTTGGCGATCGCTTCTACCTGAAGTTATGCCTGGTCAATCTCATCGACAATGCTGCCAAGTATGGGAAGCCGGGTGGGCGGGTACAGCTAGCCACAGAGCTACTGGGTCCATCAATCGAGCTGCGAGTCGCAGATGACGGTGTGGGATTAGGTCCGAATGCAGTCGAGCTCTTCGCCCCCTTCGTGCAGGGCCCCCAGGCCAAGGAAGGCATTGGCATGGGACTGACGCTTGTGAACGCTGTCGTGAAGGCCCACGGAGGATCGATGACCTGGAAATCCGGCAAAGGGAGCTATGTTGGCTTCAGGATTCCGCGGTCCCCCAACTGATGATCGAGTCCTGTGATCCTGTGCGGGTTTCGCGCGGGCTACTTCGCAGTGAGGTCGAGGTGGCGCCGCTTCCAGAACTCCAGCCGACGGCGGAGGCGGTCACGCTCTGCCTCGAGGACGACGAAATCGGTGCGCGTGGCCTCTAGTCGGGCGTCGACTTCCGGCATCTCGGCAAGGCTCTGGTGCGCTGTCGCCACGGCCCGCTCTTTGAAGGTCAGGAGCTCGGTGTAAGCCTCGATCCAGTGGCGGGCTTCTTCCGGGTGCGGGGTGTCGGGATCCTCGCCTTCCAGAAGTCGATCCGGATCGACCGCCGCCTGTGCGGCTATTTGTGGATCCACATCTTCGAGATCGATGGCTGCCAGTTTAACTTCTCGGGGCCTCCCGGAGGAAGGCGGGCGACCTTGGCCTGCCGTTGTTGTCGTTGCGTGCCCCTTAAGCTCGCGGCAAGAGCCGCTTGATCTCGTTAAGAAGCATCTGGCGACGTCTGGCTCTACGACCGCCAAACCGACAGGCGCCGTAGTGGTGCTCGATTCCCTCCTTGGTATAGATCCGGGTGGTTAGGTGACCACACATCCAGATCGGTGACAGTGGATTTTCGCGTGAGTCGGCTGCGACATACCGCTGCGCTTTGTAAAGGGGGCACTCGACAACAACTGGACCGGGAAGACGCTCCTCGTCCACACTGATACGCACGCTGAGGCCGACCTTGGAATCACCGTGTGGCTCTTTGGCGCCTTCTGGGCCCCGAACCTAAGCTAGATCGAGGAGGCGTGCCGGCAGCCGGAGTTCATAACTCCAGTGCGGGTCTCTGGCCAGGTGGCACTTTTAGAGACGCGGGTCTACTGGTTCGCTCTCAAGCGCCAGCACAGCAAAGGCGCACTCATGGACCCGGTGGAGCGGCTCATGGCGCACGAAGCGCTCGAGGGACTCGATGCCGAGAGCGAACTCGCGCATCGCTAAGGATCGCTTCAATCCAAGGCCGCGCGCCCGAAGGCGGTCGAGATTTTCTGGAAGTGTGTATTCAGGCCCGTAAATGATCCGAAGGTACTCCCGGCCCCGGCATTTCACAGCAGGCTGGACGATCCCTTTCGCGGCGTGGGCCACAAACTCGAGAGGCTTGACCACCATGCCTTCGCCTCCGCGACTCGTCACCTCTTCCCACCAACGCGTCCCCTCCTGCTCGCTGGCCGGGTCGGTAACATCGACCACTTTGAAAGCGGTGCGCATCAGCACATCGCCGTCTGGCGTGCAGAGCTCGGCAACCTTTTCCATGTGCCAGGCGTGATCCTTGTCGATGTGGACGGCGCCCTCCGTGGCTAGCAGATGAAACGGCGCCAGCCGCAGATCACGAACGGACTCTACGGGCCAGCAGTAGCGTCGATAGGCGTCCAGATATCCAGAAACCGCTTCTACCCGGAGGCGGTTTTTGGCCAACAGGTCGCCCACATCGACGATTGCGCTGGTTTGATCGAGGGCGCCTTGAACTGCGGCGAGTGCCGCCGTGGCTGCTGACCCAACCGCGGCGTACTGATTGCGGAGCAGATCCTGGGCCTTGGCTGACCATGGCATGAGTTCGCAGTCCAGGCAGATCCAGTCTGTATGCAGTTCCTCCCACCAGCCGGCTCGATCGACGGCCGCGTGCACCCGCTGCAACAGGTCGGCTTCCACGGCGCGATCCGCGAAGAAGGGCCGTCCGGTTCGGGTGTAAATACTGCCGATTCCGCCCGTGACCCGAAACCGCTTCTGGGCCGCCTGTTCGTCCTTGCAGATGATCACCACAGCGCGTGAGCCCATATGCTTCTCTTCGCACACGACCTTTGGAATTCCCTGCTTGCGGTAATACGCGAAAGCTTGGGCCGGGTGCTCCAGGAGACCAGGCTCCGTGCTCGTCTCGGACGGCGACATCGTCGGCGGAAGGTAAATAAGCCAATGAGGGTCGATCGCAAACCGGCTCATCACCTCAAGCGCAGCCGTCGCGTTCTCCTCCGGAACCGTGACGTTTCGGAACAGGCGCGTCTGTACGATGCGCTTGCCGATCACGTCGGTGAGTTCGAGTAAGTCTTCGTAGTCGCCGGGTCCAGAGGTCGTGGGCGCCTGGTCTCCTTCGGGCAGGAAGGGCTTCGCCGGCTCGTAATAGGTACGCGCCGCCGCCACCGATACCAACTCGCGCTCTGGGTACCGTAGCGCCGTCAACCGTCCGCCGAAAACGCAGCCGGTGTCGACGTTGATGGTGTTATTCACCCACGCCGGCTCGGGCACCGGCGTGTGCCCGTACACAACAGTGGCACGTCCACGGTATTCGGCCGCCCAGTTGTAGCGAACTGGCAGGCCGAACTCATCCGTCTCACCGGTCGTCTCCCCGTAGAGAGCGAAGTCCCGCACGCGGCCGGAGGCGCGACCCTGCATTTCTTGCCGCAACCCTGCGTGCGCGACCACCAGCTTGCCGTCGTCCAGCACATAGTGGCTGATCAACCGGTCGAGGAACTCCGCGGCGCGCTCTTTGAATCCCGAGGGCTGCTCGCTCAACTGACCGAGCGACTCCGCCAGACCATGTGTGACCTGCACATTCCGGCCCTGGAGGGCGCGGACGAGCTTCTGCTCATGGTTCCCAGGCACGCAAAGTGCGGCACCGGAGGCAACCGCGCTCATCACAAGTCTCAGCACGCCCGGGGTGTTGGGGCCGCGGTCGACCAGGTCGCCGAGAAAGATCAGCTTCCGGCCGGGCGGCGGCGTGACATGGTACTGCGGGCCCTGGAGGCCCTCGGCCTCAACCGCGACGTCGTACCCGAGTGTGCCAAGCAAGCTACAAAGTTCGTCTAGACATCCATGGATATCGCCGATGATGTCGAACGGCCCGTGCTGATCGCGCCGGTTTACCCAGAGCGGCTTGCGCTCCACGATGGCCGCATTGACCGCCTCTTCCGACTCCAGGGTGAAAACGTATCGGAAGCCTTCCCGTTTCAGGAACCGCTGCGATCGACGCATCTGGTCGCGCTGCCGATGGATGACATCCTGCCGGACGATGCGGTCGGTCCGCTGCTTGTTCCGGTCGATCATCACTCGCTCAGGCACATCGAAGACGATGCCGACGACGAGGCAGTAGTACTTCTTGGCGAGTTCGACCAGCGACTTGCGCGACTCCGGCTGCACATTCGTGGCATCGATGACGGTAAGGCGGCCGCCCTCCAACCGCTTCGAGGCGATCAGATGCAAGACCTCGAAGGCCGCGGCCGTCGCATCTTGCGCATTCTCGTCATCGGCCACCAGCGCGCGACAGAGGTCGGAGGTAATGATCTCGGTCGGTTTGAAATGCTTGCGGGCAAAGGTCGATTTCCCCGACCCTGATGGGCCGATCAGGATCACGAGCGCGAGTTCCGGAATCTCGATCGTCATTGGGTGAAGACCGCCATCTGCGTGGGTGCCCCGACCTCGGGATCCTCCGTCCCCACGGGCAGGAAGCGCACCGCGTATTTGCGCTCTGTCCCAACCCGATTCGCCCACGCCTGGAACTCCAGGCGTGTCCACTCGAAGCGATGATCCTCATGGCGCAAATGGCCGGCGGCCAGCGTAGGAAATTTGACGTTGTACTCGATGTTCGGCGTGGTCACAACGACCGTTCCCGGTTTCGCGTAGTGGAAGACGACCCGCTCGAAGGCAGCGAGTCGGGGAGGATCGAGATGTTCGATAACCTCCATGACGGCGGCGGCGTCATATCCCTGAAGTCGCTGATCTCGATACATCAGCGACCCTTGCAGGAGCTTGATTCGCCGGGCCTGCCGCTCCGGAAGGCGCTCCAGATTCAGCCGCTCCTTAGCGATGTCCAGCGCTCGCATCGAGACATCCATGCCGACGATTTCCTGGAATTGTTGATCAGCGAGCAAGGGCTTGAGGAGTGCCCCTTCGCCGCAACCCAGGTCGAGCACGCGACTCGCCCCACCCCCCTTTAATGCGGCGAGCACAGACCCAAGTCGCTGCTCGCGGAGAGTCATGTCGGTTTCCGGAATCTCCTCCGCGTCACGCGCCGCGATCACGACCTCTGGATCATCCACGTCCTCCTCGATCAGGCGCTCGAGCGCGGCCCGTGTCAGGCGCCGTTGGTGCTTGAGGTAGCGATCGACGATTAGCTCGCGCTCCGGATGCGACGGCAACCAATCGGCTCCAAGCCGTAGGAGTTTCTCGACCTCGTCCTGAGTGATCCAGTAGTGCTTCTCCCGGTCCATCACGGGTACCAGGACATAGAGGTGACGGAGCAGATCGCTAAGGCGACACGTCGCTTGCAGGGTCACGGTAAAGTACGGGCTTTCACCCCAGTCTTGAAACGTGGCGTCCAGCGGGTAACCCTGAGCAGTGACCGTGTAGCCCACAGGCTCGAAAATCCGTCGGAGTAGGGGCTCGCCGCCCCGGCAGGGAAGGACTGCAATCGTAGCCTCGAGCGGTATTGGTGTTTCGGCCAGTTCGGGGCGGTCCTTACTGCGCCCACCCATCGCGCTCCCGAACACCTGGGCAATCGCAACGCTCAGGAAGGAGGAGGCGACATAGGGCCGGTCGTTGACGTACTGCTTCAGCGTGCCGGCATCGCCGCCCGGCCCCTTCCGATTTCGGACGAGGGCGACGGGATCAACCTCCAGGAGGAGGGCCGCTGTACAGCGCCCTGGAGTCGCTTCCGGGTAGAAGACGTGCGCTTTGCCCATCGACAGCTCGGCGGTTTGCAGCCGACCCGGATTCTTGTGGAGCAGGTATCCGAGATCGGTCGCCGGTTGGTGAGTCGTGGTGATGGTGAGGAGCATCAGCTAGCCACAGAGCAACAGCAACAAAGACCGATCATTTCGGCGGCCTTGCAGGGTCCCCCCGGTGGCAATCGGCTAGTCTACCGGTCGGAAAGCAGACTTGTACGGTTGGGGACACCACCCCATTCCGGCTATAGCACGAGTTTGGTCCTCAGCGCGTGCTCCACTGAAACCACCGGATGCCGACCCCAGCAAACACGGCTGAATAAAGGACGCTCGCCAGCAAGGCCTCCCAGGTTTCAGCGTTCCAGGCAGCCGGGTGCATGGCACCCCCGAGCAAGGTCGACACGGCGCCGGCAGGGGACCAGCGCGAGATCGTCTCAAACGTGGTTCCGAAAATCTCGGAATGAGCAAAGAGGCCAAGGCCGAACAACGGCAGGTAGACGAGCCGCCCCACCGCGTTGATCGTGTCAGTGGATTTGATGAGGCCGACCAGAGCCTGTCCCACGCCCAGGAACACGGCCGAACTGAAGATCACGGTGAGCAGGGTCAGGAGGTAGGCTGCCGGATCGAGCGACACCTTCTCGACGGCCGCGGCCGCCAGCAGGACTACCACTGTCATCACCAGCATCGAGACGAGCTGGACGGCCAGCCGGCTGACCATAATCGTCCAGGTCGGAGCGGGCGAGACCCGCAGGCGTTGAAAGACGCCCTTCTCCCGATCCCTGGCGACGGTCGCCGTATACCCCAGGATGGCAATGGACGCGATACCGAAGGTGATGGACGTCGCGACCCGGAAGAGAGGGTCGCCGAGTTGAACCCCCCGCTTGCCGGCGAACTGCGCATACAGCAGAACGAGCGGCGGGAGCAAGGCCAGCGCGAGGGCGCGCCCATTGCGCAGCTGAACCGTGAAGTCGGCCCGAAGGAGGGCCGTCAATATTCCCGACAACATCGGAACGCGCGCAGATGGAGCGACCGTCGGGCTACTCATCTCAATCGCGGAGCTCGCTGCCCGTCAATCCGATGAAGACGTCGTCGAGCGTGACCTGGCCATGGGCCACCTTGCGCACGCGGGGGTCATCCTTATGTTTCTCGATGAGCCCGGCCGGCGTGTCGACCGTGAGCAGCTTGCCGCGATCGATGATCGCCACCCGTTGACAGACGGCCTGCGCCTCTTCCATGGAATGCGTGGTCAGGAGGATGCTCCGGCCGGTGTCGCGCAGGCGCTCGATGCGATCCCATAACTGCCGGCGAGCTTGTGGATCCAGGCCGGCGGTTGGTTCATCGAGGAGCACGAGTGGTGGGTTATGGATGGTGGCAATCAGCAGCGAGACCCGTTTTTGCTGTCCACCCGACAGTTGGCTGAAGCGCTTTGACACTTCCTCCTCAAGGTGGATGTCAGCGAGGAGGTCGTCGATCTCGGCTCGGGTGAGCGGCACTCCGTAGAGGCCCGCGTAGAGCCTGACGATCTCGCGGATCGTGAGATCGGATTGGAAGCTCGTCGACTGAAGCTGGACGCCCATCCGTGCTTTCGCCGCAGTGGGATTTGCGCCAGGGTCAATATCGCCGATTCGAATCGAGCCGGAGTCGGGCCGTACCAGACCTTCAATGGCGCTGAGGGTGCTGGTCTTGCCTGCTCCGTTCGGGCCCAGTAGGCCAAAGATCTCGCCCTCGTTAATTTCGAGGGACACGCCGTCAACTGCCCGCTTCGGACCATAGCTGACGTGGAGGTCTTCGACTTGAAGAGCCAGACGGTTCGTCGCGGTCTCACCGGTGGAAGACAATATGGAAGCCAAATTATGCGTGATCCCCGCCAGAGTCGAAGGCTCGATGTCCTGTGGCTTAGGGAAGTATTAACAACGGGGCGTCGAAGCCGACTCTATGGTGGAGTTCATTACTTGTACGGTTGGGGACAAACTTGAAACGAGGGTTGCGCGCCCGGCAACCCTTGTTAGGCGATGCGCGTATGGTCGGGGATCGATTCATCCGCCTTACTGAGTGGAAGCCAGATCAGTATCCAGACGGCCAGGAATGGTAGAAGGCTTAGAAATCGGAACAGCAATCGCATCGAGCTGCTCGATGAGGTTTCTCCGGCCGCGTCGATTCCCCAAGCGATGAGCGGCGCGAGCATTTGGAGCACGAACAGGAAATCTCCCCGTGGGCTCCCGAAGTATGCACGCAATACCCTTATGTTTCGGTGGATCCCGACGCCAACAAAGATGGCGCCCACTGCGTACATCCAGAGGCCGACGATTGGCGGCCCCCCTAGCGTTCCAAAAAACAGGCTGAGAACGATGAGCCCTGAACCCACCCCGAGGAGAGCCGTAGCGCATCCCCGACTCTGACTCTGCCAGGGATTGGCGCCGGGCGCTGGCGTCTGTCGCCCGACAGGCTCGCCATCCCTTAGGGCTGCCGCGTTGACGTCGAACTGCGCGTGGGATGACCGGCTGCGGATCGTTTGAAGCAGCCGGACTCGGTTGCCCCATCCAAAGTACTTGGTGTCGACGGAAATAGGTTTGCTGGCATTCCGCGCGTGGATCGTCACTATTCTCAGACTGCTGAAGGGAAGGCGCGCCGGCTCCAGCGTGACTTTCGTGATGGAAGGGAAGGTCACGAACCGGCGAACATAGAGCAAACCATCATGCGTCAGGGTGACCTTTCGGCCGATCGCACTCAAGGTCACAAGTGACAGAGCAACTGCGACTAGGCCTGCGCGCTTGAGACCAGTCATAAAGGTCTGATCACTGAAGCCGTCAGCGGCCAGGCCGGCGAAACCGACGAACACAACGATCACGGCTACACCGACATAGAACCAGTGGTTCACTCCGATGTTCAAGTCAGAGGCCGTTGATGCGTCAGGCAAGTGCCGGCCGCGCCGGAATGCCGACATAAACCAAATCCCAAAGAGACCGGCCAAGCCGAAGGCGAACCAGGCCAAGAGCCGGCTCGTCCGTGAAGCGTGAGCCGGATGGTCCGACGTCCATACGGTCCCAGCCGTGGTAGCGAAGCGAACGAGTTTTCCCTTCCAGTACTCGAGTTGGACCGGAGAGCCGATTTGCGGCGGTGCTCCGACGATTGGCGAGTCAAGATGCAGCACATCGCCACTGGCAGCCTTCACGTCGATGTGGCGCTCCGGCGTAAGTCCGCTGCCTTCGTCGTAGCCGCCAACGACTGTTCCCCCAACGTGAAGGCGGCAGTCGGCTGCGACGCGAGAAGCACCGCAAACGGGCGCCTTGGCAAGCGCGTCGGCCTCTTGGCTCAGCAGTATTGCTTCGAAAACAGCCGCCAAGCTAGATGCTAGAAAGACCGCGGCGCAGATGATGGTGAGGAGGGGTCCGGCCTTGCGCCCTTGATCCGCCAGGTAACCGGCTCCTACCACCTCTTTGCCTCCTGAATACGACGTGGTAGCCGCAAGAACCCTTTCAGCTCGTCAACTACGTTCATTTCAAACGATTTCGTCCTGCTCATCGGGGTCCTCGTGACAGGTAAGGCGCTTGGCATTGGTCACTGACGTCGATCGCAAGGGAAGCCACGTTTTAGCTCCGGGCGGACAGTATTCGAACACTGCCGGCTTTATCTACGAAGCGAATGCCCGGCGAGGCTTAGTAATCGGGGATGCAAGGTCAGCCTGTGGCCACCGATAACCTGAATGTATGCCGTCCGACGGATACCTGATCGTTCGGCGCACGGACGACTTCGTAGCGCGCTACGAGCACCGGGCTGCAACTCATGGAGGTGCGCAAGAGCTGACGGCTCTCCGAGCGACGTTGGGTTTCGTTAACGTGCGGCAGTATCGGGGCATGGGCAGGGATCCACTCAGTCCCTTGCCGGATCACCTCGCCGCAGAATTTCTTCGCAAGCATAGCGACGACTCGGATGCGAACCTTGCCGCCAGACGGCGGCTGTTCGAGCTGGGCGGCGATAACGGCCCACTGCTCTCCGACCTCCGTGTTGCCCAACAGCTGGTTGCATTAGTCGGGAACCCGGCGGCCTGGGAGGTCGTGGCGGTCTCTAAAGACTCGCCAAGCCGGACGCCGCGCACTTTGGGATTCGATGTTGGGTGGTGGGGCGACGATTACTACTCCCACGAGTTCTACTCGTTAATCTCGGACTGCATCATCGCACCCACATGGCATGGCCCTGACCCGGGCAGGCTCTCCGAGTTGGCTGAGCAGTTTCATGGACTAAATCGACATGTCCTCTTCGAGACGTCTCTTGCCGCCCAACAATTCCGGATGTACTACGTGGAGCAGGATTGGGCGGAGCAGGAGGATGGGATGCCCTTCATTCCAGTTCGTATCGACGAGGTGCCCGGAGCCTCTGGCGCAGGCCAATGACAGAATAAATCGGCTGCCCGGCCACGGTAGGGCCTGGCGTAGAGGTCCCGCACCAGGATGTTGGAATACTTTCCGGGAAGTAGCCCGTAACGGATTCGAACGTACGCCGCCACCATTCAACGGTTACCCTGGGCGTCGGCCCGACCCAGTATTAAGAGTCCCGGCTCTCCGAGGAGCAACGCCTAATCAAGAACGTAGGTGTATTCAGGGTATTTGCTGTGGGTGATGTAGTCCCAAAGCGACATATCTGTGGTGGGGCCAGCCAGGCATGTAGCCATGCCGACGCCGCCAGGAGTCATTTGCCCGCACAGCGTAACGCTAACCCGAACCTGCGTGAGGACAAGCAACGTGGCTGCAGTGACCAGGATCGCCACAACTATCACATACCACCACCTGAATCTAACCCTGACTTGCGGAGATGTTAGCTTGAGAGGGAGCCTGCTCACGGTCTGACACTACCTCTGCCTCGCTGTTTGTTAGCCGGAAAATGTCACCGACCCGTGCGCGTGTTGCTAAAGGGTGAAGAACACCTCCCTGGTTGATTCCGACGAGAAAGCGCAGCTGGTCACCGTCGACAAGCAGTTCATCGGTTGGATACCGAACACTCATGCGGCGATCACGGGAGGGTCGCGCCGCGCTCAGGCGCCACTGGCGTGGACTGTAACGCGAGAACACGCGCGTCCATCACCAATGGGCCCGACCGGCGAGCGCTGCCACCTACCGGCTCCGGATTTTCGGGCAACGGCGCGGCCCATGTGATTACGCTGCGGATTCCGGTACTGTAGCGGGCAGGTCCGACGTACCGTCTCCGAGGAAAGAATTAGTCGTCAGCGGGATCGTTGACGCGAAGAGGAAGAACGATGC